>JAJBWD010000504.1:0-4332 GCA_032907345.1 Bacillota bacterium | reverse complement strand
TGATTTGTCTATATACAATTTGGCTAAAGCTGATTCATCACACATTAAAAAGCCCCCTAAATGATTTATGGTATTATAAAATTCATATGGAAATTATAATATTTATTAAAATAATCTGTAAGAGCCACTAACCCTGAAAATTACATGGATAGTGGTTCTTTCTTATTTAAATGTATATTCATATAATAAAAATATAAGGGATAAAGTATGTAAAGGAGTGTTTATAAATGAAAATTGGAGTAATAATGGGTGGAGTATCCTCTGAAAGAGTAATTTCTTTGCTGTCCGGAGAAGAAGTAGTAAAAAATTTAAATAAAGACAAATATGATGAGATAATACCTATAGTAATAAATACTAAAAGAGAGGCAGCGGAGAAGGTTAAGGGAATTGATTTTGCTTTTATAGCACTGCATGGCAGGTTTGGCGAGGACGGAACAATTCAGGGATTACTTGAAGCGTTAGAAATTCCTTACAGCGGCTGCGGAGTGTTAACCAGTGCCGTCTGCATGAATAAAGGGATGACTAAAAGGATAATTCAAAGTGTGGGAGTAAATACTGCTCCCTGGATTACGGTTAAGTCATTGGAGGAAATTGATTATGATAAAATAAGGGCCTTTAATTACCCTGTATTTGTTAAGCCTAACAATGGAGGCTCCAGTGTGGCAACTTTTTATGTAAAACATGAAGAAGATATAGAACAGGCTGTAAGAGAAGGGCTTAAATATGACAGTGAGGTTATAATAGAAAAATATATCAAGGGAGAAGAAATCACCTCATTTGTGTTAAATGGAGAGGTTTTTCCAACTATATCGTTAAAGCCTAAAAAAGGAGAATTTTTTGATTACCAGTCAAAGTATGAGACAGGGGGAGCAGATGAGTCCGTTGTAATTTTGCAGGAGGATTTACAGGAAGCAGTTAATGAAATTTCTAAGAAGGTTTGGGATGTATTAGGTTGCAAAAGCTATTCAAGAATTGATATGATAATAAGTAATAAAGTGCCATATGTACTTGAGGTTAATACTCTGCCTGGCTTAACTCAGGCAAGCATTATTCCCAAAAGCGCAAAGGCCAAAGGAATAGAGTACAGCGAATTACTGGATAAAATAATTGAATACTCTATGTATCAGGAGATGAAATAGGTTTGATATTCTCAGGACTTAATTTTAATGATAAAGAGCCTTTATATTTACAGATTGAAAACCATATAAAGGGTATGATAAGAAGCGGCATGTTGGTCAGTAATGGAAAGCTGCCATCTTCAAGGGAATTAAGCTTATCTTTAGGAATAAGCCGTAACTGCGTGATAACAGCCTATGAAAACCTGGAAGATGAGGAGATTATTTATACCATAAAGGGGAAAGGTACATTTGTTTCTCCGGGTCAGTCTCTTGATACGGATGAATGGAAGGTTTCCTGGGATGAAAGGACAAATACCTATGGCAGACTTGCAGAGGAACTGGATATAGTTAAACATGAAATTCCATGGAAAAAGAATCTGATTTCCTTCAAAAGCATTTCACCGGACGGAGAACTATTTGATATGGAAGAATTTAAAAAAGCTTTTTTTAGCAGAATCTCTCTGGAAGGTCATAAGCTGCTTAATTATGGTTATGCAAAAGGCTACAAACCATTAATGGACTATCTTTTGGAATACATGAGCACAAAAGGAATTAAAACAGACAATAAAGATATCATCATAACCAATGGCTTTACAGAAGGTCTGGAAATGCTGCTTACAGCTTATACAAATCCGGGAGACAGGATAATTTGTGAAAATCCTACTCATAATACTGCTATAAAAATCATGAGAGTCCAAGGTCTCAATATTGTTGGTGTATGTATGAAGCAGGATGGAATTGATATAAATGAGCTGGAAGATAAGCTGAAATCAGGAGGAATAAAGTTCGGATATTTAATTCCTTCCTATCACAACCCTACAGGAATAGTAATGAGGGCTGAAAAAAGATACAGCGTTTATAATATGTTTAAAAAATATAATGTGCCTATAATAGAGGATGGTTTTAATGAGGAGCTTTTATATAACAGTACGCACATTTCCCCTATAATGTCATTGGATAAAAGTGGTAACGGTGTGGTTTATATCGGCAGTTTCTCAAAAATATTGTTTCCGGGAATCAGGGTGGGGTGGATACTTGGGGACAAAAAAATGATAGCAGCACTGGAGAGCGTTAAAAGATGCAAAAACATTCACACCTCATTTTTAGATCAGGGAATATTATATGAATATCTTAAAAGCGGAGCCTTTGAAAAGCATATTAAAAAGACGAGAAAATTTTATAAAGAAAAATATGAATTTGCATTAGGCTGTATAGAAAGATATATAAAGCCGTCTTTTATATTTGGAGAAGGCGGAATGCATATATATATGGAACTTGAAGGTATAGATTCAAGAGAGTTACTTGAAAAGTGTTATAAAAGAAATGTTATATTTACTCCAGGTGATATCTTTACCGTTGATAATACCGGTAAGAATGCACTAAGATTAGGCTTATCAAGGGTTTCTTTAGAAGAAATTGAAAAGGGAATTAAAATTATCGGAGAATGTTTAAGTGACTGTAAAAAATGACATGGTATTTTGCTTAGCATAGAAATTATAACAAAGGAGCAGATTATATGGATAGATTAACAAGAAAATCAGATAGTGATGATTCTTATATTGCAGATGATACTAAGGTATATCATGATGAAAACGGGTATTCCGGAGATGCTATAAGTAAATTGGCAAAGTTCGAAAATTTTTATGATGATTTAATATTAAAGCAAAGCGAAATATCTAAAGAATTAGAAAAGCTTAAATCAGAAAGCAAAACCCACACAGTTAAATTTAAGCAGCTTTTGACTAATAAGCTAACTAACAATAATATTATAATGCTTTTTGAGACATATGGTTTGTAATAAAGGTTACTATAGCAGGGAAAATGATTCCTGCTATTTTACTGCAGCAAAATCTATGTTGTTTATTTATGCTTTATAAACTACAATGAATATTAACGCTTTAATTTGGGGGATAAATATTTGAATTTTATTAAAAAGAATTTTGAAAGAATGAATATATATAAAGGCCTGCCGCGGCCTGTATATATTTTAGCTATAGCACGAGTGGTTAACGCCATGGGTAATTTTGTTTATCCGTTCTTAACTCTATTTTTGACTGAACATTTAGGGTTCAGTGCAGAAAAAGCTGGTACTTATTTTGCAATAAGTGCTGCAGCTCAGGTCATAGGATCAGTACTTGGAGGAAAGCTTACTGATAAGCTTGGACGCAAAAAGCTATATCTAATATTTCAGGGACTTACTGCCTGCTGTTATCTCCCCTGTGCCTTTTTAGGGGACTCTATAATAATTGCATGGCTGTTAATAGCTGCCGGATTTTTAAGTAATGCAGCTCAGCCTGCAAACTCAGCAATGGTAGCAGATCTGACAAACAAAGGCAATAGAAAACAGGCTTATTCACTTGTTTATCTGGGAATAAATTTAGGCTTCTCCATTGGACCTATGATTGCCGCTTTCTTATATAAAAACTATACCTGGCTTATATTTCTTGGAAATGCCATTACAATTGTGTTAACCCTGCTTCTTTTATTATTTTGTATAGATGATACAACACCAAGTAAAAGTGAAATTGAAAACAGCAAAGATAAGGATGACAATGAATCTGCGGAAGATTCAAATGTAATAAAGGCACTTTTAAGAAGGCCTTCACTTTTACTATTTCTTATTGGTGTTATGGTTAATTCCTTTGTATATTCAAGCATCAGATTTGTTCTTCCTCTGCAGCTTCGGGAGGTTTTCGGCGGAGATTTAGGTCCGAAATATTTTGGATATATGATGTCAGCTAACGGTATAGTTATAATTTTAATAACCACCTTAATTATAAAGATAACAATGAAGATAAAACCTATAATGAATGTTTCCCTAGCATCAATATTCTTTGCGGTGGGCTTAGGGATGCTGGGCTTTGCAAAAAGCTTTCCAGTATATATATTATCAGCTGTTTTATATACTATAGGAGAGATATTGGAAGCTACAAACACCGGAGTTTATATAGCAAACCATTCTCCAATAAACCACAGAGGAAGATTCAATGCAGCTGTACCTCTTATTACAGGAATAGGATCTTCCGCTGCACCTTATGTATTTGGCAGGTTTATGACTAATTATGGGAATAGGGCGCTTTGGATTATGTGCTTTGTAATGGGTATAGGTACAAGTATCTTCTTAGCCTGGGTTGGAAATCATGAGATTGGATATAGGCTGAAAATTTAGATTAATCATAATAAAAAATAAACATACAAGCAGGGATTTTTCCCT
>JAJBWD010000503.1:0-3965 GCA_032907345.1 Bacillota bacterium | reverse complement strand
GAGACGGCATCCCACAGTTTGGCACAAACTGTATGAGTTGTTATGCTTGCATTCACAACTGCCCACATAAAGCCATCCACAAGAAAAGCGAGAAAAGTGCGAAGAGATGGAGAAATCCGGAAGTCACGCTCAAGGAAATTATCGCAGCAAATTACCAATGATACATGAATTCCAATTTAATGCATAGATAACCTTTTTAGACAGGACAAAATATAACACAGAAAGTCGGGAATAACCACTTGAAAAGAAATAAGATATATTTACAGACATGGGGATGATGATTATGGGATGGATTGAAGGAATCGGTAAAGCTATCAATTATATTGAAGACAATATAACCGAAGAACTAACAATAGAAAACATTGCAAAACGAGCATTTGTATCTTCGTTTTATTTCCAAAAAGGATTTGCAATGCTCTGTGGTTATACAGTGGGAGAGTACATTAGGGAGCGCAGGCTTACCCTTGCCGGCAGTGAGCTTGTTTCCACTGATGAAAAAATTATTGATATTGCACTGAAATATGGCTACGATTCACCGGATAGCTTCACTAAAGCTTTCACTCGGTTTCATGGCATCACACCTACTGCTGCTCGAAAAGATGGAGCAATGATTAAATCCTTTGCTCCGCTAAAAATCAAATTTTCATTGGAAGGCGGTTATATTATGGATTACAAAATTGTTGAAAAAGATACGTTTACTGTCATGGGCGTATCAAAGGTATTCAAGTATGATAGTGCTAAAACAGAAATTCCACACTTTTGGACAGAGCATTATCAAACAGGAAAGGGAAAATTCGTATGCGGAATGTACGGAGTATGCATAGATGAGAGTATGGGTTCAGATGAGTTTGAGTATTTAATTGCAGACAATTACAATCCGTCAACAGAGATACCTGATGGCTTTGTTACAAAGATTATTCCTAAACACACCTGGGCGGTTTTTGCCTGCAGGGGAGCAATGCCGAAATCTTTACAGGATGTGAATAGAAAAATCTTCTCAGAATGGCTGCCTAATTGTAAGGATTATGAAATTGCAGCAGGTTACAATATTGAAATGTACACCGATATAGCCGATTATCCGCAAGGTAATCAGGATGAAAACTACTACAGCGAAATTTGGATTCCCGTTAAGAAAAAATAACTATATAAAAATGAGCATAATTTCTTAGTTCATTAAATTTTAGTTTGTCTTAAAATTAAATACAACAAAGCAAGGCACACTGTGTCCACATTCGCAGAGTGCCTTGCTTGTTTTATGTTATACGTAACGTCCGCCATGATGCAGGTATTGTCAGGATGGCTGCCATATAAAATTTTAACCTGCGATACTCTTAGTTTAATTCAGGATTTTCAATTACATTATTTTTTCTCTCCTTTTTAATTCAAAGGGGAAACTTAATACCGGAATTTTCTCTACAATTACTATAAGCAGAACTGCAGAAAATAATAATCAGTTCATATTCCTTGTTGTCGATTCCTATTTTTTCTTCATGTTGAAGGCAGCTGCGTACTTCATAAAACTGTCCTCTAAATATTTAAATATATAGCATTATTTATATTATAAAGTTTAATGTTAACTCGAGTTCAATAACTTTTTTATAAAACCATGTATTAATTATTTATAATCATAGAAATTTTAAATTTTTAAGGAATTTTTAAAATTAAGTATTGACATAGAGCTAACTTTATCTTTTATTATAGAGTTATAAATACAATTAATTATGAATTTAATAATCAATTGTATGGAAACCCTCAACTCTAAAATATGGAATCATAAGACAAAAATTCAGATTGGTACAGAGGCAGGCAGTATATACGTAAAGCAAAGAACATGAGTAATTACAGAATGTTAGAAATATTGCTTCCAATGTAATAAACAAAATATAACAGTCGTTATAAATGAATGGAGGATAAATTAATGAAACTAATAGAGCAGCAGGTACTAAAAGGTGAAAGAGCATTATTCCAAAGCAAAGATCTGCAGGTTTCCTATTCCACCTTTGCCGATGGGGAATCTCCATTAAAGGAGAGTCAGAATATTAAAATAGACCACAGTATGTTTAAATGGAAATATCCATTATGGTACTGTAAAAATATTGTGGTAGAAGACAGCACACTGTTTGAGATGGCCCGTTCAGGAATCTGGTATACGGAGAATATTGACATATCAAACACAATCATTGAAGCACCAAAGACCTTTCGCCGTGCAAAGGGTATTACATTAGATCATGTTACCATGCCAAATGCTGGCGAGACCTTATGGAATTGTGACAGGATTTCTTTAAATAATGTAACAGCTAGGGGAGACTATTTTGGTATGAACAGTTCAAATATTAATATTGACGGATTTCAACTGACGGGAAACTATTCCTTCGACGGAGGGAAAAATATTGAAATCCATAATGCAAAAATGCTGTCAAAGGATGCGTTCTGGAATTGTGAGAATGTAACGGTCTATGATTCATTTATTGCAGGAGAATATCTGGGATGGAATTCAAAAAACCTGACCTTTGTAAATTGTACAATCGAGAGTCTGCAGGGTATGTGCTATATAGATAACCTTGTGATGAAGAACTGCCGCCTTTTGAATACCACACTGGCATTTGAATATTCAACGGTGGACGTGCAGATTGACAATGTGATTGACAGCGTGATGAATCCATTAGGCGGTATCATTCAGGCAGATGATATTGGCGAATTAATTATGGATAAAACTAAAATAGATCCTGAGAAAACAAGGATCATAAAGGGGAAAATAAAGTATGCGGTATAATTTTGGAGAATTAACAGACAGACGTAATACCAATTCCCTGAAATGGGATGTTGATGAGAATGTGCTTCCTATGTGGGTAGCAGATATGGATTTTAAGACTGCCCCGGAGATAATAGAAGCAGTTCAGGAAAAAGTGGCAAAAGGCATATTAGGTTACACCATTGTGCCGGATGCCTGGTATCATGCCATCAATAACTGGTGGGATAGACATCATCATTTTCAGATAGATAAAGAATGGCTGATTTTTTGTACCGGAGTTGTGCCTGCAGTATCCAGTGCTGTTAGAAAAATGACGTCTGTGGGAGAAAACATACTGGTGCAGACGCCTGTTTACAATATTTTCTTTAATTCCATTGTTAATAATGGCAGAAATATTGTGGAAAATAAGCTGCTGTACGATGGAAAAGAATACAGCATTGATTTTGAAGATTTAGAAAATAAACTTTCCGATCCACAGACAACCATGATGATTCTCTGTAACCCTCACAATCCAATAGGAAAGATATGGGATAAAGAGACACTAAAGAGGATTGGAGAACTTTGTTTTAAACATCATGTGCTTGTTCTTTCAGATGAGATTCATTGTGATTTGACAGATACGAAGCATGAATATACCCCATTTGCATCTGTTTCGGAAATATGTGCAAAGAACAGTATTACCTGTATTGCACCCACAAAGGCATTCAATATAGCAGGCCTTCAGACTGCAGCAGCAGTAGTTCCGGATGAGGTACTCAGGCACAAAATGAATAAGGCGCTAAATACAGATGAGGTAGCTGAGCCAAACGCAGTAGCCATGGAAGCCACAGTTGCAGCCTTTACTAAGGGAGAAGAGTGGCTGAATGAACTACGTTCTTATCTGGAAGAAAACAGAAAAATTGCAGGGAAATTTATTGAATCCCAACTTCAGTCATTATATCTGGTACCTGCCCATGCAACGTATCTCTTGTGGGTTGACTGCAGAAGGCTTACACAGGATACTATCTGTCTGTGCAAGTTTCTGCGCAGCAGAACCGGACTATATGTTTCAGCAGGAGAATCCTATGGAGAAACAGGAAGAGGCTTTATCCGAATCAATGTGGCTTGCCCAAGAGAACGTCTGGAGGACGGACTTGCACGCCTTAAAAAAGGAATTGAATTATATCAGAAGGTCAGTGGAAAATAAAGCACAAAAATAAGAAAACAATCTTTT
>JAJBWD010000502.1:0-4867 GCA_032907345.1 Bacillota bacterium | reverse complement strand
CTTTTTTTATTTTTTCATATGCTTCTTCTAAACCATCTAAAGTAATTTGTGCAGAAGATAAGTTCCATAAATCTTTAGCTTCCTATATTATCTCTGAATTAAATAAAATACCATTTGTAATAATTTTAGATTTATACTAAATATTATTTTCTTTTAATTTCTAACATATATATTTAATAATATCTTTATTAATTAAAGGTTCTCCACCAAACCATGTTAATCCAAGCTACTATTTATTTTCTTTTAAAACTAAATTAATAATTTTATCAGCTGTTTCTTTAGTCATGTAAATATCTCTATTATTACAATATTTATTTTCATAACAATAATAACATTTAGCATTACAATCAAAAGAAGTTAATATAGTAAATTCTTTAAAATCTTTTATTGGGTTTTTATTATGTTGATGAACCTTACTAATAAAAATATTCTAATAAAAATTATTATAATCAAAATTTTTAGGAATTTTATACCAGTGCTTAATTAACCAAATAATATCATTATTATCCATATTATAAATTTCTATAATTTCTTCTGTTAAAGTATTAAAAAATAAAATTACTTTTAAAAACTATAATTTTATAATATATGGATTTTCTATATACTATTCAAATGGATTATAATTCTATTCTTCTAATGGCTATAAAGCCTATTTTACAACTTTAATCATTAAGGACCAGAACCTTCACCCTCTTCGGGATTTTCCTAACCTTGTGTAGGACAATCATCCACACAACACATTACATCACATGTACATTGATTACAATTACATTCTTCATAACATTCACAATGAGGAGTTGTTACCGCTTCATCATAGCCTATATCATATCCATAATTATACCAATACTATCCCCAGGCTCCTGATTCAACATCATATATCATCTATGCTTCATCTTTGCATTATTTATTAGTTAGTCCAAGAATGTCCAACACATATACAAGGAGCAATATAAGAATTCCATCCAGCTTCCCATCCTTTATTATATGCATCATCCTAAATATCAGAACTAGCTAATCCTTCTTTTCCACTAAATTCAGCAGTCAAAGTTGACAAGCATTATTTATTACATTCTTATTTTCATAAGACTATTAGACTATACCATCTCAAATGAGTTCCTATTATAGTCGTTGAACGTCCCTCTGTTCTAGAGGTTTCGATGCGTTTGATTGCCCAATCTTTAACGATTTTACCTTACCGAGGCCGTTACTCCATCGCCGCAAGCACATCCCTGCACTTGTTTGGTTGTTAAAGCTCTAAGGGTGTCCCCGCAGTTTAAGGAATTTAAAGAGCACCATGTATTAATAAACATAGATTCGTTCTAGCCAATCATCATAATTCAAAATGCTCATTTCTATACTTTCTAAAGTAGTACCACCAAAAGTTACTGTACTATGATCTGGTAAAGCACAGCTACCAGTAACAGTTAAATTTTTTATTCCTGTTCCACTTGTATTAACATAAAAATCCTGTCCATTAGCCCAAAGATACCATCTTCCATTTCCAGGATCACCAGACATACCAACCTATGAAGAACTCCAATTTCCATGATAAAAATTATCTCGACCTCCTGAAGTAACATGCCAAGGACCAAGATCAACCTGCTAATCATCAGCATAAAAGAAATCATCTCCAATACTAATAGTACCACCAGAAATATCTCCATTCTAAAGATCTAATGTACCATTAATAGAATCAAATTTAAATTTAACATTTTTACCAAGAGCAGAAGCAGCTTCAAAACTTGCATTCCATTTAATTCTAAAATAGCTATTATTACTACCTTCAATTCTAAAAGGATATGTATTATTTGTACTACTTATATAAATTGTACCATTATTAGTATTAATAGCTTTTAAATCAAATTTATAAGATGTAATTTTTCCTTGAGTTAAATTAATATTTGTTCCAGTTCCAGCAATCTATTGTGAATCGTTTGCTTCTTGATAATCTGCTGACTAAAGATAATACTAACGAGTTCCTATATAGAGTAAATTTTTATATTCATTATTTAATTTAGTCTAAGCAACTAAATATGGTGAAGATGAACTTATTTTAACTCCACCATCATCACTATAACCTTTTATTTCAAAAGATGCTTTTTTATTAGAATCTCCAAGAACAATTTTTGCTCCAGTATATTCACCAGCTTTATAATCAACAGTTTGTAAAAAAGATTCATCATTACCAATTTTAAAAATAGTAACTGATTCATTATCACTATTCTAAGCATCAACTTTAATAAAAGGAGAAATAGAAGAAATCTTAATTCCACCTTGAGTACTAAAAGCCCTTAATTCAAAAGATGGGTTTGTACTATTAGCTGTATCACTAGCACCTTTTAACGTAATTCTTGCACCATTTCTATCAGCTGCACTATAATCATTCGTCTAAATAAAAGAAGTTGTTGTGTCAATCTAAAATATTGTTTTTCCATCTTCTCTTACCATCATATATGGTGTTAATGCTGAAATTCTAACCTAACTGGAAGTATTAGTATATGTTGGTGTTGTTTCACTTGTATTTTCTACATTATTTTTAGTAGCACCCTAAATATCAATAAATCCATCATCAAGATCTATTAACATTCCAGTAGCATCTACACCAGTTTTATAAGACATACTTTTTATTTGACCAGAATTTCCATCAAATTCAATTCGTCCCTTATTAGATTTACCAATAAATGCTTTACCATCTATTTTAAATCCAAAAGACTAGGCACCTTCATGATAACCAAAAAGTCCTGTTCCAGCATGAGCATCTGCCGCAGTACCTCGATGTTCATGATCTGAAACATCACCCATTAAAACGCCATTAAAACGATTAGCACTATCTTTAAAACCAGCTCCTAACATCGTTGCTAATATTGTACCATAATTTTCATCAATTGTCAATTCACCATTCCATGAATTTAGCATCTAAGAAGAATAAACATTTCTTCTCATAATAATAGGCTAAATCCAATAATCTATATTTCCAATAGAAGCAACAACATTTATTTTTTTACTAATACCTTCAAATAACATTGATGGAGGAATTAACTAACCACTTTTTATTTGAATAGAAGGTTCTCCTTCTTTTTGAGTTAATTTAATTGTTCCTTCACCCATTCTAGGATAATAACTTGCGGCCGCAGTCACATCATCGTGGTTAGTAGTCCAGACTATATTAGAGTTTGTTTGAGGTGTATTATCATAATATAATATATAAGGATTTTTATAATAATATTCACATTTGCCAAATGTATCATATATTATTTCAGTAGTACCTTCTATTGAATATCCATATGAATATGCAAAAGGTATTGGAAGATAAGCTTCAAGAGTTGTGCCTTTTTTAACTTCTCCTCCAATTTCAATATCCATTGAAATTTCAGCTTTTAATATATTATATTGGCAAATACTATTATTATCTTTTCTTCTAATATATATATCTAAATGACTACCATCACTTACTTGTGCATTTGCCTAATATTCTGTAATATAACCTGAATTTGGATCTGATGGATCAACTAATAAAGGATTTCCCATCTAATTACAAAAAATTATTTCCCCATCTGAAGAATACCAAGTAAATTTTGGAATAGGAGTATCTATACTAGATACAACATTATTTGTATAATCATATAATACAGCTGAAATTTTTAAAGGATCTAAATCTGGCTCTAAAGAACCATTAACTGTTCTTCCAGTATTATGATATAAACAATTTCTTCCCTATTCAAATTTTAATAAAAAAGTATAATCTGTACCATTGGTTCCTTTTGGTCCAAAAAATAATTGTACTTCAGCTGTATAAGAAACTTTATTTTTTATAACATTACAATATACTGTATTATTTGTAGCATTTTCGCTATAATACTCTTTAATTCTAAAATACTATTCAGCATAATTATTAAATAACTATCCAATAGTACCATTCTATAAAGAAGCATCACGAGTTATAATGCAATATAAACCATCATCAGTAAATTCTACATTATCATTTTCACTATCAAATTCTCTTCCTTCTTGCGGTCGCTAAATCATTGTATTAGTAAGAGGAATTCTCCACTATATAGATTCAGCTCCATCAAGAGTAGTTTCTCCAGTAATAAGTGAATTATAAGTTGCAATTAACTTTCTTAATTTACTTACTTGAGTCATATCTTGAATTTTATTAGTAGAATCATATAATAAATATTCACCTTGAGGTTCATTTTCTTCAAAAGTAATTTTTAAAGCTTTAATTAAATCCACTGTAGCTTTATCTGCTACTGGATTTTCATTAGTAAATATTAATATATTACTTTCATAATAATTATCTGTATCAAGTGGATGAATAATTACTTTAAATTTATCTTCATTTAAAGTTATATCTGGATTTATCTATAAAGAAAAATCATTTGCATTAGGAATTTGTTTCCAAAAGTTTCCTGCCCATTCATCTGTTATATCATCTGCTAATAAATACTAATACCATCTAATTTCAATACCACCAATAATACGAGAATAATCTTCATAACATCGGACATCTCTTGCTTCAGCATCAATAACATGAACCCAACGAGCATGTAATGTTTTTAAATTACTAGAGGCATTTACTGTATAAGTTTTATTATTTGTTGTATATAAAATAACTGTATCGGTATCATAATCTAATGCATCATAACCCAAACTTAATTCTACATTTTTAACAAAAATATTATCTAAACTGGCAACAGGAACATAATTTCCTTCTTTATCATAAAAATCTTTTTCCTAATATAAAAAAACTTCTATTTCTTTTATATTATCCATTTTAGTAATATCAAATACAGCTTCCTATGTATAATAAGTATCATATTTATATGGATTACCATACATTTCATCAGAAGTATAATTAATATTT
>JAJBWD010000501.1:0-9940 GCA_032907345.1 Bacillota bacterium | reverse complement strand
GAAGCTATTGAGCCGCGAAATTATTATCTAAATGAAGAGGTCGATACTATTATATAAGTTGCAGACAATATTCTATAAATCGTAATGGTGAGATTTATAGAACTCTTCCGAGGTCTGAGGGCTTGGCGAGTTTGATGATAAGTATGTTATTAGAACAGCTGAGGTCCTATAGTGCCTGAGAAATCAGTATGCAAAGTCAAGTAAGGGAACGAGCAAGACGAGCAAAAGCAATATAGGAAGTCCGACTAATTCATAGTACCATAGAAATCTGTGAAAGCAGATGGAGGGAAGGGATTAGCACAACATAGCTTCAAGTAAGCTTAAAAGTATGCAGACAGGAGAGCTGAAGAACATGATTAATGAGCTATTTGGAATACAATACAATATAGAAAAGGCTAGGCTAGATGGAAAGGTTCAAAATCTTGCATGTTATATCAATGAAAAGACGCTGATAACCAGCCATAAAGAAATGGATAGGAAGAAAGCAAAAGGCATTGATGGGATAACAAAAGATGATTATTCTGTAAATCTAAAAGCTAACGTGGAGCATTTATTAAAACGAATGAGAAATGGGAGCTATAAACCAGAACCTATAAGAAGAACGTATATTCCAAAAGATGGAAGTAAGAAGATGAGACCGCTAGGTATATCATGTTATGAAGATAAATTAGTAGAGAATGTTATAGCAAAGATATTAATAGAGGTGTATGAACCTAAATTCTTCAATGAATCCTATGGTTTTAGACCAGATAGGAATTGTCATCAAGCAGTCAGGGAAATCATAGAAAGTGTACAATATCGCAAAGTTAATTACATTGTAGAAGCTGATATAAAGGGATTCTTTGATAATGTAGACCATGAATGGTTAATAAAATTTCTAGAGCATGACATAGCAGATAAGAAATTCATAGATGTAATTAAGAAATTCTTGAAAGCTGGAATCATGGAGGATGGTAAATACTTAAATAGCGAACAAGGAACCCCACAGGGAAATGGAGCTTCACCAGTCCTTGCAAATGTATATCTGCATTATGTGTTGGATTATTGGTTTGCTGTCAAAATTAAAAGACAATGCAAAGGGGAAGCTTATTTGATAAGATATTGTGATGATTTTGTATGTTGCTTTCAAAATAAATGGGAAGCGGAGGAATTTTATCTAAAGCTAATAGAAAGATTCAAGAAATTTGGATTAGAGCTCGCTTTGGAGAAAACAAAGATATTAGAATTCGGGAGATTTGCCAAGAAAAATAGAACGAATAGAGAAATGGGAAAACCTGAAACCTTTGACTTCCTAGGATTTACGTTTTATTGTAGTGAAGATGGTAAGAAAGGATTCTTTCGATGTAAAGTTAAAACAAGTAAGAAGAAATTTAAAAGTAAAATAAAGGCAATGAAAGAATGGATTAAGAAGAATCGAATAATGCCTGTAAGTGAACTGATTAAGAAAATTAACCAGAAACTAAGAGGACACTATCAATATTATGGAGTTACCGATAATACAAGAGGTGTGAAAAGCTATCAAAACATAGTCAAATGGTTACTCTTTAAGTGGCTAAATAGAAGAAGTCAAAGAAAGAGTTATACACTAGATACATTTTACAATGGTTTATTGAAGACTTTTCCATTATTAGAACCGACAATAAGCGTAAGCTTATTCTATAGATGATTAAATATGATGTGAAGAGCCGTATGCCTTAATAGGGCAAGTACGGTTCCGTCGAGGAGCTTGGGCGGTAACGCCCTGGTTTACTCAAGAACTATTATGGTAAGTGAAGGAGTTGTATGCTTAATGCCAAATGCAAACATAACCCGGGCTGCTATAGCTAATTCAATGAAGCAGCTTATGAAGATTAAACCTTTTAATGATATTTCTGTAAATGATATCATTAAAGAAAGCGGCATAAGCAGAAAGACCTTCTATTATCACTTTAAGGATAAATATGATGTGGTTAACTGGATATTTTATATAGATGTGGTAGACAGCATACTGGAAAGTACTACTTTAGATAATTGGGCCGAAGGCTCATTAAAACTTTGCAGATATATTTATGATAACCGTAAATTTTATACCAATGCGGTTAATGTAACCGGGCAGAATAGTTTTACTGAATATCTTAATAACTTGACCCGTCTGCAGGTGGAAAAATTATCTGTACAAGCTTGTGGCAATTGTACTATGGATAAAGATGACAAGGAGTTTATGATTGATTTCTTTTATAATGCTTTTATTGGTGTTTTCACTGGATGGATAAATAGCGGAATGAAGGATACACCAGAAGTAATAGTAAGAAGATGGAAGGCAATATCTGATAAATGCTTAGAAAATTATGTAAAAGTAATGGCAAAATAGATGTTAACAAAAGAGAGTGTTTGTATCATTTTTATACAAACACTCTCTTTTGTGTATGTGTGATTTTATAGGTTTGTAATAAAATTTATATGAATTATTAAAACTATTAATGAAAGAGGGATGCATTATGAGAAAGTACAAAGTTATTATTTGGGGCCTTGGAAATGTGGGCAGAGCGGCAGTGCGTATGTGTATGGAAAAAGAATCTCTTGAACTTGTTGGGGTTCTCGATGTAGATCCTAAAAAGATTGGCAGAGATGCCGGGGAAATATTCGATTTTGGCAGTGCAGGTGTATTGGTATCGGATAATATGGATAAAGTTTTCTCTATGGATGCAGATGTAATTCTGGACTATACTCCTCTTGTAAGAGATGAAAAAGGCGGATTTACACCTAGTGCTGAAAGTATAGTAAAAGCACTTGGCTATAAGAAGAATGTTATCACTTCTATTCCTATATATTATTCACAGGTTACAACACCTGAATTGTTTAAAATGATTGATGATGCCGCAAAGGAGAATGGTGTAACATATTTGCCTTCAGGACTGCTGCCAGGCGCATATGCAAGTTATATTCCCATGGTTTTGAGCGGTATTATGGGTAAAACAGATAAAATAGTAGTTGAGAGCGGAGAAGATGATCAGCATAATTTCTCAAGCTGGGTTAAAGTATTCGGCTATGGAGTTAATCCTAAGTTATTTCCAAATGAAAGATTGAAGGCAGGTATTGTTTCCTATTATAGTTCAGGTGTATATGAAATGGGAGATGTTCTTGGCTTTAAATTCACAGAATTTAGGGCAAGCCATGAAGTATTTACAGCTCCTGTTGATCTACATCCAATCTTTGGTGAAGTTAAGACAGGGACAATTTGTGGACACAGGTTTACTATGACAGGATTAGTTGATGGTGAAGAGAAGGTTACCCTTAGATATGTCCATAAAATATGTGATGATGTAGTAAAAGAGCCTGCAATAAGTGATAAGATTCATATTGAGGGATGCCCAAGTACTTTAGATATTGAAATTAAAGGCATGATGCCTTTAGATGAGAGTTATGTAACCAGTGCAGCACCGACAGTTAACATAATTCCATCAGTTGTAAATGCAGAACCAGGATTTAAACAAGCATTGGAACTGCCGGTTGTAAAACCAATTAAATAAATTAATACAATTAATAAATTTTAGAAATCTATCCGTCAGCTGATTATAGAACTGGCGGATATTTTTATATGCTTTTAAATTCGACCTTTTGTCTTATCAGATTAATTAGCGTATCTTTTAGGGAAAACCGGCTATAGAAAAAGTGATAGCAAAAGAGAAGATGATATTTCATCTTAAGCTGCTGCTTACTGGGTGTTTATAAGATTTAGATAGTGGCAATAATTAACCTGGGTGATATTATGTTAAAAAAGCCTCAGGAAAGCACTGAAAACAGTAAAGATACAAATAATAACATGGAAAATATGGTTCTTGACAAATCTCTGGATAATAATATATCTATGTTTAAAAACATTTTCAAAAATGACGAAACCCTTATTATCAGAGAATTTCAAAATAAGGGACTGGAAGCTTGTAAGTGCTGTATTATCTACCTGGACGGAATGGTCAATACAGAAATTGTCAACGAAAATATTATACAGCCTGTTCTTTCCAGTGATTTATCAGAAAATATAGAAAGCAGCAATTTATTAGAAGAATTAAAGAACAAGGTTATTGTATCAAATGATGTGGCTTTAGAAACTGAAATTAAAAAAATAGTAACTTCGGTTATTTATGGTGATACCCTTTTTCTTTTGGAAGGGTATGAAAAAGTATTAGTTATAAGTTCAAAGGGCTGGCAGTCAAGGTCAATCAGCGAACCTGATTCTGCAAGGGTTGTACGTGGTCCCAGGGAAGGCTTTACAGAATCAATTATGGTAAATCTATCACTCATACGGCGTAAAATTAAAGACCCTGATTTAAAGTTCAAGTTTAAGGAAATTGGACAGAGAACCCATACAAAGACCTGTATCTGCTATATTGAAAGCTTAGCTTTAGAGAGTATCATAAGTGAACTTAATAAGCGTCTTGATAGTATAGAGATTGATGGAATTATGGATTCCGGATACATACAGGAACTTATCAAGGATGCACCTTTTTCACCATTTGAGACAGTAGGCTCCAGCGAAAGACCAGATGTCATTGCGGCAAAGCTCCTGGAGGGCAGAATAGCTCTGTTTGTTGATGGAAGTCCTTTTGTATTAACAGTTCCATATTTAGTTGTTGAAAATTTCCAATCAAATGAGGACTATTATAATAACTACATTTTTGCCAACATGAATCGGCTTATCAGAGGTTTTTGTGCAGTATTCTCCATTACAATTCCCGCATTATATCTGTCAATTGTAACTTATCATCAGGAAATGATGCCTACACCTTTACTGATCAGCCTGTCTGCTTCAAGGCAGAATGTTCCCATACCTTCTTCACTATCATTATTTATTATGTTATTTATATTTGATATTCTAAGGGAGGCTGGTACCAGAATGCCGGTCCCCATAAGCCAGACAATAAGCATTGTAGGTACACTGGTATTGGGTCAGGCTGCTGTGGAAGCCAAATTGGTAAGTGCACCTATCATAATAATAACTGCTATTACAGCAATTATGAAATTATCCAACATGAATTTTATTGGTGCAACCATTACTTTCAGGGCATTTTTATTATTAGGAGCCTCATTTTTAGGGCTTTTCGGATTCTTTATATGTTTCATTATTATGTATATGCATTTAATGAGTATCAGATCTTTTGGTGTGCCTTATATGATGAACGTTACCAGAGCCAAAGACCATGATGGCCAGGATGCATGGATTCGTGTACCCTGGTGGACAATGACCCTAAGACCTAAAATTATTGCAGTAAAAAATTTAGTAAGGCAGTCCCCAAAGAAAGCTAAGGAGAAATAGACGAATGAAGAAATTAAGAATTGCCCTGCTGACATTTATAATTTTAATAAACGGAGTATTTGCTGCCGGCTGCTGGAATTATAAAGAAATAGATAAGCTTTCAATTGTTGCTGGTGTGGCTGTAGATAAAGGCATAGATTATAATTTTCAAGTGACCGCAGAAGTTGTAGACATTAGTACCGGCAGGGATTCGAAAATTACATCAAAAACCATAACGGCAGAGGGAAAGACTATGTTTGATGCTGCCAGAAATATGATATCCTTATTCGGGAAAAGGCTGTATTGGGGTCATGCAAAGGTTATTATTTTGAGCAAGGAAATTGCAGGTGAAGGAGTAACAAGGGTTATTGATTGGTACAACAGGGACTCAGAAACCAGAGACAGCGTTCACATATTGGTTTCAAGGGAAGAATCTGCTAAAGAAATACTTGAACAGGGAGCCCCAGAGGATATTAAGTCTTTTACCTTAGATGAAATAATAAGAAATGAAGTCAGTTTAAGCAAAGCACCGGCCATTGATATTTTGACCTTTGATATTGAATCAAAAACTAAGGGGATTTCAGAAATAGTTCCGGCTGTACATCTAAAGAAATCAGATGGGGAATTTATACCTGAACTAATAGGGACAGCAATCATTAAAAATGATAAACTGGCAGGCTTTCTAAATGGAGAAGAAACAAAAGATTTGATCTTCATTAGAAATAAGGTTAAAGGCGGAGTATTGAATGAAGAAATCAAGGCAAATGGTAAAACTTCCTTCTATTCTCTTGAAATATTTAAAAACAAAACTAAGGTTACCCCGGCTGCAGATGGTAAGAATATTGAAATAAACTTAAACATAGATACAACAGTAGCTATTGACGAAATATATGGCATAAAAAACTTTTCTGATGAAAAAGAACTGATGAAAATGGAAGAAAGTGCTGAAAATACACTGAGAGCAAGAATTGAATCTTTAATTAAGAAAATGCAGCTGGAATATGATGCAGATATATTCGGATTCGGGGAAAAGCTTCGGGAAAATAAAGTAAAAGCTTGGAACAGTGTCAGTAATAATTGGGATGAAACTTTTAAATACCTGAAGGTTAATGTTAAAACCAGGATGCATATAAAAAATAGTGCCTTATTATCAAAGACTTTAAAAGAGGGTGATTAACACATGATTGTCTTGGCAGTTATTGGGTATTCCTTTTTAGCTGTTTATGAGTTTATACCATTATACAAGCAAAAACTTTGGAATGACCTTTTAGTAAATGCCATATTATGGACTGCTTCATTTACAATTGCTGTATTATTATGCTTAAATATAAAGATTCCAAGCCCTGAAAAGCCGATTCGGGAATTTACTATTTCTATATTTGGAAAGTAGGTTTATAATGCAAAAAGAACAGATTACAGACAAGGAAGCAATATGCCTTGTAATAATGTTTGTTATTGGAAGTTCACTTATTTTAGGCGTGGGAGGAAGTGCTGGAAATGATGCATGGATAGCTGTTATAGCAGGCATTATTATGACTATTCCCATGCTGCTTATATATTCCAGAATATTATCACTTTTTCAAGGAAAAGATTTATATGATATTATATATATAACACTTGGAAAAACCATAGGTAAAATTGTTTCCATTTTATATATTTGCTATGCATTTCATTTAGGTGCACTGGTGCTTCGTAACTTTGGTGAATTCATGAATATAGTAGCCTTGCCTGAAACACCCATGATTGTGATACTGCTTTGTTTGGGATTAATAATGATTATTGCTGTCAGCTTAGGAATAGAGGTTATGGGAAGAACCACAACATATTTCCTTCCGCCTCTGTTTTTTATTTTAGTGGTTGTACTAGTACTGGCACTGCCCCAATTTAATTTAGATTATATTAAACCTGTTTTAGGGAAAGGGTTAACTCCAGTATTGAAGGGTGGATTTAAAGCTTTTTCATTTCCTTTTGCTGAAACGGTTTTATTTGCAGGTGTACTCAGCTCATTAAAAACAAAAAAATCACCTTTTAAAGTTTACTTTTGGGGCATATTCATTTCAGCTTTAATTATATTTATTACTACAATCAGAAACATCAGTATATTAGGCAATATGCTGAGCAGCTTTTATTTCCCATCTTACGCAGCTGTAAGCATGATCAGTGTGGGTGATTTCGTAGAAAGAATAGAAGCAACTGTAGGTATCGTATTTCTTTTTGGCGTTTTTATAAAAAGCTCAGTCTGCTTATTAGCTGCCAGTAAAGGTATTGGGAAAATGTTCAAATTAAAGGATTATAGGTCCATAGTTATACAGACAGGACTGTTAATGGTTTATTTATCTTATATAATTTATGATGATAGTATGCAGATGCAATATTGGGCTTTTAAAGTTTATCCTTATTATGCTTTTCCTTTTCAAGTGATACTTCCTGTTTTTATATGGATATCAGCAGAGATTAAAGTTAAAAAAAATAAATAAAGCTATACAAGAATTTAGTTCCTGCATAGCTTTTAATTTTAACAAGAAGTTACTATTACATTTTACTGATATTTTTCATTTTTATATTGACATTGACGCAGCGTAAAGGTTTATTATGAATTTGTGAGGAGTGATAACATGGAGTATACAGTGCAGAAATTAAGCAGGATAGCAGGTGTAAGTACAAGAACACTGAGGTACTATGATGAAATTGGTATTCTTAAGCCGGCAAGAATCAGTTCATCCGGGTATCGGATATACGGTGAGACCCAGGTAGATATACTGCAGCAGATTCTTTTTTACCGTGAGCTGGGGGTAAGCTTAGACAGTATTAAAGAATTAGTTACCAACCCGTCCTTTAACAGATCCCAGGCACTTATGCAGCACCATGAAAAACTTCTCAGGAAAAAAGAACAATTAGAAATGTTAATTGCCAATGTGGAAAAAACAATGGCTAATTCTGAAGGGAGGATTTCTATGTCTGATAAAGAAAAATTTGAGGGCTTTAAACAGAAAATGATTGATGAAAATGAATCAAAGTATGGAGAAGAGATTAGAAAAAAATACGGAGACAAAAAGATTAATGACTCAAATAAAAAAATGAAAAACATGACAAAAGAGCAATATGAAGAGCTGCAGAAGTTGTCAAATGAATTAAATGAAACTATAAAACTGGCTTTTGAAAATGGTGACCCTGCAGCAGAAATTGCTCAAAAGGCCTGTGAACTTCATAAAAAGTGGCTGATGTATTTCTGGAGCGAATATTCAAAAGAGGCCCATATGGGTCTGGCTGAAATGTATGTACAGGATGAGCGGTTTACGAAATATTATGATAAAATTGCACCGGGATGTGCAGTATTTTTAAGAGATGCAATGAGGATATACACAGGGATAAAAGAATAAAGCAAAATGGCAGCCAATGAAGGTTTACTTATTGGCTGCCATTTCGCATTCATTAAATTTGGCAAATCTTTTAAAACAGCTTTCCAGACCTGATTTCAATTTTTTAGAAGGCTCAATATTATTTTCATACCAGATATTTTTAATTATCAGTTCCTTTGAATTCTTGTCATTAATAATTTCAGTTCTTCCCACAAAATTTATGCCTGAAATTATTGGCAAAACATAATAACCGTATTTACGCTCCCCAGCAGGGGTATATATTTCCCATTTATAATCAAAGTTAAAGATTTCTTTTATAAGCTTTCTGTCCCAAAGCATGGAGTCGAGAGGTGCAATAAGTTCTGTCCGTTCTTTGAATTTATTATTACCAAGAACTGATTTAATTAAATCCATGTCAGAAGTTAAGCAGTAAAACTTATCTTTTTTGTCTTCTATTTGGATTTCAGTGATTTTGTCCTCTTTAATCAAAGCTTCAAATACATTGTTTCGCTGGACTGCTTTAAAGTTATGAATATTAAGCCATGCATCTGATGGCTTATTCCATATACGGCCAACTGCAGAAATTCTCCGAAGAGTACGCCATTTCATGAACTCAAATTCCGAATCACTGGGGTCTTTATCACAAAGTATTTCCTGTGGAATATAATCCTCTGCCAGAGAGTAGTACTTAATGGTTCCCTTTTTATGGTGTATAATTAAATCTCCTCTAAAATACAGGGTTTCCAAAGCGGCCCGGGACAGATTTGTTTCGCTCCAGTACCAGTCTACTTTTTTATTCAGATTAATGTCCTTGGAGCAAACAAAGCCTTTTTCTTTAATAATTGCCTTTATGGCATCTGAAACTTCATTTACATCATCCCGGCTTGCACCATGCTGCTGGTTTTGGAGGCGGATTCTGCTGAAATATTTCCAGTCTTCAATGCATATGATAGAAAGGTTTTTATCAAAATAATCTATCAGCTTCCTGTCCTGATATAAAAGCTCATAGAGCATTTGCTTTGTAAAACCCTTAACTCTTGACTGAAGAGTAAGCTCTGCATTTTTTCCGCAGACATCTATTGGGTCAAACTGAATACATCCGGCTTGTTTTATAAAATCAAGTATGCCCTGTTTTGATATGAATTTATAATCACCAAGGAGGCCCTGCTTTAACAAAATAAACAGCCTGGCCTGCTTATTTGAAATAACGTATTTATTCATCTTTATCTCCAATGCTTATACAATTTCCTTATCTAATTATAACATAACAGCCACGTGAACTTTAATCTCACATGGCTGCTTTTTTATT
>JAJBWD010000500.1:0-2680 GCA_032907345.1 Bacillota bacterium | reverse complement strand
TTTTTATATTATTCCCCAAATATTAGATAGTTTAAACATTAATATTAGCATAGAGCTGATATCATTAGTATTGTTTCAGAGACCTGCGCCCATGCTATAATATATAGTTAAAATAAAACAAGCAGAGATCAATCTAAGTCGCTGCTTGTTATTATATATATTAATTTTATACTTATCATAATAAATTATTATACTAAACTATAATTTTTTCCAAATATCCGAAAGTGAAGTGATTATTTCTTTATATATCTTATATTTATTTTCATAAATTTCTTTTTTATCTTTATCAGGATAGCATGTATATGCAATTTTAACCATAGAATCTGCTGCAGATTCAAATGAATCATAATTTCTGGTAGCTATTCCTGCGCACATTGCAACACCCAATGCACCTAGCTCAGTACTCTTAGTTACTTCAACGGGGAGCTGAAGAACATCTGCAAATATTTGAACCCAGACTTTTGATTTTGCAGCTCCGCCTGCTATTCTTACAGCTTTTGGTTTATCTCTAAGTTCCAGGAGTCTGTCAATATGAGCTTTATGGCAAAATACTACACCTTCATAAAGTGCTCTTAATAAATGTGCTTTAGTATGCCAGCCATTCATTCCTAAGAAACAAGATTTTGCATCTGCATCTACGTTTGTACCGTATAAAAAAGGTAAAAATATTATATTACTGTCTTCTGGCTTAATACTTTCAACTAATTCATTTGCAAACTCATAAACTGATTTATTACTTTTTTTGCTTAAATTTTTCTCTTCATTCATAAATTCAGTTACAAACCATTCAAGATTACTTGCAGATGTAGCACTTCCTTCTGTAACAAGCCAATATCCATCCATACAATACAATGATGTCATAAATAAGTTTTCTGAGACTATTGGTTTTTTACTTATATATTCATTTATTCCCCAGGTTCCAACGGTAATACAAATTTTTTCATCCGTAGTAATTCCCGTTGCTATTGCTGTTGCATCTATATCAAATAAGCCTCCTGCAACCGGTATTCCTTCTTTTAATCCTGTAGCTTCTGCCGCCTCCTTTGATATATATCCGCATATTTCCGAAGATGATTTAATAGGAGGAAGCTTATCAAATACATCTTCAATACCAAATTCACGAAGTAAATCCAGATCATATTCAGCATCTCTTACATTCATTAAATTAGTACCTGACATGTCAGTTCTTTCAGCAAAAGCTTCTCCTGTTAACTTATATCTTATATAATCCTTGCACATAAATACATATTTAGTTTTTTGAATTACTTCAGGCATATTATCTTTAAACCATGCTAATAATGCAACAGATTGTCCTGCCCAAATTGACTGCATTGTTTTTGGAAGTACTTTATTAAAAGTTCCTTCATTATACCATTTGGCAATATATTCCTTAGCCCTTGAATCTGTAGAAATAATTCCATTATATACAGGTTTACCATTCTCATCAACTAAATAAATACCATTACCATGCCCTGTTGCAGCTAATCCTGCTATATCTTTGGGATTAATATTTGATGACTGAATAACAGATTTAACTGCGTTTACGCTAGCCTGCCACATTTCCTCCATGTCTCTTTCAACGAATCCCGGGTGTGGCATTATAGTGTTTATTTTACAACTCGATACAGCAATTTCATTGCCATTTAAATCATATAGTACTGCTTTTGATAAGGTACCACCATTATCAATACCGATTAAATACTTATTATCCATATATATTTCCCCTTATAATATAAAAAAATAAAGTTAGGTAAATATTTCATTTACTTCATCAAGGAAACCAGTACCTTCCTACCATGAAAGGTACTGATTATAATTATTTTATTCTTCTACACCTTTGCTTCCTTTACCTTGAAGGAATGGTTTAAGATAGAAATACTGAGCATTTTCTTTTGTAACTATGTTCAAGCCATTATCAAGTACTGGCCATGATACAGGTTCATTTTTAGTTTCTTTCCAGCCATTCATTGGATTTAATAATCCATGAACTGATATATACAAGGACATCATTGATAAGTAACCCTGGGAAACAGTATTAGGCTGAATGGCACCAAACATTTTACCTGCCTTTATCATATCCAGTACAGAATCGTTTACATCACAGCATATAACATTAATTCCTGTATTCAATTCTATTGCAGCCTGGCCAGCACCCATTCCGGAAGATGCCTCAGGAGAGAAACATCCCTTAATATTAGGATGAGCCTGTGCTATAGTTCTCAAAGCAGTAGCTGCTTTAGTTGGATCCTGATTAGTAGCTGCTCTTGCAACAACTTTTACATTTGGCCAATTTGTATTAATTCTGTCAATAAATGCTTTAACACGGCGTTCATGGTTATCCTGTCCTGGATTTTCAAGAACACATACTTCTCCTTTACCATCTATAGCTTTTGCTAAAGCATCTGCAGCATACTGGCCTTCTCTCATATTATCTGAAGTTACATATGCTACTCTTTCACTATTTGGACAATCAGAAGCAAATGTTACAACTTTAATTCCCTGAGACATTGCCTGTTTTATTGGTTCATTAAAAGCATCCTCAGTAATCGGACTTAATGCTATTCCCTTAGGTTTCATTGCAACAACCTGATTGAAAACTGTTACTTCTTTATTTATATCATATTCTGGGCATCCTTTATATACTGTCTTAACTCCAAGTTGTTTTGCAGCATCCTTAAAA
>JAJBWD010000499.1:0-12425 GCA_032907345.1 Bacillota bacterium | reverse complement strand
AGCTGAGAGATCCAACTAGGACCATCGGCCTCGTGCATACCTTAGAACGGACCACGCTTTGATACGTAATGCTAAAACCTAGTTTACAACTAGGATTTTTAATGATATATTAAAGATGGGCATATGGCTCAATACTTCTATATACGTTATAAATGCTTATATCAAGGCGAGGAGTCTATAGCATACTAGAGTGATGTCTAGGCGTATAAAGTCTTGAAGCTTATGCCTTTTATTATTTAAGGAAGTGAATTAAAATGAATTATAAAATAGTTACTATAAGACCACGACCTTCAAGTGATATGTTCTATAATTGGAGCAAAGCTGATTCATATCAAACACCAGTGCGAGGAGCTATAGGTAAGCGTGGAATAGGTAAAACGTTTGGACCATTTAAAACAGCTATGCTTGACGTTATTGAAGAAGGTAGTACCTTTATATATGTAGTAGAAAACAAGGAACAAATAAAGACACTTGCACAGGATAAAGGCGTTAAATTTTTTGAAGCTTTAAAGGATTATGCAATGGAACATCCTAAGACACATAAAGGATTATTATATAAGGAATTAATAGAAGGCACTACAGAAGTAGAAGAGGATGAACTAGATGAAGCCTTTAAAACAACTACAGAGCTAAAAGGCGGAACCATTAGATTAAATCATAAAAATATTGGATATATCATGGCTTGGGATGATTTCGCAAACATTAAAAGAAATAACTTTCCTAAAACCACTAAATATATTTTAGTAGATGAATTTATGCCTGAAGTCATTGATAAAAATTCAATGCAGATAGCTCGTAAAATTGTATCGCTTGTGCAGTCTATAGCAAGAACTAGAGATATTATTATATATCTAATGAGTAACGCCTTAAGACGTACTGATGCCCTTTTAGATAAATTAAAATGCTCTAATATCCAATTAGGTGAGGCTAAAATTATAAGCGATAAATATGGACCACTTGTATATATGGAATATATTGATCCATCAAATTATAAGAAGCTTAATGAAAAGCAAGACTCTTCAGTTGCTGGAAGATTAGCAACCCTTTTAGGTGAGGATAACCTTGATTTAAATGTATTTAGAGATGAATTAAAAGATAGTGAAATAATACCTTCTGAACCTAAGGCTTGCATCCTAATATGTTGCCTTCATGGACCTATGGGATCAGTTAGAATATCAATGACTAAAGATCATAAAGATATATATGTATTTGAAGATTATGGTCAAAATACAAGGAAGCGTTATTGTATTGATATGAAATATATTGCTCCTGCTGTTTTATATGTACCTGATTATAAGGATTATTTAATTAATTTATATAGGCGTGGTTTATGTAAATTTCAAAGTACCAATATTAAGATCATATTTTTAACTAACCTTAAAATTGAAATATAAAAAAGCCTAAGAGTTCATACTCTTAGGTTTTTTAATTTCCTTAGTTATTTCACTTATTAATCTACCGCCTTCAACAACTCTACTTTGTTTAGATGCAACACTAAGACCAAAATCAAACATATTTATATATCTCATGGCCTCAAATTGCTCCATTTCAAGGCTTTCAAATTGGCCTTTATCATTTTTATGGTAAGGGCAATTTAAAGCCTCAAATACATCAGCGTGATTAAATCCTGCACTTGTTATATGTATCCTTCTATTTTCATAATAAATATATTTTTTAGGAGCTAGTGGTTTAAATATTGAAGGTTCTCCTTCTACCTTCCAATAACCTAGTTTTTTATCATCAATAGGAATAGAATTTAAAATATTTCTATCTCTACATAAAAATTTTATTGAATCAGTATCTGTATATAATACATTTTTACAACCTAATTTAGAAGCTTTATCAAATAAATCACCTCTAGCATATGCACATATAGAGATACCAACTTGAAAAAACTGAAGTTGTTCATCATCAGCCTCTATTGAAACTATATCAGAAGATACACCACCAAATTCATTTATATAATACACCCTTGTTTCGTTTAGTCCTGACATAGCAGTCTTTCCATAACACATATTTAAAAGCTTTTTAGCGACTTCACGCCTTACACCTGTAGAATTGGCTTTTAGATTCATGAATATATCAGCATATTTTTTAAATACACCTTCTTTAGTTCTCCATCCAATACCCCAATTAAAAATCCATTCACAATGATAAAATTCAAGGATATATTTAAAATCAATATTGGTTACAACCAAATTAATAAAATCATCACTATCGGACATATAGATAGTACCACCTTGCTTATTATATCCTTGACCTATTATAGGAATATATCCATCCTTCAAATGAAATTTAATTGTTATTGATATGATACTAAATCCCTCAAATATTTGATTTTCATTGATAGCAAAGTGTTGACCTATAGGCATTGGATAATTAGCGTATTTATCTGGATACATTGAATTTTCATCCAGCATTAATATTTCATACTCTTCATTAGTCACATAGCATCCGCCTTTAGCATATACAAATCCGCCTGAATATGCAGGTTTGATATAATTATATAACTCTCTATTAGTACGCTCGCATATATGTTCAATATTAGTGATCTCTTTAAAAGCTTCGTATGCAATACCTGCATTTGTTAATTTTCTAAATACTTTTTTAGCGGTTTTAGGAGCACCATTATTCTTTAATACATCAACAAGCTCATTTAAATAATTAGTAAGTCCTTCCTTTAAGGTTAATACGTCATACTTACAGTATTTAATATCTTCATATGTAGGTTTATAGTCATAAGGAACCTTATAATTATCATAATCTAATTTTTTATATTTAGTACAATATGTTTCACCTAATTCTTTTAAACTACAAGGTATAAAGTTCATAGAATCCCTTAATTCTACATCATTAAATTTAACTGAATATATGACACCTTGCTTTTCACACACATCAAATTTTATTTTATTATTTAAAAGGTAATAATAAATATAGGATACATCGAATTTTAAATTATGAAAGTAAATTATACATCTTTTATTAAGTATCAAATTAATAAAAGATTCAATATCATTACCCCACATAATATTATATTTAGACATACAACAAACCCATAAATAAACCCTTACTTGGCCTTTTTCATTTGGTTGAGTTGTTTCAAAGTCAGCATAATAAATAGGCTTTCTTTTCAATATAACACCTTCTTATATATCTATTCCTAATAATTTGACATTATCAGTATCTGTATACATATATCCATATATTGATTTTCTTATTCTTTTAATACTTGATTTTTTAAAACGTCTATAACTTATATGAAAGTGTCTATAAATATGTAGACATTTATATGTCATTCTCCAATAATTATTCATTATATTCACCTCTTTAATTTTTATGTATAGTAGGAGCACCTTTTAATTTTTCTTGAGCTTTACGTTCTTTTTTAATATTCTTTATGATCATATTAATATTTTCATTTACCATATTATAATTATTTACCCATTCACGCCTCTTTAAATAATCAAGTCTTTTAATTAATGCTTCTATATCTGATTCAGTTATAACATAATAAAATTGAATATCATGAAGCTGTCCTGTATCTAATAAGAAAGTAATTTGTCGTGGTTCAAGCGACATTAAAAAGTCCCTATATTCAGCAATTGGATACCTTGTAATTATTTCAACTTCGCCCGTTTGCTGATTATATTGTTCTATTTCAAATTCTTCAGGGATACCATTAGCATATAGTTGATCAATATATGTATCAATAAATCTAAGCTTTTTAACTTCAGGATTATTTGCCTCTTTTATAGATTTAATTTGAAGCATAACAGCCTCTACACCTTTATATTTAACAACCTTGCCATTGACTCTTCTTGTTACACCTTCTTTTAATAATCTCTGATATGATGTAACTTTAAAATAAGCATCCTGCAATTGGTCAGGCCTTGGAGGTAGATTCATAAGCCTTGCTCTAGCCTCTCTCATTATTTCCTCGTTACGATACTTATTTAATTCTTTATAAAAAGTATTTCTAAGCTTTCTAGCTTCTTTATACTTTTTAGTTTTTCTAACTCTTTTAAATTCAGCCTTAATCTTAGAGGCCTTCTTAGATAATTCAGCTTTATTTAAATTTGAAGGATGCTCTTCAACTATTTTTAAAAGCTTTTTCTCTTGAGATGTTAAACCGCCTCTTTTAGCTTCTTTTAAAAGCCTTGCTCTATAATACTCATAGGTTTTAACTGCATCTTTTTTCAATTTTCAAATCCTCCTTATATAAATATAAGGGCACCGCCTAGAAATGCCCTTAATAACTTAATTGACTAATTATTTTCTTTAAATTTACCAGTTAATTTAAAGATACCTGATTTAACTCTAATGATATGCTTACCAATTGCATCTGGTTGTTGGTCTATCCATAAATCAGCATCATCAAGTGAATAGAAGCCTTCTACATTAGGAATAACAACACCAGAACCTACAACAGGACGAAGCTTATAGTAAACATTTTTACCTTCCTTAGTTGTAGTTTCAATAATAACCTTAGGGCCGAAATCAACTTGTGCATCAAGGTTAGTACCTGAAATTGAAGCCATTGGCATTTTAACCTTCTTACCATTTTGCTCAACTTCAACAACATGAACCATTATAGAATCAAGTCCTATAAGTTCCTTAACATAATCATCTTTTAATCTTTTCTTTTGCTTAGCCATCTTTAAAATCCTCCTAAATATTCTTACTTAATAATTCTAGCTTTACAATTTAACAAACCTTCTAGGCAAGGCTTTTATTATCATAATAGTATAACTCACCTGTTATTCTATCATAAACATAAAAATTATAATTTGAATAAGTTGCTTTAATAGACCTTAACATGTTTTTAGTTTGCATAGGCTTATTAAAGCATACCGCAATACAATAACAACTATTTAAAAATTCATTTCTTTTAATACTTCCAGCTTCAATTATAGGACTTTTAACTGGATATACATCAAACATATATTTAAACAAGCTTAATGTCCTCCTTAACTTCTATTATATATGAAGCCTTTTTTAAAAGCGATAATATTTTTTATAAACGCTTAAAGCATTTTTATTTAATACAGGATCACTATCATTAGTATACCATTTTACTTCATAATGAAGAGTTGTTCCATCTCTTTTAACTGCATCAATATATTTAATATATAATACTTCATTGTTGTAAGATTTTTTCTGCTTCATTTATTTCAAGCTCCTCGCCTTCCTTATAAAAAGGACATTTTTTCAAAAAATAAGTATTAATTAAGGCTACACAATAGCCTCTCTTATCTCTCATTTTACAATTTTTCAAATGTCTTTGCTGACATTGTGTAAAACCTTTTCTACTACCCATTATAAACCTCCTCTAGTGATATAACATCCTTAGATACCACTTGAACATCATAGGCTAAATCAGAAAACCAATTAAATTGTTTTTCAACAACTTCAATTGGATTAGTAGCACTATACCATGCTGAATAAATCATATTACCAGTTAGCTTCTCTTTACCTTCAAGTCTATAAATTTTCATTCTTTAATACCTCCATACCAGTCAACCACTGCATCAAGTAATGCGATTAATTTTTTAGCTGTTAAATCATCACATTCACAATTTACCATACTTAAAAATTCTTCATACAATTCAAGGATGTCTAATTCTTTAATATTATCACAATATTTAATATATGATTCAGCTTCATTTTCTTGATTATGAAGTTCTTCATCTAAAACATTAGCGATTTCTTCCTTGACTTGCTTCTTAGAATTAATAAGATCTAGATTTAATAAATTAAACCAACGAACTAATAAGTATTTTATTCTAAAATTCATTAATATTCCTCCTTCTGTCATAAGACACTTTTAATATATCAAATTATATATAAAATTAAATAGTTTGTGTAAAATCGGTCAATTTTTGTGTAAAAATAAAAGGATGCTCATACATCTAAGCAACATGTACGAACATCCACAGAAAGGGAGAAATATAAATGATCAACCTAAAATCATTATATACATCTTTATTATATTTAATTAATTACTCATTGTCAATTATATAATCAAATTGTATTCTAAAAAATCTATCATCGTTCGCTGTAAATGGTAATGTCATCAAATTTAACCATGATGTATCTTTTGTTATAACAAAATTCATATCTTGACTTGTTGAGCCATTTGAATTATATGCTTTACTTGTTTTAACTTCAAGAATTGAAGAATATAAAGGATATAATTTGTCTTGAATCCATTGCGGTATATTTGCCCTTAAAATTATTCTTTCTGAATAATCTAATACTGTACCATTTTCAATTGTTCCAGCAAAAACAAACATAATATGTGTACCACTTAATGAAGCCTTGGCGTAAGTAATATTTACACCAGTAGGTACTTTTGCTTCTGCTAAATCCCAATCCTCAAATCTTTTATGTCCGTCTTTATCATAAATATTCTCAAATGTTAAATGACCATTTTCAGCAATTTTATTGCTGTCCATTTTAAGAGTACCATCTTCATTTAAAATTAAATCGTGTGAAGTAGTTTCTAAAATAATATTATCTTTAATAACATTGACTTCATCACCATAATCATCACTTAAATTAGCACCTTCATCACCATATACATGAATCTTATTACTAGAATATAAATCAATATCTTTAGTTGCCTGTGCCTTAACTTGAGTATTTCCGCTTGCATCTACATCAATTAAAGCTTTTCTATTAGTTGATTCTGATGTAATTGCTAGAGCATTGCCACCAATATTATTATTTTGAGTAATTTGTTCAGCTTTAATATTAGATATATCACCTGTATTAGTTGCTACTTGGTCAATAACTGCCGTAATTGCATCTGGATCAATTTCAGCAACCGCTTCATCAAGCTTCTTAATATTCTCTTTATTTTCTTCCACTTGTTCAGGAAGTGAATTGTATTTAGCATTTTCTATGATAGCCATATTTAATCCTCCTCGCTTTCATAATAAGGGATTCCTTGCGGTATGATATTCATAAATAAGTGTTTAAAGTGACTTAAAAATTCTTCATCATACTCGGAAGGTAGTGTTTCTATAGCAAGTAAATAAGCTTGTAGCTTATTACTTAAACCTGCTCTAAATGTTTGTGATGATATATAACTAAGTGGTTCTAATGGATAGGTAACTGCATCATTAGGATTATTTGCATAATTTTGAACCTCTTTATTAAGCACGATTAAATCATCATCAGTTAATTGAAGAGCTTTTTCAATAATTTTAAATCTTTTTAAATATCTTTTAAATTCATCATCAAAAGTTATACCTAATTCATCAAGGAAGTGATCAGGCTTCATATACCTAATATTACTTAATGAATATCTTTTAATTAATAAATTATAACAATGCTCTAATATATTTACATCGGCCTCGCTCATTGTATCAGTATCAATTCCTATACCTTCAGCGAAAACCTTAAATAAATCGAAATTTGGAAGTATTTGTTTAAAATAAAATGTGACTTTACTCATTCTTTTTTACCTCCTCTTCTAATTCTTCAGTATCTTCAAGTGGTTCCTTATTTTCCTCAACACTAATTTCAGTGCCTAGATTCTCATTCATTTCCTCGGCCCATAGCTGTCTTAGGAATAATCCAACATCGTATATAATATTGACTTGTTCCTTCTCGCCCATAAGCTCACCAGAATTTACACGCTCCTTTTTATCTTGACCAAATGACTTCGTTAAGATACCACTTTGTAAGCATCTAATTGAATCATATTGCTTTACAACATTAAATAGATCAGAAGCTTGTAAGTCACTTGACTGAGGTATTGAAGGAGTCGCTCCTGCATTAGTTACTATAATAAAAGGACTATCTGAAGAATATCCTTGACCTAATTCAGTTCTAATTACATCAGCTTGCTTTTCATCATTACATTGGATAACAAGCTTTTTATTGGATACAACAATATTAATATTAATACGTTTTAAGGTTTCAATAATATCATTAATTAATATTTGATTTTGAGCAAACCTGTTCATTGGTAAGAAAGTACCAACAGCTTCAGGGATATTATCTAAAAGGATACAAGCCTTCTTTTCATCCTTAGCATCACCTTTAAGGAATGTAGCAACCTTAAAATCAGCACCGAAAAATCTCTTATTTGAATCTTCTGGTGTTCTACCATTAAATGGTATTGGTTGGATTTCAGTAGGGAAACCATATACATTCAATGAATTGGTTGCTGTAAATGGAAGTACATACACTTGATCATTAAATTTAAATCCTGCAAGTGAGCCATAATAATATAGCATTCTTTCTAAGTTCCATGAAGTTAATCCTTGAGGTAGATTCTTCCACCTATATTTGTTGCAATTTTGATTTAAATCTAAAATGCTCCAAATAGTTCTATAGGCTTGCTTGTCAGGGATATAAGGCTTATATGATTCCTTAGTGGTATTATTAAAGCTATATCCCATTTGTTCAAGTATACCCATCATCATTATTTTAGTTTTTTCATACTTTTTACTCATATATGCCTCCTATGTTAAAATTCTATAATTAGGACTATCTATATTAGATGAATCATTATACCAGAATCTATTGATTAATGATAATTTATCCTTTAATCTCTGATATTCTTTAGTTGATAAATTATAACCAATTCTATGAATATCCATAGACACAACATCATAATTATTATGTATAAATAATACATGACTTAATGCTAAATATTGATTATAAGGTTGTCCTTGCATTAAGAAATCACTAATTAATGATTTTTTAGTATAATAATTAATAGTTATTACTTCAAATCTAGGTTTAATACCTTCAACGTATAAATTAAAATATGGATCACCATTAGCATTACTTAATCCGTTTGGTGTTTGTTGCATATCTTCCATGTCCCATCTTTGATTTAAGACTCTAGATACAAAGCTTGTACCTTGTGCATATGCTTTACTTCCACTTGTTGCAGGTTTACCTACTAACGTCATTGCATTATTAAATGCTGTTTGTAAATAATAATTTTTATGTGATGCGAAATAATCCGCCCATTGGTTGGTAAGCAATGGTTCGGTTAAATCTAAGCTTGTAACAAGTCCTGTATAATCTGTCTCATTTGGTTCTAAATACTCACCCTTAAAAGATAACCTAAAATATATTTTAGATACACCAGCCTTTAAGACTTCAGTATAATAACATCCTGCTACAGTTAACCCTGAATGAGTTAGCCATGCAAGTGGGCTATAATCATAATATTGATTAGCAATTCTTAATCTAAATTTAGTATAATTAAAATCTAATAATTTAGTATTATTATCGCTATATAAATTAGTTAGTGATGGTAATGTAGCTTGACCATATAATGTTATTTTATCTTGATAATAACCTGAACATACAAATATATCAGCGGTTGCTTTAGTAGTATGAAGCACACCTCCATCAGTTCTTTGAGCTAAGTAAAATAATACACTATTTTTATTTAAGTTAGTTGAGCCTGTTGTATTGCAGTTAATTATTAAATCACCATCAGCATCAATTGTGTATCCACTTCCATAATATGAAAACGGAAGAATATTTGATATTTTTTCTTCTATTCCATATGTACCAATAGGGAAGTTATTTAAATCACCTTCAAATGATGGCGTTAATCCAAAGAAGCTTTGAACAGATGCAGGACTTAATAATCCATAATAATCAACGCCTCCATATGTATATTTTAAATATATCCTTTTAGATGTTTTATATATAGGTCCACTTATGGCACCATAAGGAAGAGATATTGATACTTCACCTTCTTTAGTAGAACAAATTGATATAATTAAACCTAAAGCACCATCAGGATCACTTAATAAAGGAGCACCTAATTGATTATTATCATTTACAAATACATATCTCCATGCTTTAATATTTGCATTTACCCAATTATTAAAATCACTACTTTGACTATGTTGAATAAAAACCTCATTAGATGATTTATTAAATAATTCAGGTTTGTCACCTGTTGAAAGTAAGGACTTTTCAGTATAAAAATCATAATGATAGCCTGTGCCTTCAGTATAAGCTAGTGAATTGCCCGTCCATTGTTTAATAAATGGTGTATCTATCTGATCATAATATCCGACGAAATTATTTTGAATATCATCAAGGTCTATACTACATACAACTTGATTACTAGAATCTTGCTTTATAGTTACTATAAAATAATATCTATATACATTGCTTGAATTCTTAACAATTGCATAATTACATTTTAATAAGTCATCAATAGAGCGTCCTGATTTATCTCTAAATACAATAGCAGTGGTTATATTATCTTCAATATTAAAATTATTTAATTCATTCCAATATAATGTCTTAGCATCGAAGTATGCTTTTTGAGTGGTTTTATTTTCAAAAAGGCGAGTATCTGACTCGCCTTTTTTCCACCATACATTGGTCAATGCTACTTGATAACCTAATGACATGGTACTACCTCCTTAAAATTAAGGTGTTGGTGTGATATAGTTAGCAACAAATTTGATACCAACCGCATTTTTAAAGATACCTACACCATAAGCGAAATGTAGGAAGCTATTAGTGTATAATGTTGAAGCATCTGTAAATGACATTTGTAATTTATAGAAGTCAGCCATTGCTAATTTTTCTTTATCCATTAAATAACAAATTGTATTTACATTGGCACCAGTCCATACATCTTCATTTAATACGTCCTTAGTTAATCCATCAACCATTTCACCAACTTTATCACTATGATATAATGATGCCATTGCATCCGCTAAGAAATTAGTTTCAAATGTATCATTCATAATAATACGTAGGTCACTCTTATCTAATGCAGTCATAGTTGTTGCTACATCAGTATAAGCCTTGCTCTTATTTTGAAGGTTATTAATAGTTTTTCTAATCTTTTTAGCAATTTCAGAAGCATTCCATTGCTGAGATGCAACAAGCTCTGCTCCAGTCATACCTGTAGTATCAATTAAATCAATAGTAATTGTTTGAGTTGCTTGAGTTGGACTCCATAATAATAGAGTATTTAATAATACATCAAATTCATGGAATTTTTGAGTATCTTCAAGTAAACTATATAAATAATTTAGCCATGTATCAACTAAATTACCTTCAGGAACAGCATCATATAATAAAGTTCTAGATACTGATAGAGGGATGAAGTTGTATGTATCAATAGCGATAATTTCTTGCTCAACTTTTGGATCAGTAACTGTTAATACTGATGATGTTTTAGATAATGAACTTACAGGTTGTAAATCCTTTTTAAATGTAAATACAATTCCTTTACCAGTGTCGACTTTTCCGACTTTGGAATTGTTTACGAAATTCTTCACCATGTTAGTAGGTTTTAAAGTATCCTTAAATCTTAGTTGATTTACGAAAGTGGTAATACTTGATAAAAATTTACTAGCAGGTAATGAATAAATAGGTAATGATGTGACAGCCATATTTTATCCTCCTTTTAGCTTTCTAAGTCTATAGAGTCGGCAATATATTCAGCAAGCTCTCGTTTGCTGATTCCGTCTTTATAACCTTTATAAACAATTTGAGCAAAGTTTTGAACTTCAGGAGCAACACCATCGTATTTAAATTCACGATGCGGATGGGCTTGTTTCCATTCCTCTTCACCTTCGCATATAGCTTCACCTAGTAACAATAAATATTCTAGATCGCTATATGGTTGCTTGCTCTCTTTATGTCTTAAAGGCCTAAATGCTTCCTTGCCTCGGTTCATCTCTTTTAATGGTAATCTATTGTCATTAGATACAACTTTACTTTTAGCCATTATTCGAAATCCTCCTTAAGACTTTTTATAGTTTTACGTCCTGAGGTATCTTCATGCAGACGTAATTCGTTTAAGGTCGATACCTTGACCTCTAAATCGTGGGCCTTTTTATTGGCCTCTTCAAGCTTTTGGTCCTTTTCTTTAAGATCCTTTTCAGCTTGTGCCTTGTAATCATCAAATTCCTTTTGTAGTTCTTCAATGGTTTTATCTGGCATTATTCTTGGTCCTCTTTTCTTTCATATTCCTCAATAGCGTGCTTAATTGATTCAATATAAGGCTTAGCTCCCTCCGTGCCTTCCTTAATTGATTCAATAATATCCCACATTGTTAGACCATCAGCTACACCATCATGATTCTTATCCTCATTAGCTTTATCCTTAAGCTTACTATATATTAATATAGTTAAGGATATAATACCAAAGATAGCTGATACAATTGTACCTATTAGGCCTATTATAGAATTTAAATTCTCAACCCACGCAATGGTACTAACTGCAGATGCAGTTATTGAGGTAGTACTTGATAATTGGATTTTAGTCATATACTATCCTCCTATGTTAATTTTATCATTAAAAATCCTAGTTGTAAACTAGGTTTTAACATTACGTATCAAAGCGTGGTCCGTTCTAAGGTATGCACGAGGCCGATGGTCCTAGTTGGATCTCTCAGCTAGAGAGGTCACATAGTT
>JAJBWD010000498.1:0-4113 GCA_032907345.1 Bacillota bacterium | reverse complement strand
TACCACAAGTCCTGATTGCAGTGCCTAAATTAGATTCACTGACTGTAAACGGCAGGAGTCTTAAACCTATTATGCTTTTAATAAAGCAATGGGGAGATGAGCATTTATATATCCAGGAAAACAGTGAAAGGTAATAAATTACATAAAAATTGCCCCAGGTGCGAAGTTTAGTGGGATAATTACATAAATCTCCCAATCTGGGGCGCTTTTATTTCACAATCATTCTGATACCAAAACATATCAAGAAAAAACCAATGATTATATTCAGGATTTGTATTATATTTGTTGGGAAAAACGTATTAGTAAAGCTTCCTATTAAAGCAATTAACGTTAAAAAGAATATCGTAGATAATAGTGCTCCAAATCCAAATGGATAAATATCTTGTTTTTTTATTTTTTCTTTAGTCAGTTTAGCTGAAAATATACCTGCCCAGAAAATTATTGTAAGAGGATTTGAAACAGTAATAATGACTGCACGAATAAATACATTACTTGAATTTGTAGTATTAAATAAACTAAAGCTTGGGAGAAAATTAATATCAAATTGACTTAGGATTGTACTGAACCCGAAAATAAATAAGATAGCTGCACCAAATATTTTTAAGAATACTCTTATGTTCTTTTTGTCAATTATTGATGCTATGCCCAAAGCGGCAGCGGTAATATAAAATCCATCCACTAAAGTAACGCCCAGAACTCCTATTTCTCCAATATAAAATCCATATAGTGATGTTAATTGAAATATAAAAATACATACAGGTCCGATTGCAAATTGCAGCAGCATACCAAATTTGAAGCCATCTAAAAGCATATCATCACCTCTCAAATATTAATATTTTCTTTTAATGTAGACAAAGTTATCAGAGTATTTGATTTAACTACACCTTTGATTTTTTTCATTATATTCGATATAAAATACTCCAGGGACCTGGTATCTTCTACAAGCACTTTTAGCAGATAATCATATTCCCCGGCGACATGATGGCATTCTAATACAGAATCATATTGAACTATAGATTTTCTAAATTCCTCTACGTTTTCTGTTTTATCAATATTAACAAAAATAAATGCTAAAAGCTTATAGCTTAATTTTTCTCTGTTTACTTTAATGGTGTACTTCTCAATTATATCTGCTTCCTCCATTTTCCTTATTCTTTCAGCTACTGCAGGAATTGAAAGATTTACTCTTCTGCTGATTTCCGAAGTACTTAATCTGCTGTTTTCCTTTAAAACATTAATAATTTTTAAATCAATACTATCCACAACTTTTTACCTGCCTTTTTGCTTTATTTAATTAATGTTATTTTACAAATAAACTTAAGTTAAGTAAATAATTTTTAAAATTACATTAAAATATTAAGTATTTATAATTTAAACTTTTGGTATTTAAGGATAAGGACTTTAAATTAGCAATAAACTTAAAAAAGTTAATGCAAATGGAAACAGCGGGTAAAAAATAAGGGAGGATATTTTATAAGAGGGGCAGAAATAATTAAGCTTGAAACAAAGTTGAGAATTTCTTATTTCCAGAGCTTTCAGTTTTTATAAAAGCTGTTATTCAGATTTTATTTGACGTGAATGTTATAATAATTGTGATAACAGTTAACAGAATAACTGTGTCTTTTAGGGGATGGTTATATGGAAAAGAGTTTACTGTCTGTTGATTGGGATTACTTCTTTAATACCCGTAATAATAATTTGGGTTCCTGTCTGGAAAACAATAAAAATATTATTAATCTATGGTACAAACGTTATTTTCAGCTTAAAGAAAACGGGAAAAACATTCAAAATCTCTTTCAGTTATCGCCGGAGGTAAATAACTTCTGGAGTAAAATTAAAATTCATTTCAAATTCTCAAAAGATTTACAAGTATATGTTTCAGATTCCCATGCTTTATCCTATAACATAACAGTAAAAAACATGTGTAATACGGTTTACCTATTTGATGCCCATGCAGATTTAGGATACGGAGGACTTTCTTCTCTTAATTTTGAGGTGAATTGTGCCAACTGGCTGGGTAAGCTTCTGAAGAATAAAATAATTAATGAAGCAGAAATAATCTACAGTCCTTTTACAAAAGAAAAGCCGGAGGATTTTAAACACATATGCAAAAGCTTGAATGCCCGGTTCATAGCTCTGAATGATCTTGATGGAAGACAGGCAATATCAGCAGTTCATATCTGCAGATCAGGTGCATGGACTCCCCCCTGGTTTGATGAGCAATTTTTTCAGTTTGTTAAAAGCTTAGTACCTTATTATAAAATAATAAACTGTCCAAGAAGAAAATGGGATACAAAGCATTTAAGCTTCAGTGACCGAATCTTTTATTTCATAGCGTGAATTTATAAATATCTGCTTACCGGATTTACTTTTGTTTTTTTATTATAGAATTGAAGATATGCAGACAGGTTTTTATAATCTTATAAGACATAATAGTAAATGCAAAACTTATTCCTATAAGTAGAATAAGCTTATAGAAAACAATTTGAGCAATTACTACATCGTTGCCGATCCAGTTAAAATGGAAAACGGACCACCATGTAGAATTATCCACGCTTGAGCAATCTTCGTTAATTTTTAGCAGAATCAGGAATGCAGGTATAGAGCAAATAAAATACAGTATTATACGATTAAAAGAAATCGGCCTTAATTTCTTCATATATTTAAACACCTCATAACAATTCATAAAAAGACTTTGCTTGACTTGCATTCTCTCTATTATTTAACTTCAAACTCTGCAGCGGAAAATGTATTTTCACCTTTTTCTGAGCTCAATTCTTTTATTACCCGGTAGCTTCCTTTATTTAACCTGCCATAATTATCCTTCATAGAAAACTTAAGTTCCCTGCATTTGCCGGGTGGTAGTATATAAGCTATGTCATCCCAGGCTGCAGTCTTTAAATAAGGGACAACCTGCCAGGCTCCATCAGATTTTACCTCAAGAATCGGCTGTTCACCGAAAATGTATTGTTTATCAGAAATATTAGAAAGAATTAAGCTAATGGAATCTGTTTCGGAGGTTATTACCTTTTCCTTTATTGTCAGAGTTACATCCTTACTTTGATTTGAAGCATCGTAAGCTGATTTTTGCATACTCTTAAGGTTCATCTTTTTAGATGATGAACAGGCTGCCAAAGTGATAATAAATATTATAAGCATGATACTGAATATGAATTTCCGCATAAATATCCCTCCAGATTAATATGGCACAAGAAATTTAGTTTCACTATTTTTCTTTATTCAAAAAAGCAGTTATTAATGCAGCAATGACAGCTATTAACAAAGCCGGAATAATATTAGCTGAAAAAGTTCTTATATAATATTCCCTGAATTTATCCCAGACAGATGCATCCTGAGTCCAATGAATATTTACGAACATTACATTTCTTATATAACCCGCCAAAAAGAATGATGGAATAAATGAAATTATGAAAGCTGCAATCACCCTTGCTTTTCTGCTCAAAAATCCTTACCTCCTCAATAGCATATTTATGATTATGCTTATAATACGATAGGAAGTTAAGATAGTTTATATTATTTTAATATTGCTTATTTATCGAGAGACATTCGACTTTTTATTTGACATATAGCAAATAGTTCTCATTAATGTAATCATACATTATTCTGGCTTTGTTCAAATAGACAAGTTGAATTTTGCAATCACTTTTTATTAGGTTTTCTTTTGATAAGCAACAATTTTTCCATATCAGCAAATAAAGAAGTATCTGTTAATCCAAACATCATCCATTTTCCATCATGATAGGTCTTGCTTTCATCATAGACTTTTTGTACTTCTAGGGAATAATTTTGTTTATCTGCCTCAAATTTTGCCCGTTCATCTTTTCCGAAAATTACCATAAAGCCAAAGCAATCCTTTTTTGCATATAATGCACAAAGGGTTTTTCCACCTCTCCGATATTTATATTCATATTTCCATGCCTTACCTCCATTGTTCCATAAATGTTCCATGTCATATTTTTGTTCAATAATCTCGCTTAAAGCAGTCCAAATTTCAAATAATGGTTTCCCGATTAAAGCAATCAGCTCCTCACTTGTAGGTACTTTATCCAGCATCCTTAAGTCTCCTTTCATATTAATATTTATCTGTAAATC
>JAJBWD010000497.1:0-3544 GCA_032907345.1 Bacillota bacterium | reverse complement strand
GCTGTCAAAGTCTTTGCCTTTTATATCTTTTTCATAAATTTCATTTAAAAATTGATACTGAGCTAAAATTTCAGGATTTTCCGGATCTGCGCTTAAAAGCATCTTTAATTCTGCTAATTTTGCTGATATGGAATCGGAAAGACTATTCTCCGCCTGCTGCTTTGAGCTATTCAGAATGCTTTCACTTTCACTTATTTGTTTTTTGCCTTCAGTGAGCTGCAGCCAGCCGTTTTCAAGCTCCTTAGTTTTAGCAGCTATTTCTGCTTCAGCGGATTTAATCCGGCTTTTCCCTTCTGCTATCTCTTTTTCACCATCAGTTGTTTTTTTATTGAAAAGAAGCTCATTTTCATTTAATTTTGAAAAACCTGTGTCTATTTCCTTTTGTGCATTATGAAGCTGCAAACGGGCGTCAGCAAATTTATTCTCAGCATCGATTTTTGATTTGTTTAGTTTATTCTCTGCTTCATTTATCTTATCCTCACCGGTTTTTAAAACTTCCTTATACCTGACTTCATTTTGAACCTTACCTAGGCTTTTCAGATCAGCTTCAATAATATCCTCCTTTGATTTGTAGCTGCTGAAGTCTGTCATGCTTTTTTCTGACTCTATGCCAGAAGTTTTAACATATACTTCAGTATAGACATCGCTCTTAAATACTTCCGGCAGGATATATAAGAAGCCCTTAACTGAGCCATTTCCAACAGAGCTAAGCTGCCTCTGTACTGATATGAAGAGAGGAGAGGAAGCAGTACCTGTAATAACAAATTCACTATTTTTTAAACTATCACTAATATTTTTGTCCGTACCGGATTTAAGATTAATTTTATCCCCTAATTTTAATTTATTTTCTTCCAGAAACCTTTGCTCAACAACAGCTTCAGCGGCCTTAACCGGAAGTCTGCCGCTGTTCATTCTGATATTATTCATATCACCTTCAGGCAGTGAAAGAATATTTAAAACCAGGGATTTCTGATTTTTCTCAATTACTGCATCCAGTGAATAGGTTCCCTGAACCTTTGATATGCCTTTTATTTTTTCAATTTCTTTAATATCATTCTCTGTAAGTCCCAGGGTGGAAATAAGCTTAAAATCCATCAGATTATTCTTCTTGAAATAGTAATCCGCAGACATCTTCATGTCAGGACTTGTAGCTCTTACTCCTGCATAGAAAGCTACACCTACTGCAATAATAATTACAATAGATAAAAATCTGGAAAGGGAACCTTTAATGTCTCTCAGTAAATTCTTTATAAATGTCTTCTTCATATTTACCACTCTATGCTTTCTATTGGTACGGGGTTGGGGTTTTCTTTTATGCTGGCTACTCTGCCGCTTTTTACAGTTATTACTTTATCAGCAATAGGAGCGATGGCAGAATTGTGAGTTATCAGTATTACAGTCATATTGTATTTTTTAGAAGTATCATATAAAAGTTTTAATATGGATTTCCCGGTATTATAGTCAAGGGCCCCGGTGGGTTCATCACAAAGAAGCAGCTTTGGATTTTTAGCCAGTGCTCTTGCTATGGATACTCTTTGCTGCTCTCCGCCGGAAAGCTGAGAGGGAAAATTATATAACCTGTCTTCCAGTCCTACATTTTTAAGAACCTCTATAGGGTTCATGGGGTTTTTACAGATTTCTGCTGAAAATTCTACATTTTCTACTGCATTTAAATTTTGAATCAGATTATAAAATTGAAATACAAAGCCTATATCTTCTCTTCTGTATTTAGTAAGCATTTTTGAATTGTAACTGCTTATTTCATTTCCATCCACAAAAATACTGCCCCCTGAAACCTGATCCATGCCTCCCAAAAGATTAAGTATTGTGGATTTTCCTGCCCCGCTGGCACCAAGCACTGCAACCACTTCTCCTTTATCTATGGAAAATGAAACATCGTCCACTGCTTTTATCAATACTTCACCCATATGATAAGTTTTTTTTACATTTTTTACTTCTATGAAATTATTCAATTCCTAATTCCTCCTGATTATCCAAATATGAACAATTGTTCTCTTTTGATTTAAAAAATACTGCTGCTTTAAATAACAGCAGAAACTATTATATTGATTTGCTGGAGAGTTTATCTGCAATATCAAAGAACATAATATTAATAAGCTCCAATATTAAATTTCTGACCTCTAAACCGTTATCTTTTTCCTTTAGGATTATTGCGATGCTTTCCACTAAATTATAAGACAACAGGTATATAATAAAATTATCCTCCAGCTTTTTATGCTGAAGAGAAAGCTGGTATTCCATTGCATCTGTAACGGTTCTGGTAATGAAATCCACAAAGCTTTTTTTACAGTTTTCGTACCTGGAGCCCTCACTTTTATTTAAAAGTATGGAAAGCTCTTTGTTATTTGTATTAAATATCTCCATTATTTTTTCCATCAGCTGATAAAATATGTCTTCAGTTTTTTCGTTATGCTCCACTTTTTCAAACTGCGGGATATAATCCATAAGCTGGTTATATACAGGTTCAATAAGACTTTGGTATAGGCTTTCTTTGCTGCTGAAGTATTTATATATATTCCCTATGGAAGTATTTGAATTTTTGGCAATATTTCTTATGGAAGCTCCCTGATATCCCTTTTCCCTGAATTCTTTTAAAGCTTCCTGAAGAATTTTATTTCTAACTTCATCTTTTAAATACTGCATAAGAAAACCTCCGTTCTCTATTGTATTGTATGTTTAATTTTATAATTTGTCAATGTGAAGATCTGATTATTGGCTTTTTTTCTAGGAAACTATAATTAACTTGAAAATTTGATAAATAACAATAAAAAATATTAATAGAAATAATTGAAGATTAATTACATATAATGTAAAATGAAAGGACAAGCTAAATTTTATATATTAAAAGGAGGACGTTTATGGATAAAATTATTACTACAGTGGTTTCAGTAGCAGGCGGTATTATTCTGTTTTACCTGCTGATTTTTAAAATACTGGGTCTAAGGGTCGTTGACTCGGACAAGGTAGCCGTAGTTGAAAAATGGTGGAGCATGAAGGGATCGCTCAAAGATTCCATCATTGCTTTAAATGGTGAGGCTGGCTATGCACCGGATTTACTGCGTGGAGGTATACATTTTAAATCTGCTTTGATGTATAAAATTCATAAGTATCCTCTTATAACAATACCCCAGGGACAGATTGCTTATATTTTTGCCAGAGACGGAATGCCTCTTTCCCCAACTCAGACCTTAGGCAAAGTAGTAACAGAGGCTAATAATTTCCAGAATGTCCGTGGATTTTTACAAAATGGCGGACAGAGGGGACCTCAGAGAGGGATATTAAGAGAGGGAACCTATGCAATTAATCTGGCACAATTTATAGTTATTACACCCAGCGACATAAAGGCTATTTTTAACGGTTCCAAGCAGGAACGCTCGGAGCTTATCAGTATGCAGCAGACACTGTCATCCAGGGGAGGATTCAGCCCTGTAGTCATTATGGGAAACAGCAGGGAAGAAAGCGACAGCATGGGAATTGTAACTGTACATGACGGAACTCCTCTTCAGGAAGGAGAAATTATTGC
>JAJBWD010000496.1:0-4888 GCA_032907345.1 Bacillota bacterium | reverse complement strand
TTAACAATACTTATAAGTATAATAAATAATAAAAACTAAAGAAAATATTAAAAATAAAAAAATTTTAATAGGATTTTTAAATAATTTTAATAATCAAAGATTACAATGAAGTTAATGGAGAAATGGAGGGATTAAATGAATAAGATTTATAGTTTGGTAAATTACTGCGACTTGAAGCTGCTTTATCTTATAAATTCAAGAATAAAATCTAGTATATTGGACAAGCTTTTTCCTTTAATTACTAACCTGGGAAGTACAGCGTTTACACTCCTTTTTAGTCTCTCATTAATATTATTTGGAAGAGACAGAGTAAAAGCTGCCGGTATTGAATCGCTCTTCACACTTACTACCAGCAGCATATTAGTAACTTATCTGAAGAAAAGGTTCACCAGACCACGCCCCTATTGGGTAATCAAGAATGTTAATAGTTTTAATCTGAATCTGAAGGATTATTCCTTCCCATCAGGGCATACAACCGCAGCATTTTCAATAGCAGCTGTTTTATCAATTAACTTTCCAAGTATGCTGATACTTTTTACATCCATTGCACTAATTGTTGGACTATCCAGAATATATCTGGCTGTCCACTTTCCAACAGATGTTCTTATAGGCATAATAATTGGTATATCTTTTGGAATATTTAACTGTTCAGTAATATATCCGTATTTTATATAATTTTTAGAGCTGAGATTTTAGCTCTAATTTTTTTGTGTAATATATACGCCTGAAATTATCAGAAATCCCATTAATATTTTCACAGGGACAAGATTCTCCCCTAATATTAGAACTGAAAGAAAAGTAGAAAATATTGGAACAAGATTTATAAATATTGACGTTTTTGAAGGTCCTATTTGTTTTATTGAATATTGCTGAACAAGGTATCCAATAACGGTAGGGAATATTGCCATATATAATACTGCCAGGAAGGCAGAACCGGGAACAGCAGTAAGTATCCTTAAGGGATTTTCAAAAAACAAGGCAGGTATCAGAAATATGGTACAGAATAAAAAAGTATAAAATGTCAGGTTGAAAGGATCATAGCTTTTCATGACAATTTTACTGAATATGCTGTATACTGCCCATATGCAAACAGCCAGCAGCATTAAAAGATCTCCCTTATTAAAAGTAAGAGAACTTAAAACAGAAAAATTACCATTAGTAAGGGTCATAAGTACGCCTGTAAAAGATAAGATAATTCCCATAAACCGTTTAATATCTATCATTTCTTTAAGAGTAACCATGCATAAAACTGATGTTATTATGGGATTTGAAGCTCCTATAAATGAGGCATTTACTGCGGAGGTATATCTTACGGAAAGAAAGAATAATACATGATAGCCAATCATGCCAATTATTCCTGTAAAAAGAAAAACAGGGATATCTCTTAATGATAACCTGATTAGGTTAACCTTTTTAATTTTCGCAATCCCAAAAAGAAATATGGTAGCTAAGGAAAATCTTAGAAATGTAAGGGTAAATGGCGGGATATAGGGAGAGGACAGCTTGGCTGCAATAAATGCTCCGCTCCAAAACAAAGCACATAATGTCATTAAAAAGTATATTCTTTTTTTCTTCATATAGTTAGTCTCCTTAAGTATAATTATTAATATTTACTCATAAATATACTTAGCTGTCAATGAAAATTACAAGTTTGCAAAAAGCAGAAATATACGAAGGGGATAATTGGGAGTATAATATAGTAAAAAATGTTAAGCGGGGGCACAGCATGATAATTAAGGATGGAAGAGAAATATTAATAAGAGAAGCTGAAATTACGGATGCATTTAAGCTTTCGGAGTATATGATGGAAATACCAAAGGAATCAGACTTTTTAACCTTTGGGGAAAATGAAATTAAAGCAACACCGGAAATAGAAGAAAAAATAATCAGCAGTATGCAGGATAAAAACAATTCCATCATGCTGCTGGCCTTAATAGATGGAAAGATAGCAGGAAACTGCACCTTCAGGGCAGGGGAAAGAATCAGGATAATACATACCGGAGAGTTTGGAATTACGGTGAGGAAGGAATACTGGGGTTTAGGTATAGGAACTTATCTTCTGGAAACGCTGATTTACTGGGCTAAGGAAACAAAAATAATAAGAAAGATAAACTTAAGAGTCAGAACAGATAATTATAAGGCCATAAAATTATATGAAAAGTTTGGCTTTGAAAAGGAAGGAATAATAAGAAGGGATTTCCTGATTGAAGGGAAATTCTACGATTCCATTTTAATGGGCTTATTATTATAAATAAAAATTTTCAAAGTCCCTGAACCTTTCGGGGGCTTTATTACTCTTATTATTGATTGGGAAATGATTTAACCAGGCTGCAGGGAGAGATGCAGTCTTTTCGGAATTTCATAGAGGATAAGGGTGCTTTCTATGGAGAATTTAGTTAAAAAGGCCAAAAGAGGCGATAAAGACGCACTTCTTAAGCTGATTATGGATAAAAAAGAGGAGTTTTACAGGCTGGCATATTTATATGCCGGTAATAGAGAAGACGCTATGGATGCCATGAGTGAGATGACAGTAGTTCTTTATGATAAAATATGTAAGCTGAAGGATGAAGGTAAATTTTACAGCTATGCAAAAACTATTTTAGTTAATGAATGCAGGGATATCTTAAGAAAGAGAAAAAAACTAATTTTAACTGACTATCAGGATTATCAGGAAACATATGAAGAGGACAGTAAAGAAACCCTGATGGACGTTTTCCAAATCATGAAAACGCTGAGGCTAGAGGAGCAGGAGGCTATAAAGCTGAAATATCTTCTGGACATGGATTATAAGGCTATAGCTGAAATATGCAAAGTACCGGTTGGGACCGTTAAATCCAGAATATTTAATGGAGTAAGAAAAATCAAGGAAGTCCTGGGAGGTGATTATTAATGAAAAGCATGGAGGAACAGTTCAAAATAAAGAAGGAGCAGCTAAAAGCAATAGAAGTTCCTGAGGAACTGGAGGAAAGTTTAAATAATGCACTGAAATCACGACACAGGGAAAACAGAAATTTTTTTATAAGACATAAAACAGCAGCTTCACTTATAATCATCCTTTTAATATTCAGCATATATAATTTTGATGTTTTAGCCTACTATGGGAAAAAAATTATGGGATATGACAAGGTTGTCTATGGCAGCTTAAAAGATCTGAATGAACTGGGTGAAGGCCAGCAGATAGGAAAATCCTATACCTATAAGGATGGATCTGAGGTTATATTGGACGGAGTTTTTTTAGATGAAAATAAGCTGGTGGTACTATTTAGGACAACTAATGAAGATTGGAAAGGGAAAACAAATTTTAATGGTCCCACAATTACAAGCTTATTTAGAGTAAGCAGTTTTTGCGGAGGAGAACGGAAATATGATGAAATTAAAAAGGAAAATTCATGGATAGCTGAGTTTCCCCCTCCCAATATTTTAGACAGATACCTGACACTTTCAATCTCATCAAAATTTTCCTTAGAGGAAGGAAAAATAAAATTTAAGATTGACAGGAGTAAAGTCATTAAGGGTGAAGTAAATCAGAATATAAATAAATCCATAGAAGCTGATGGAATTAAATATAATTTTACATCTCTTTCTGCTTCGCCTCTGTCCACAGTTATTAAAGGAAATATAGAAGCCGGAACAAAGAAAAAGCTCTTTACAGAAGGAATAGATGGGGAAACAAGAAAACTTGTAATAGAGTTATATCAAACTTATATAAAAGATGGAGAGGAAATAACAGAAAAGGTGGAAGGAACAGGATGTGGTATGTCATATGAAGATGGAAGTATCCATGTCAATTATGAGTTTAACGGCTTGAAAAAAAATCTGAAGCAGCTTAAGTTAAAAGTATTAAAAACAGAGGATATGAAAGTTATAGATAAAGAAATAAAAATAAACAGTAAAACTAATAATATCAATATAGACGGAGTTAAAATATCAGATGTAAAAATAGAGAATGGAGATACAGAAATAACTTTTATAACAGATAAAGATATAACATTCACTGCCGGACTCATGATTTCTGGGAATGAAGCAAAGCTTATTAAGCAATCTTCAGATTCAATGGGTGGGGGAACTTTAATAAAGAAAACTATCAGATATAAAGGAAATAGTTTGGATATGACCCTTATGTTTAAAGACGTATCAAAACAAAAATTAATAAACCAGGAATTTATTTTATATAAGGCTGCCAATTAATGGCGGTCTTTTATATTATAGAGACTTCTTATGTGGTAAAATATATATAAAGATATTTAAAGGAGGTAATTATATGTATAAAGTATTATTTCATACAGATGAAAATAGTAAATTACAGTTAACTCTTAGGAATATTAACAATTTAATAAGTGAATTAGGAGAAGAAAATTTAAACATTGAGGTGGTCTTAAACTCTGAGGCCATATCACTTATGTACAAAAGTAATAATACATACAGAGAAGAAGTTAAGGATTTATATAATAAAAAGATTTCATTTTCTGTCTGCGGGAATGCCATGAAAGCTTATGGAATTACAAAGGACTTACTTCTAAAGGAAGCAAAAATTGTACCTTCAGGTATAGGGCAAATCGTTAAAAGGCAGGCAGAAGGTTACTTATATATTAAACCATAAAGGAGATTATCATGAACCAGGTACTTAATGTTATAAACAGCAGAAAATCAATAAGGATATATGAGGATAAAGAAATTCCAAAGAAAACTAAGGAAGAAATAATAAGAGCAGCAATGAAGGCACCAACAGCAGGGAATATGATGCTTTATTCAATAATTGATGTAACAGATGAAAAAATAAAAGAAAGGTTAAGTAAGTTATGTGATAATCAGGCATTTATAGCTAAGGCCCCTATGGTTCTGATTTTTCTGGCAGATTATCAAAAATGGAATGACTACTTTGAAGCTT
>JAJBWD010000495.1:0-8873 GCA_032907345.1 Bacillota bacterium | reverse complement strand
ATGATTTACTTATTCAGAATTTTTAGTGCAGTCTGAAGTACATTTTCCGTGGTAAATCCAAATTCCTTATAAAGGATATCTGCTGGTGCTGATGCTCCGAAATCATCTCTTCCAATGACTTTTCCATCTAATCCCACATATTTATACCAAGGCATTGTGCAGGCTGCTTCAACGGCCAGTCTTGCTCTGACTTCCTTTGGCATTAAGTTTTCCTTATATTCATCACTCTGCTTTTCATAAAGCTTCATGGAAGGCATTGAAATAACTCTTGCCTTAACATTGTACTCTTTTAAAAGCTTAGCTGCTTCATATATATATTCTACTTCAGAACCTGAAGCCATTAAAATTATATCCGGTGTTCCTTCAGTATCTGTCAGTATATAAGCTCCTTTTAAAGCTTTTTCTGCCGATGTTTCCTTATAAGCAGGCAGGTTCTGTCTTGATAAAGCTAAGGCTGTTGGTCCAACTTTGTTTGTTGCAGCATAATACCAGGCAGCTACTGTTTCTTTTCCATCTGCAGGTCTCATATCAGTAACATTTGGTATGCTTCTGATGGTGGACAGCTGCTCTATTGGCTGATGGGTAGGTCCATCTTCTCCTACACCAATGCTGTCATGAGTTAATACATATGTTACAGGAAGCTTCATCAGTGCTGAAAGTCTCATGGATGATTTTAAATAATCACTGAATATGAGGAAAGTAGCACAGAATGCTTTAAATCCACCATGAACAGCTATTCCGTTTGCTATTGCTGCCATGGACTGTTCTCTTACTCCAAAATGAATGTTTTGACCAAGTCTGTTTTCCTTTGAGAATTCTCCCTTATCCTTCATAACTGTTTTGTTTGAAGGTGAAAGGTCAGCAGAGCCTCCCAGCATATTTGGGAAATGCTTAACCAGCTTATTTAATACCTCATAGGAAGCATTTCTTGTAGCTGCCGGAGATGTAAAATCAAACTCCTTAGCAAATTCATTAACATCTAATGTAAATTCATCATTCATCCACTTTTCAAATTCAGCGCAGGAATCTTTATACTCTTTTTTATACTCGTTAAATGTCTTTTCCCAAGCTGCTTCTTTTTCAGAAAGTTCTTCTTTAACCTGTTCCATATGGGCTTTAACATCCTCAGGAACTGTGAAGTCTTCGACTCCTTCCAGGCCTAAGAATTTCTTAGTTTCAATCAGGTTATCCTTTCCCAGAGGCTCACCATGTGCAGCTGCTTTGCCAACTTTAGCAGGACAGCCATATCCGATTTTTGTCTTTACTACGATAAGTGTTGGTTTACAAGACTTTTTAGCTTCAGTTATTGCTTTATCTATTTCATCAACGCTGTTTCCGTCCTCTACTTTAAGCACATTCCAGTTATAAGCTTCATATCTCTTAGCGGTGTCTTCAGTAAATGCTAAATCTGTGCTTCCTTCTATGGATATATTGTTTGAATCATATAATACTATAAGCTTGCTTAAGCCTAAAGTTCCAGCCAGGGATGCTGCTTCTCCTGAAATACCTTCCATAAGGCAGCCATCACCACAGATTGCATATGTATAATGGTCAATTATCTTTTTGTCTTCCTTATTAAACTTCTTTGCTAAGAATTCTTCTGCCAATGCCATTCCTACTGCTGTTGATACACCTTGCCCTAATGGTCCTGTAGTTGTCTCAACTCCTGCTGTGTGGCCATATTCCGGATGTCCCGGAGTTTTTGAACCAAACTGTCTGAAGTTTTTTAAATCCTCCATAGTAAGTCCATATCCAAAAAGGTGGAATAGTGAATATAAAAGAGCTGAGCCATGTCCTGCTGATAAGACAAATCTGTCTCTGTCTACCCATTTTAAGTCCTTTGGATTATGCTTTAAATGCTTTGTCCATAGTGTATATGCCATGGCTGCAGATCCCATAGGCATCCCAGGATGACCTGATTTTGCCTTCTCTACCTGTTCTGCTGACAATATTCTTATGGTGTTTACTGTTTTGTTATCAATACTGCTCATTTGTACCTCCAATATATATTATTTAAAAATTGATTTTAAATTTCTCAAATTCCCTTACAAACATTTAATATTATACACTAAAAGCGTAAAAATATAAACTTTATGCAAAAAATTATTATGTTATAAAACACAGTCTTTACAATAAACTTCATTCAAAAACATTGTAAACATTTACATATTTATTATATAATTAGATATACAAATTTTAGGTGAAGGATTGATAAGATGAAGAAAAGGTTTATCATTATTGGATGCTTAATAATTCTATTAGCCATTGTGAAAGTAGAATGTTTTCCATTCGGTTTACCAATAGAAAAGTCATTACCTAATACAAGCATTTTCGTTTATAGTAAAGATGTCAGAATAAAAAACATAAACGACTTCATTATATTTCTCAAGAACAATACAGATAAGTATGATTTAAAAATATTTGAAGATTCCAATAACAATATTAATTGGGACAAGGTTAAGGAGGCGGTTAAAACAGGTAATATTATGTGGAGAAGGTATTACATTTTGTACTATACTCCTAAATATTGTAATATGTATTTTATAAAAGTAACAAGTAACGGACATATCTATGACTATCGCTCATGCGGTAAATAGTTAATAAACATTATTCTCAAATTCAGTACAGTTTTACCTATATCCTTTCTAAACGAACAATTTAAAAAATTTATCGTATAGTTTTATAGATAATCAAATAATTATTTTCTTTGGGGGGTAACATGAAAACACAAATTATTGGATTTCAAAATAAAAGGAGGTACTGTATGAATAAAAAAATCAGATTCTCATTTATAACCTTAGCCTTAATTTTAGCTTTATCCATACCATTGTCAGGATGTGGAGCAAAGACCGCTTCAAAGAGCAGCAATTCTGCTCCAAGTACCAGTGAAAATGGCAGCTTAGCAGCTCAGGATAGAGCGGAAGCAAATACCGCTGAAAAAGCAACTGAAACTGCAGATAAGCAAAAGGAAACAAATAGCAGCAAAATAATAAAAACTGCAGATATAGATCTGCAAACTAAAAATTATACAAAGGCAATTGACAGTATATTAAACACTGTAAAAACAAAGGGAGGCTATATACAAAGCTCTAAATCCAATGGAAATACTGATGACAATTCAAGAGGAGCTTATTATGTTATCAGGATGCCAAAGGATTATTTCGATGAATTTCTATCAAATGTAGGAAATTTAGGAAAGATAACAAGTTCATCTACTCAGGGTGAGAATATATCAAGCCAATACTACGATACTGAAGCTCACCTTAAGGCATTGAAGGTCCAAGAGGACAGACTTCTTGAGCTTCTTAAAAAGAGCGGCTCATTAAAGGATATATTAGAGATTGAAAATCAGCTGTCTAATGTAAGATACCAGATTGAAAGCCTGACCTCCAGCTTAAAAAATTGGGATAACCAGGTTGATTATGCTACTATAAACATAAATGTTCATGAGGTATCCGAACTAACAACGAAACCTGTATCTCTGGGAGAAAAAATCAAAAAGACATTTAATGACTCATTAAAATCATTGGGATCATTGTTTAAAGCAATACTTTTAGTTATGGTGGCTATAGTTCCCTATTTGATAATTATTATACCGGTTTCTATAGTTGTATACATTTTAATGAAAAAGAGAAAAAAGAAGGAATAGAAAAGGCGCTTGACATCTATACTTTTATAATTGGATTCAATCATAAAAGCCATCTCTTAATCATTTATATTGAGAGATGGCTTATTTCATTTAAATTTAATGATATTTTTAGTCTTTCAGTTCCCTGCTGCATTTTCTAAATAAGTCTGCCGCAATAGCCTGAACTGTGTCATACTCCTTGGAATTACATTATAATGGCTGAGAAACATGAGCTTTTTAAGCACATGGCGCTTATAATATATTATGTTTCCAGTCCAGCAAACAACGGCAGAAAAAGTCCAATAGAAACAAGCTTTTTATTAAGCTTCATATTAATCTCCTTCAACATTTATCATTTTCCAGACATAATTAACAGCTTTTGAATTTTTAATCAGCAGAATGTATTTAAAATAATCTGTTGTATGCATATCATCTTTTGCTATGACCAAATAAGCTTTGGCAGCAAAGGGTGACTTATCTCCATTTAATTTAAACAAAGTGGTGTCGGATTTGCTGATATTCTTAAGGATATCCACATCAAAAGACTCAGCAGCTTTTGCATCATCTGCTAAAGATGATATTGCTTTACTGTTCTCATAAGCATATGCAATGGATAATACCCTGCCTGCAACCGGTGAACCACTGCCGTTTAGGAACGACGCAAACTCGTTTTGATTGGCTACATTAAGGGGAATATTCTGATAAACCTGTTCCATGTTAAATTGTCCGAAATATTTACCCATGGGCAGGTTAAAGTAAATTTTTTTGAATTTACTGTACATATCGAGCTCAGGTCCAAATGAGTATATTCCTCCAGAGCTATCAATAAATACATTATTAACTATAAAATTAAAATCAAAATATCCGGCGCCTAAATATTTTTCATATAAACCAGGATTAGTTTCCAAATTCTTTTGGATTTTCTGTATTGACTTACCTATTTCCTTATCCTTTTCCTCTATCTTTTGTGATGATTTAATTATTTCTTTATCAATTTCTTCTGGCTTTTTTGATGACTTTAATATTTTATCCATATTTTTTTCCAGTTCATTTTTTTCTTTGCATTTATCCCTGAAAGCTTTTATAAAGGATTTAATTTCTTCCGGCGGCTCTCTTTCAGGCAAAAGTAAATTAATATACTTTAGGATTGTCCATTCCTGACTCTCAAAACCAATTCCAATTACAAATATTCGTTTGTCATCCGAAAGGGAAAGATTATATTTTCTTAATTTCTTCCAAAAATCATAGGACTCCTTATAATCAAATTCAGTTCCTCCGGTTCTATAGCCATAACCTACTGCATTTAGATATAAAGATTTTAAAATTGACTCATCTCCTGATTTGAGATACTCATTAATAAAATATGCCTGGCTGTAGCCTATGTCCTCCAAAAGGTATCTTACACCATGTTTTTCATTTAAATATTTAAATAAAGACAGCTTAACCAGATAATTTTTGCTTACGCCACTATATTCTCCGGCTAAAATAACATCATTCTTCTTTATATCCTCATCAAGGAGATTAAATCCAGTGCAGGAATTAACATCAATTTCACTGTGGTTTTTCTCCAGATAATTATTCATATTATAATTTTCTTTTTTAATATTATAGACAGAAGATTCAGCATTTTTACTTTTGGGAGTATAAACCAGAATAATAATGACCAGTATAAATGGAATTGTTAAAAATAATACTTTTTTAAGCTTCATATTAATCTTCCTCATTATTCATTATAATCCAGCTGGAACTGACAGCTTCGGATTTTTTAATAAGTATAATATATTTAAAATAATCTGTGGTATTCATATCATTATTTGCTGTGATAAAATAGGTTTTCTTGCTGAAGGGTGAATTATCTCCATTTAATTTAAATAAAGTTGTATCGGATTTACTGATATCCTTAAGGATGTCCACATCAAAAGGCTCAGCAGTTTCCGCATTTTCTCCCATATATAATATAGCTTTGCTGTTTTCATAACCATATGCTATAGATAATACCCTGCCCTTAACCGGTGAATCACTGCCATTTAAAAACTCAGCAAACCTGGTATGATTATCCATATTTATGGGTATATTCCTATAAACCTGGTCCTTATTAAATTGCCCGAAATATTTGCCAGGCGGCAGGTTAGAGTATATTTTTTTAAAATTACCGTACATATCAGAATCAAATGTATTAATACCTATTCCATCGTAATAAGAATTTACTGTATTATTAAATACAAATTCAAAATCAAAATACCTGCTTCCTAAATATTTTTCATAAATTTCCGGATTAATTTCCATGTTTTTTTTCAGCTTTTCTATTGACTTATATATTTCTTCATTATTATCTTGCAGCTGATGTAAAATTTCATTCGTTTTATCTATCTCATCTGGGGATGTAACTATCTTTTCAAATTTATTTTCCAGCTCAATTTTTTTCCTGCATTTATCTTTATAGGCTTTTATACAAGGCTTAATTTCTGCCGGCGGTTCACTTACTGGCATAAGTAAATTAATGAATCTTAAGGTTGTATATTCCTTACTCTCAGTACCAATGCCAATTACAATTATCCTTTTATCATCCGGAATTGAAAGATTATATTTTCTTAATTCCTTCCAGAAATCATAGGATTCCTTAAATTGAAAGTCATTATCTCCAAATGCATACTCAATTTTTCCTGTACTAAAATAAAGCGCTTTTAAAATTGATTCATCCCCGGATTTAAGATATTGATTAAGAAAATAAGCCTCACTGTACCCTATGTTTTCCAAAAGATATCTTACACCATGTTTTTCATTTAAATATTTAAGTAAAGACAGCTTAATCTGGTAATTTTTGCTTACACCTTTGTACTCTCCCGCTATAATAACATTATTTTTATTTATATCCTCATCGAGAAGATTAAAATTAGTGCAGGCTTTAGTATCAATTTCACTGTGATTTTTCTCCAGATAATTATTCATATCATACTTGTCTTTTTTTATATTATAGGCAGAAGATTCATCGTCTTTACTTTTGGGAGTATAAACTAAAACAATAATGACCATTAAAAATGGTATTGCATATAATAATATTTTTTTAAACTTCATTAATTCACATCCTTTTTCAAGCAATTATGTTACTAGCTTTTAATTAATATAAGATATTTAAAATGATCCTTATCCGACCTGCCATCAATATCTGGAAAAAAATAAGATTTAGCATTAAAGGGTGAATTATCACCGTCTAATTTGAATAAAGTTAAATCTGATTTGCTGCTTCTTTTAAGAACTTGAAGATTTTCCGCCGAAACAAGTGATTTATTGCTTTCTGAAGCATAGCCTATGGATAAGACCCTGCCCTTTACAGTAGAATCACTGCTACTTAATAAGGCTGAAAAACCAGTTACCTCCTTACTATATAAATGTTCCATATCAAATTCTCCAAAATATTTCCCATCAGGAGAATATACAGTCTGAAAATTATTAAACATGCAAAGTTCAGTTTCTTTTTTCATATCAGTGCCCGAAGCATTATAAATCTTATCTGCATTTAAGATATTATCTGCTATAAGATTGAAATCAAAATACCTTCTGCCTAAATACTTCCTATATTCATCCGGATCTGACTCCATACTGCATTCCAGTTTCTTAATAACATTTATTATTCCATCTAAGCACTTTTGACTGCTTATATTTTTCAGGTCTTTTATAAAAGGTTTTATTTCTTCATCAGGTTCATTTTTCGGAAGTAATGAATTTAAGTATTTTAATGCTGTCCCCACCCGATTTTCAGCACCAATTCCAATTACCGTTATTTTTTTGCCTTCAGGAAGTGTATGATTATATTTTCTAAGTTCATTCCAAAAAATATAAGATTTTTTATTATGGTAAGCGTTTTCTTGGTCTGTATAAATAACCGGCCCTGATTTATTTTCATATACCTGCTTCAAATATTCCTCATTCCCTGATTTTAGATATTCATTAATCAAGCTTGATTCACTATATCCCAATTCTTCCAAAAGATATCTTACATCCTGCTTTTTATTCAAATACTTAAGCAGTGATAACTTTAACTGATAATTTTCATCCAGACCGCCTGATTTACCGGCTAATATCACATCACTTTTTTTCATGCCCTCATCAAGAAGACTGAAGCCTGAAGCTGACTTCAAATTAATTTCAGCATGATTTTCCTCCAGATATCCATCAATGTTAAAGTTTTCTTTTTTAACATTATAGGCAGCAGTTTCAGTACTTTTAGGAGTATAGCCTATAATGACAGCTGCCAGCAAAAATGGTATTAAAATAAGAGTTACCTTTTTCAGTGTCATAATATCCCCCCCGATTTTAATCAAATATTAAAATGAAGCAGCAGCTTTTGAATTCTTAATCAATATAATATACTTAAAATAATCAGTGTCAGGCATATTACTGATGCTTGTGACAAAGTAAGATTTAGTACTAAAGGGTGATTTGTCTCCGTTCAACTTGAATAAAGTTATATCTGATTTACTGATATTCTGAAGAAGGTTAAGATCAGTAAATTCAGTTTCCACATCAGCTTCTCTATTATCTCTTTGATCAGTTAATGCCATGCAGTTCTGATAAGCATAGGCAATTGATAATACTCTGCCTCCTACTGGAGAATCACTGCCATTCAGATACATGGCAAATCTCTTTGTATCTCCCATATAAACACAGGTATTTTGGTATACATGTTCCATTTTAAATTGTCCGAAATATTTCCCTTTAGGCAGATTAGTGTATATCCTTTTAAAATTATTATAAAAGCTGCTCTCTACTGCATCATAGTCTGCTACCCCGGCATTATAAATTTTATAAGTATTGGCAAAATTATCTGCTGTAAATTGAAAACTGAAATACCTGTTTCCTAAATATTTTTCATAAGCAGCTGGATTTGCTTCCATATTTTTATGCAGATTCTGAAAAGCTTTAATTATATCATCATAATTTTCTTGATTTTGCTTATTATTAAAAGTCTTGAAGTTTTCTTTATAAGCTTTAATGAAAGGCTTAATCTCTGATATGGGTTCACTTTCCGGAATCAGTGAATTTATATAAGCGAAGGTACTCCATGAGTGGTCTTCCAGACTAATTCCTATTACTGTTATTCTTTTGCTTTCAGGAAGTGTGTCATTATATTCTTTAAGTCTATTATAAAAATCAATTAAATCTTTAAAATCAATCCTGCCGGAAACAGCAAAATCAAGTTTTGATTCATCTCCTGATTTCAGGTATTCATTAAGCAGGCAGGACT
>JAJBWD010000494.1:0-2873 GCA_032907345.1 Bacillota bacterium | reverse complement strand
TTTTAAAAGAAGATATGATTAAATATTTAATTTTATAGAATACAAATATAAATTATTCATATAAAAGTTTACAGAAAATGTTTTTACTTTTTAATGAAGAATTAACTTTAGAAGAATATCAAAATAGATAGAATTCTATTTATATCTTATATAAAATTCTTTTTGAATTATATAAAAAGAGATATAATAAAAAAAATTTAAAAAAATGTTTGGAAGGATTCTTACCAAAATGCGATACGCTGGAATAATTGCAAATGATTTCGCCGCAGCCCCTGGAATATGTACTACTTTTTTTGTTTAGGGATGTCCAATAAGATGCCCCGGTTGTTAGAATCCTGAAACCTGGGATTTTGAAGGCGGAAAAGAATTTACTACAGATACTTTAAATAAATTAGAAAAGTATCTTTTAGCTAATAATATAAAAAGAACTTTATGTATTATGGGTGGAGAACCATTATGTCAAGAAAATTTATTTTTAACATCAATGATTATCACCGAAATAAAAAACAAAATACCTGATTTAAAAATTTGGATTTGGTCTGGATATGAATATGAAGATATTCAAAAAGAATCTACTTCAAATCCAAAAGTAGAATATATTTTAAATGAAATCAATGGATTAGTAACGGGTCCATATATCGAATCTTTAAGAGATATAACTCTTCCAATGAGAGGAAGTAGCAATTAGAAAATTATTAAATTAAAAGATTGATTTTTTTTAAAATTTTTGGTATAATATAATTAAAGATAATAAAGGAGATTCGTATCGTGGAACCTATCAAAGTAGATAATTATGAAATTCTAACAAATCTCCTAAATCACGAAAAAGGTGAGGTTGCTTATTGTTCAAAAGAAAATAAATATTATATATATAGAGATGATGAACAAGGATGGCAACCTTATAATATTTCATTAGACTCTTCTGGAGTAGGAATAAGTTTATATGAGCTGAATAAATCTGTAATTAGCTAGCTTCCAGCTTTTAATGAAAACGCGTGGAGTGGTTCAGAAAAAATTTTTAATGATTGGTTACATAGATAGTTAAGTAAAGAGAAAAAGCCAAAATATTTTATGCTATATGGAAAAGATATTAGCTATTTTACAGTTTTTAGGCGGGTATTTGGAACCGCAGATTTTAAAACATTTTTTGCTGGTTTAAAAGAAATTCTTACTAATATTGGTGATGTATATGCTATTGATCCAGTAGAAGATGATAGTGCAATTGAGATTTGGGTTAGATATATTGATGAAGAACAAAAAATTAATGAAATGATTTGTTTATATTTATTTAATTATGATGAAGGAGTAATAACTTTCAATGAATGATGAAATTATTTGTTATGTAGATATGTTTTCTTTAACACAAAATGTTAATATTGGCGAAAAAAATATTTCTGTGCCAACAAATGATTTAGGCAAAATACTTCCATCATTATGTTATAGCAATCAAACAAATAAGATTCATCTTTTTGGAAATGAAATGTATATCGATGGAATTATTTCAGAAATCGAAGAACAACAAAATTATTCAAATTTAGAGATAAAGGTAAATTAATATGAGAATGTTATTAAGTAATACAGAAATTTATAGAGTAGATACTGAAGAAGAAGCTAAAGCATTAATTGAAGAAATCAAAGAAGAAGCTGATGACTATATTGTTGATTCATATTCTTCTACAAGAAAACAAAAAAAGAAAAAGGGTGAAATTATCGCTGAAGGTTATCAAGTTAAAATTACAAAGAAATATTCAGACTTTTGGGTAATGGAGGAAGCTGAATAATGGCAGCTTATTTCCAATAGGTAAAAGGATATGAAACTTGCGGACTCCCCGTTCGGAAGACCGCACAGTCCGCAGGTTATGATTTTTTTGCTGCGGAAGATATTGTTATCCCCCCATATGAAGATCTTTGTAATGATTTAGTAGGAGAAATTTTGAATCAATATGAAAGTGTTTTTGAAGCAGTTTCTTGTGCAAAAGGCGCTTTAACACTAGATGAAATCTCCGCTTTAACGAAGGCCGCGCAAGCTAAACCAACACTTATTCCTACTGGAATAAAATGTCATCTTGATCCTGATACTTTTTTACAATTATCAATTCGCTCTTCTTCACCATTAAAATACTGGATTATCCTTGCTAATGGGGTAGGAATTATTGATGCAGATTATTATAATAATCCAGATAATGAAGGACATATTTATTTTCAAGTAATTAATTTGTCTCCAGTTCCTATTCAAATAAAGAAAGGCGATGCTATTGGTCAAGGTATCATTATGAATTATATCAAAACCAATACAGATTCTGCTTCTGGATCACGAGAGGGTGGATTTGGATCAACAGATTCTAATTTAGCATCTGCTACGTAATGCGTAAATTACTAGCCTTAGATCAAAGTAGTAAGACTAGTGGATATGCAGTATTTTATGATAATAAATTAATAACTTATGGTCATTTTACATATGATGATGACGATTTAGGTATCCGACTTTATAAAATTAGAAATAAAGTAAATCAATTAATTCAAACGTATGATATTAATGAGGTAGTTTTTGAAGATATACAACTTTAGAATAATGTTGGCAACAATGTAAAAACTTTTAAAGTTTTAGCAGAAGTATTTGGAGTTATTTATGAATTATTAACAGAATTAAAAATAACTCATTAGGAAATATTAGCATCAACTTGGAAATCTACTTTAAACATAAAAGGAAAAAATCGAGCTGAATAGAAGCGTAATGCTTAGACATATGTTAATAATAAATACCAAATAAAAGCAATACAAGATGAATGTGATGCTATTTGTATTGGTAGTCATATTTTAATTGGAAAAAAACCAATTCCTGATCATGATTGGTCATAAGTTATTAAAGGACA
>JAJBWD010000493.1:0-4228 GCA_032907345.1 Bacillota bacterium | reverse complement strand
TTTCCATATTTCTTCCATATTATCACCTCATTATATATTATAACATAATTTTTACAAAAAGTCAAATATTTAAACTTGACTTTTTTCTTCCGATAGCATATAATATTATCAGAAAGTGAGGGAGATATTATGAACCGCAATCTTTCCAAGAAAATTGACCGCGCTACTGCCGCGTGGGATTTGAATGCAAGTTGCCGTCAAATAATTATCACAACCACAAGTCGCCGCAATCTCCGCAAACTACTCCGCAAACAATCCAGAAAAACTATCGAGAGGTGGATGAGATATGAAGAAGAAGAATAATCCAGACCGCGAATTATGGAATGGCTTTCGTCCTTCTGTTATCCAACCGCGCAAAGGACATAAGAAAAAAGATAGAAGAGAAAATAAGCAGATTTGCCGCGATGCAAAGAAAGAGAGGAATGAATGAGAGATAGAAAAGAACTTTTTGAACTTAAAGAAAAGATGGAGAAACTTTTGAAAGAAGCCAAAGAAAAAGATATTTATTTTGAATTTTCAATTTATTGTAAATATCCAGTAGAATACTCTAAACACGATGAAGTAATCATTTATAGTGATAGTGATGATTTTGATTTTGATGTTGGATTTAGTAAAATCTAACATCCTACCAATTTAGATGTTAAACATCTAACTCCCATTTTCGCCAACTTTACAAACTCTTAACTTGACTTCTTACCCCTTCAATGTTATAATACTATCGAAAGTTGAAGGAAAACAACGCAAACCAGAAAGGCAAAATACTTATGAATATCACTCCCATCTTCTCCATGACCCGTTCCGGCAAAGGCTCCCGTATCATCGTCAACTATAACAAGAATGTTATAGTTATTGAACCGACCGACCCTAACTATAGCAATGCTGTTAGCATCTATAATCACATGCGTTTAATACCTGAAGCCAGCCGCGCCGCCGAAGTCGCAAGTGCTCCGAAATCTTATGCTCCTGCTTGGCTTATTGGTGTTGAAGAAACTCCTGCGGCTGAAGGCTCTGCTCAGGAAGCTCCTGTTGAAAGAAGTAAGGATGATATCCTGCGCGAAGGTCTTTCTAATCTTATCAATTTCTTTTCTGAATTTGACTTCACTCCGTCTTACCGCTTTACCAACACTTTGGCATATAAGGTAAATCAGAGTCGTGCCGCCGCGCAGGATTATGTTAGCAAGTATTTTTCTCTTACTTCATCGAGTTATACGGATGAAATAACTGAAAAAGTTAAGAGCAAAGAATTCTCTGGTATTTTGAAGAACATTGCACAGTATGGCAAGCCCACCGCAAAAGTAAATAACCGCATTAAGGTCTATTATGGCGCGGCAGGAACGGGCAAGACTACAGCCGCATGGGCAGAGAGCGAAGGACGTTGTGTTCAGTGCAATGCTTCAATGCTTCCGTCCGACTTGATGGAAAACTTCATCTTTAAGGATGGAAAACCGGATTTTGACAAGTCGATTCTTTGGGAATGTATGGAACAGGGCAAGCCGATTCTGCTTGATGAAATTAACCTTCTTCCTTTTGATAGTCTTCGCTTCCTTCAGGGTATTGTAGATGGAAAGACAAGTTTCATCTATAAGAACAGAGAAGTGACGATAAAGGATGGATTTGAAATTATCGGCACTATGAACCTTACTCTCGGCGGTATCACTTATGGATTGCCCGAACCTCTTGTCGATAGGTGCGAAGATATTAAGGAATTCGTGCTTAGTGCAGAACAGCTTATGGGCGCGGTCACTGGAAATTTCATTGCGGGTTAATCCCGCAATTTTTTCCAGAACAACTTAGATGTTAAACATCTAAATACCGCCCGCGCAACTTAACAAAAACTTAACTTGACGATATCTATCTATTATGATATAATGAGTCCATCAAATGAAGGAGATTGAATGATATGGAATTTACTATTAGAGAATGCGAAGCAATTCTGAAGACCTTGCCCATCGGTTATTACTGCGGCGGTAGGATTGATGTCACATTGGACAAGAACGAACCGACAAGTTATTTTAGGCATGATAATAACTCTATCGTCATTTCCTATCCTATCATTTCAAAAGGACTTGAAGCTGTTACAGACGAAGCTTGGAAAGAAACTGCTGTCCGTTCTATGCTGTATCATGAAGTTTCTCATGCCATTCTTACACCCGAAACCTTTATGCACGAAGATGATAGCGAACGAATTTTAGAAGTATTAAATATTTTTGAAGATGAGCGCATTGAAACTCTTTTGAATAGTTATTATATGGATGTTAATTTCAAACAGAATTTGTTTAATATCTGTGGTGAAAAGCCTTCTGTAGATAAAGCAGACCCTATATCTATATTTTATGCTCTTGTTCGTTATCGTTATGGTGACCCGAAACTCCTTGAAAGAGTGAAAGATATAATTACAAAATATTCAAAATTAAATCGTCTTTCCGAGCGTAGCACAATTTATGATTATAGATATGAAATTATAAGATTATATTACGACATTGTTGGAAAAATTAATCATGAAGATAATCCATTCTCTAATATGGAGCAGGATAGCGAAGAATTAGGCAATCTTTTGCCTAATGTTCCGGATAAACTTCCTACATCTTCCTCTTCTAATAAACAGAATGATGAAGAAAATGGACAGAGCAGTGAAGAAAATGAAAGTATAGAAGAAATTGAAATTGATGAAAATGAAGATATAGAAGGAATGAAAATTGATGAAAAAATCAGAGGAAGAATAAGACAGGCATTAAAAGGAACTTATGAAGGTGTAGAAGAAGAACAGAAAACCGAGCTTATTAAAGCAGAAAAGACTATTGAAACTATAATTTCAAACTTTAATAAGAAGAATAATGGCGGTAATGGATATAATAGTTATAGCGGCATATTTAACCCTCGAGCAGTTGCAAGAGACGATTATAAATACTTCGACCGCATAGCAACAATTAACGGGAATAACAGTTTCGGAACTTGCCATCTCAATCTTATTATTGACCGTTCTGGGAGTTTCTGTTCTAATGAACCAATTGTAAATTCATTACTTGATGTAATGACAAAAATTGAAAATAAATATCCCAACTTTTCAATGGATGTTTCTTTCATTAACGATGATTTCTACACTTGCAAAACAAAAAGAGAACGACATATCCATTGTTGTGGTGCCAATGATATTCCAGATAATTGGAAGAAATTGATGGAAAAATTGCAGAAACAAAATAGTTATAACTATACAATTATATTGTTTGATGGTGATGCTGTTTGTGACCGTGGTAATGATATGATTAGATATAAAGTTTTTAAACAACTCGATATGCCGAATACAACACTTATCACAGATAGAGATAATGTGCGGTATATGCAAAACAAGAACAAATTCACCAAAGCAAAAGTAATTATAACTGAAAACTATACAGATGAATTGATAAAAAACATCGTCATTGCTTTGACCAGAATGTTCAGTTAAGAGAGTTAACACTCTCTTAACTTTTTTTTCAAAAATAATTTAGATGTTAAACATCTAAATCCCACTTCGCGCGCTTAACACAATCTTAACTTGACGCAATTCCCCTCTCTATGCTATAATATTTGCAGAAGTGAAGGAAAACACTTGAAACCAGAAAGGATTTTTTATGAGTAGGTTAGTAACTGATACGGAGACAACTTCCCTCGCCAAGCCTTTTTGTTATGACATTGGCTATTTTATTGTTAATGATGATAATAGTATAGCTGTACGCAAACATTTTGTTGTCGAGCAAGTTTGGCACAATCTTCCTCTATTTGAGTCCGCATACTATAAGGAAAAACGTCCGCAGTATGTTTCTCTTATGAGACAGCATAAAGCTGTTATGGATAAGTGGGGATATATTATGCAGGAAATGAAGCGGGATATAAAAGCTTATCACGTAACAGACGCATATGCTTATAATAGTGAATTTGACGATAAAGTTATAGCTTTTAATTGCGATTGGTTTAAATGCAATAATCCTATTGAAACTATCCCTATGCATGATATATGGGGATATGCTTGCCAGTTTATCACGAATCAGCAAAAGTATAAGGATTTTTGCGAAAAGCATAGTTTTTTCACTGATACGGGAAACTACAAGCAAAGCGCAGAAGTAGTTTACAGATTCTTAACAGGCAATGTAAACTTTGAAGAAGCGCATATGGGAATGTATGATGTGGAAATTGAAAATGAAATTCTCAACTATTGCATAGACAATGGAGCAAAACTCGGAACAGATTA
>JAJBWD010000492.1:0-4393 GCA_032907345.1 Bacillota bacterium | reverse complement strand
GGCGGCGGCAACGCCGCCTTCCTTTTTGTTGTGATTTAGATGTGAAACATCTAAAATTTTTTTATTGACTTTTTTCAATTTTTATGATATAATAAATACAGAAATTGAGAGGAGTGAAAAAAATGAATAAAGAAACAATGATTTCCCTTTCCGTGCTTGAAGACTTCTTTCAAGAGAGTATAAAAAAATATAAAGATACAGGACTTGAAGATAAGTTAATTTCCGTTTGGATGTTTATTGATGACAATCTCACCTCTTTCCTTTCTAATAGGTAGGAGTAATCCTGCCGCCCCTCTTTATTAGATGTATAACATCTAACTTTCGTTCTTGACATATTGCCGCAAATAATATATAATAAAGACAACAAAGAAAGAAAGGAAGAAAGATATGAAGATTATTTACATCGCGGAAGACGGAACTAAATTTGATAATGAAGATGATTGCCATCTCTATGAACTTGACAAGAAGATGCGTCCATATATCACAAAGAACGTAAAAGGTTATTCTATTAACGGAATAGAAATTCCTATTGGAGATGACTATGCAGATTGGTATGATGAATGCGACTATATAGTTATCTATAAAGACCTTACTGATGAAGAAAAAGAGTTTTTGCGATACGAATGGGGTATTTATATACCAGAACTTCGAGGACTTTACCGGTATGATAAAGAAGAAGGCGATTGGATAAGTTATACTGCCGATAAGGAAAAGTTTGAAAAAAATTGGACCACTATAACGGGAATAGTTAACCAATTTTAGAAAGGATGAATATTATTATGACTGGTTATGTATTTACTTATAGAGTTGGTGGCTTTGGTGCAGATATTGCTCCCGCGCACGAAGAAGGAGTATATCTAAATTATGAATCTGCATTTAATCATTTATGTGCATTGAATGCGCCTTTAATCAAAGACAACTACTACGACTTAAGTTATAATGGCGATGTTAAAGAGATTTGTAAAGACATAATTAAAAATGTAGACCCTCCTCTGGGAATGTACTCAATGGAAGAAATTGAAATCTATGAATAAGCTTTCGAGCTTATTCTATTATTAGATGTTTAACATCTAAATACTCGCCGCCGCAATTAACATAATCTTAACTTGACTTCTCCCACACTTTTTGATATACTATATTCAGAAAGTGAAGGAAACACTACAAACCAGAAAGGAAATGAATTATGGCGAAAGTAACTAAGACTACTGTTGATGCTGACCTTCGTGCTCGTGTGTTTGATACTCTTCTTAATGTGGGTGTTGATGAAGCACTTGAAGAAAATCCTTTCGTTAAGATTAACGATAGGCAGTATGGTATTATCCTGACCGACCTCAACGGCGTAGAACGCTATGTCCGCATTGGCGCGATTGTTGCAGAAGAGCGCGATGATATGACCGCGAGAGACCTTATGGCAAAGGAAATTGCCGAGTACGAAGACAAGCAGGCAAAGAAGGAAGAAAAGGCAAAGGCAAAAGCCGAAAAGATTGCCAAGGACGAAGAAAAGCGGAAGGCGGCGAAAGCCGATGAAGATGAGTGATAAGCCTTATTGCCCTTATTGCGGCAAACACGCAGAGTGCGGAGACTATATCTCCGCACTCCAGACTAAGACCGCGCTCTACATAACATTTAAAACAGTTTGTGCTTGCGGTCGCGCTTTTAAATGGCAGGAAACAATCGGGTGCTAACGCACCCCTCATTATTAGATGTAAAACATCTAAAATCCTCTCTTGACTTCCACCACAATCTATGTTATACTATACCCATCAAGTGAAGGAAAACACTGAAAACCAAAAGGAGAAAAATATGAATTACACTTATCTTACCGCCGAAACCACTTGGAGAATGATGGACATCGCCGCATACACTTTCGTTCTTGGTTATGTCGCCGCGACTGGAGAACTGCCTGATGATGATGTCATCACAGAGAGCGCCCGCGCAATTATGGATAACTACTGCTCGTCGGAAGACCTCGTCCCTTGCTATGAGGAATATGACGATGAAGAAGAAGAACGGGACGAGGATGAATGGTAAGGCGGCGAAAACCGCCTTTTCTTTTTAAGGAGGAAAATATGTATAAAATAAAAATATATCATAATAATGTTGAATTGAATCAAGAATTCAATTACAACGATTACGAAGAAACAATTTATCAATTTATTCGTTTTATTGAGAAATATTTTGGAAGTAAAGATGTGTTTGCAATTGAAATGTTTGAAAAAGATAAAGTTGCCGCGCATTTTCATAATGAGTATTTAGATGTTTAACATCTAATTTCTTCTCTTGATTTATCTCCATACATAGTATATAATTAGAACATAAAAACGAAGGAGATAAAGAATGATACGTTTTGAAAATGGTTCTAAGTTCAAATATGAACATATGGATTTAGCCGCGCTTCTCACTCTTATAAATGTTCTTGCAATTATATTAACTACAAAAGGTGCATATGTTGGACTATCTGTTGCCGCAGGTGGGCTCATATATGATTTACACAAAGGATGCCATATCAATAATATTATAATACGTTTATCTTTAATAGCAATGAATATATACTTTTTAACTTTATAAAGGAATGAAATTAATAGCCGCGATGCGGCTTTTATATTTTAGATGTTACACATCTAAATCTACTACTTGACTTTTTTCTAATTTTATGCTTCGCAATTTGCATCCGAGTTAGTTTATACTAACAAGTGTTAGATAGGACTAATTGTGCGCAATTAAATTGGGTTGTCAACTGTTTGACTTTAAACTAAAATTAAGGTATAATTAACATAGAGAAGGAGGAGAAGACCTAGTTCTAGGCTGGAGCCTAGAAATTCAGGCAAGCTGGAAGCTGGAAAATCAAGCTGCAAGGCGCTGGAAGCTGCTGTTGCACGAGCTGACAAAAATTATCCCCCCCCTCTCAGAATTTTTTTGTCTAATTCTGTCTGCGCATTCACAAGCTGGAGAAAATCATTATCTACAAGCTCCACATCATGCCATTCGCCTTGAATAAAATATGCTTGAGTTGGCTTGCTGTTGATACGTTTCCGTTTTTGTTGCACCGTATAACCAATTACAGGTAAATAATCTTTTAATTTATTCCAAGTCATTATCCGAGTTGAATGTTTATTTTCTTTATCTGTTTCAGGAACAGCCATATATTCAGCTAATTCACGACATTTTTCTACAGGAAGCCACTGATTCAAATATTCTTCTGGAATTTGTGGCGCAAAAACTTTCAAATGTCTTTGATAATTAAATGTTTGACGAGCTGCTTGAATACGGTCAACTTGATTTATAGAATCAATGATTAAATGATTGAAACGCTGGTCAATTATAGTAATTCCGCGCGCGAGCGCTTTATTCACTACTACAAAATCATATTCTGGTGGAATCATTCCAGTAGCTACAACCATATTATAAACTCGAAGCTGCTCTGGCGTCATAGGTTTTTCTTCGTTATTCGGCGAATGCAATTCAATTGCGTTAAAACCCCGTGCGCGAGCTGCTTCAACAAGACGTTGATTCGGTTCAATAAATGGCGAGAAACACCAATATCCCTTTCCTAATTCTGGTTCCAATTGATTGACGTGTTCAATTATGTTACAAAAATAAATATCATTTGCAACTCGATAACCAACTTCTAATTTACCTTGATAACTCGCACTTACAAGTGATTTATAATATGCATATGTTCGTTCTGGAGAAGCTGAAAGACCAATGCACATAATACGGCCATTTTCAATAAGACGTTCCCAGGCACCAAGTAATATAAGTGGCATATATTCTTTCTTTGTTGAAAATTCTTGTATAACCGATAGTACTTCAGCATTGGAAGTTCCTGGTCTATTAAAATCGCTTCTTCGCGCGCGAACAAAAGCTTCGGTAGCAAAATCAAAAATACTATCACACTCATCCCAACAGATAACGTCGATTTCTTCAAGCCATTCAAGCTGCTCTCTAATTGCCATTTGACCTAATTTTTGATAACACATAACGCCAATTTTCTTGCTTTCCGCAGACCAAGTAGCTGGGTCACGTATCCACATATCGTCAGCTTCAACACAGCTTTCTTCATATTCTTGAATAAGTTGGTCTTTAAGTGCGGTCGTATCTACTAAAAATAATATTCTATTTAAATTATTATCTCGCGTAAACTGCGCGAGATTATTTATTGCCCAGTAGGTTTTTCCGGTGCGAACGCCGCAATCCAAAATATTGTAGTCGCCGCGACGAAAAACTAATTTTTTTTGCTATTGCAAATCTGAAACAGTAACGCTAGGTAACATATTATTCCTCCTAAAGTTTTTTCTTTTATTATAACATAAATTTTTAATATTGTCAAATATTTGTGTTTATTTTTTTATTAAAAAAAATAATTTTTTATACACATTTTTTTATTTTTTTC
>JAJBWD010000491.1:0-4409 GCA_032907345.1 Bacillota bacterium | reverse complement strand
TTTTTAAATACACTTTTCATGTTTACCCGGGACAGCGGATTACTATTTGAGGTGTTTCAGTCCCCTATGGAGATATTTGGAGGGGCAAAAATTCCCTATCAGGCTTTTCCATTTTGGGGCAAACTTATAGGAGGTATTTTTCCTCTTACCTGGTCTTTAATTATTATTAGGAAAATTTTTATGAACGGAGCAACTATGCTTAATATAAAATCGGAGCTTTTAATATTAATATTATTTTGCATTCTTCTATCAATATTAAGCAAGTATCTAATAGTGAAAGCTGAAAAATATGCAAGAAAAACAGGAAATATAGCTATGTTTTAATATATTTTTATTGAGCAGCAAAAGATGGCAGAATGGGATATAATAATTTGATATTGAAGTATAAAAAAGCATTCAGGTCAGGATGCTTTTTTGCTGATAAAAAAAGGTGAGAAAATTGAAAACCAATAAGGAAATGATAATAGTGAATTAGAATAAATGCGATAATTCCGGGACAAGAATTTGGAGAAGGCATTACATAAGTGTTTTGAAATGATATAATAAATAATAATGTATTTTGCTGAGAGGGGTGAAGATTAAATGGATAAGATAGATCCTGAGAAGGCAATGAAAGAATTGACCATGTTATTGATGTATTTGTCAAGATTTAATGAAGGCAGCCGTTTTAGTACAAGCATGGATATGGCTTGGAAAGGATATGATTATGATATTATTAATGAGCTGGATGAGGAAGATTATATCAGGCAGGGCAGCCGCCGCTCCAAATCTGTGGCAATTACTGAAGATGGCATCAAATTAGCACAGAACTTAATGAAGAAATATAATATAGCAGATTGGAAGTAAGTGAATTATGCTGATATCAGAACTTAGAGATTTAATAAAAAGTTACAAAGATGAAAACTTAAGACTGATTATTTCAGAAATGTATAAGTCAATGCCTAAGAAATTACGTGAAGAGAAGGATATTGACACATTGCTGCAGGATCCTTCTGCATATATTCAAATCGGTAAAATAGAGAAAGTAAAGAACAAGCAAGTAAATATTGATGCTATGCAGCGGGAAATTAACCGGTTTATAGAATATGCATATAAGCAATGTTACTGTGTACCGAATAATATGGTTCGTAAAAACGAGAGACCAAAATGGAGATTTAAAGTAAAAACCTACGTCCGGGATTTACAGGAGATTTCTATTGACAGCAGGGAAGGAAGTATTGCAACGGAATTACTTTTAAAACTCTATGAAATGCTCAGCTATGCCTGCGGTTATTACATATTTAATACTGATAATCCATTCAGGTCAGTTGGCATAGAGCAAACCTCATTGCTTGAAACAGTAATTGCAAGACGTCTTGGCTGCGGAATCAACCAGGATAATATAAAGTCTGTCATTAATTTGGTTATAAATAGTATACCTGACAGAGAGACATTACATTCTTCACTTATATGCACATTGATTATGAATCTGAAATCATCGGATTCGAAAGAAATTGCTGTAGAACAATGTAAGCAAATAATAAAAGAATTGCAGAAACCTAAACAGGCTTCCTCGAAAAAGTCATGGTCAATGGATAGTTCCGATTATCAGCGTGAAGAAAAAATCCATAACCTGGTTGAGATGGTATTCAGAATTAATATTGAATTATGTGAATTTGATGAGGCAATCCAATTTTTTAATAAAAAATATATTGAAAGAGATGCGGGAATTACTTTATATGTATTATTGGAATTGCTTTGGGAATATGAATTAAAGGAATTGTGGATGCAAGAATATGAAAAAGCCCTGAAAAATGGAGTGAAGCCAAGAGAGAAATTAATTAATATGTATGAATATATTCAAGAAAACAATAGTCTCCCGGAAAACTTTTATATCTAATAATGGTGAATGAAAGTAAAAAAGTGAAATGTGAACTGGGTGGCACAACAAAGGAGAAATTTAAATGAAAGTACTAAGATATTTACTTATTTTTATTCCTGTAAGCTTTATTGCAGAATTACTGCACTTTTCACAAACATTGATTTTTGTCTTTTCTGCTCTGGCTATCATACCATTAGCAGGGGTCATGGGGGAATCAACAGAAGCTATATCACATTATGCAGGTAATCGCATTGGCGGATTCCTCAATGCAACATTTGGGAATGCAACGGAGCTAATCATTGCTTTCTTTGCAATGAAAGCAGGATTATTTGATGTAGTTAAAGCTTCAATTGCAGGTTCAGTTATCGGCAATATTCTATTGGTACTGGGCTTAAGTATGTTTGTAGGTGGATTAAAGTATAAAACTCAAATTTTTAATCAAAAGATAATTAATGTTACAGCCAGCATGCTTCTATTTGCTGTAATAGGATTAACAATACCCGCAATTTTTACACATACAGTTTCTTCTGATTTACTTACTACCAGATATGAAGGTCTTAGCGTGGTAGTTGCAGTTATTATGTTCTTAATATATATATTAAGTTTGATTTTTTCTTTCTTTACTCACAAAGATTTGTATACAGCTGAGGTTTCAGAAGAAACTGCTCCAACTTGGTCATTAAAAAAGGCGGTTATAATTTTAGTTATTTCAACTGTTTTTATTGGAATAGAGTCAGAAATATTTGTTGGGACAGTTGAGCCAATGACTAAGGCAATGGGACTTAGTGAATTTTTTGTGGGTATCATTTTGGTCCCGGTTATAGGAAATGCAGCTGAGCATAGTACGGCAGTTTTGATGGCTGTTAAGAATAAGATGAATACAGCCATTGAGATTGCTTTAGGTTCAAGCTTGCAGATAATACTGTTTGTTACACCGATCCTTATCTTTTTAAGTCTCATGTTTTCACCAATGAGTATAATATTTAATGCATTTGAACTGGCTGCATTGATATTTTCTGTAATAATTGCAAATAGAGTTGCAAGTGACGGAGAGTCTAATTGGCTTGAAGGAGTTCAGCTTATTGCAGCATATATCATATTAGCAGCATCCTTCTTTATATTGTAAATCTATATTAGTTATAGCAGCACATTTATCCATAAAAATAGGGAAGAATCATTTTAATAAGTAAGATCTTCCCTATTTTAATTTGTAATTTTCAGGCGGATATCTTATTCTTAGCTGTCATCTTTGGCTTAGTTAAGAAATAAATAGTAAGCATATAAATGTACATAAAAATCAATCCGGGTAAAAGGTAAAAAAAGTCATATGAAATTATTTTTGAAAGCTGTTTAAACGCAATATTGTTTGTTGCTGAATACTTTATGATGGTAAAAAAGTAGTTAGTATTAATATGAAAAATTTGTCCCAGGATAAGATTTATTACATGTATTAATCCTGTCAGAATCAATATTACAATACTTAACCGAAATGCCTTCTTAATTGTGGGAGAGGGTTTATACATACCCCATACTGTGAAAAGAAAAGGAATAGCAGTTATACAAAAATGAAATATAAAAAATGATATTGTCATAAGTGAATAAGGGTTTGCTGTATATTCAATGTTAGGAAATAAGAGGGCAATTAAAGCTCCCGGTGCACATATATAGAATACAAAGTCAAAAATCAGTTCTTTTTTTAGAAGAAGAGATAAAGGTATTAAAAAAACTGCAATATAACATAATTGAAGGGGTAATATTGTTAGTAATCTGTTACTTCTGGTATACGCATAATAACTGTCAATAACATAAAAAATAAAATTTAAAATACAAAGTGCATACAATACAGTTATTTTAGTTTTATAATTTTTTGCTCGGCAGAACAATATAAGAATGTAAAAAATAGTGATTGCAGCAATGTAATAATTAAAAAGAGGGAAAAGCTTAAATAATTTATCCAATACATCACTTCCAAACATTATCTAATATACATATATTCGATTTACTAACATTTGGTTATAATTTACTGTCTTGATGACAGTTTTTTTATTGCTGAGGATTAATACTATGAAGCAGTTAACATCAGTCGGCCTTTTATTATTGTCTGTGGTAAAACCATAATATGTAATTTCCTTAACACCAATTTCTTCACATAGCTTAAAGACTGCCAATCCTGGTTCCAGTCCGGATTCATATCCTCTTTCTTTACTCATTCCATTAGAAACTATCTGTAAAAATAACCCTTATTCCAAGCATTGCAAGGAATGTGATGATGATTAAAATGTAAAGATTTTTAAATCTTATTATAATAGTTGAGAGTGTTAAAATTGAATTCAATTAGTTGTTATATTTAGTAATTGTTGGCTAAATGATGCTGTATAATAATATCCTGTTTCTGTACGTGGAGAAGGTCAAAAATAGCCTAAATTCAAAAGTTTGTAAAAAGATCAGTATAAAATTACTAGTTGTTTAATATATAAATAAATGTCGGAATATTAAGAAATTATAGGAAATTAATATTGAATATTTTGTAAATTAGTAGTACCATTAC
>JAJBWD010000490.1:0-3508 GCA_032907345.1 Bacillota bacterium | reverse complement strand
GGACACTTTTATAGACGGTATAAAAAATTATAAGGATAAAGTATTAAAATATTCCAGTTCTACAGGAATAAATCAGCTTATTGAGAGCTTCATTAAATATTATAAAGAGTGGAATCTGGATTTTGATAAAAGTGAAATGCTAATAACAAACGGAGGCAGTGAAGCAATACTCTTTGCAGTTATGGCCATAGCAGATCCGGGAGATAATATATTAATTCCAGAACCCTTTTATACAAATTATAATTCATTTTTAGAGCTGGCTTCAGTAAAAGTTAATCCATTTATAACAAAAGCTGAAGAAGGCTTTCATCTGCCTAAAAAAGATGTTATTTTAAGCAAAATAAATGACAGAACAAGAGCAATTCTTATAACCAATCCGGGAAATCCAACCGGAACAGTATTTACCTATGATGAAATAGAGATGCTTTGTGGAATTGCTTTAGAAAAAAACCTTTACATTATTTCAGATGAAGTTTACAGAGAGTTTGTATATGATAATCTTAAATATACCTCCCCTCTTTTCTTTGAAAACGTTAGAGACAGAATAATACTGATAGACAGTATTTCAAAAAGGTATAGCGCCTGCGGTGCAAGAATCGGTCTTTTAGCATCAAAAAACAAAGAAGTAATTAATCAATCATTAAAAATATGCCAGTCCAGGTTATGTGTTGCAACCATTGAGCAGATTGCAGCTGCAAATCTTATAAATACTGATAAGGAATACTTTATTAAGGTTAAAAAGGAATATGAAAACAGAAGAAATATTATGTATAATGGCCTTAAAGAAATTCCCGGAGTAATATGTGAAAAGCCATCAGGAGCTTTTTATATAGTTGCTAAGCTTCCTGTAAAAGATGCTGAGGATTTTTCTAAATGGCTTTTAACTGACTTCAGTTATGATAATGAAACAGTAATGGTAGCTCCTGCTGCAGGCTTTTATGCGACTAAAGGTCTGGGAGCAGATGAAATAAGAATATCCTATTGCTTAAAGGAAGAAGATCTGAAAGATTCAACCAGGCTTCTTAAACTTGGGCTTGAAGAATATAAAAAAGTAAAATAGAAATAAAAAAATCGACTAAGGTCGATTTTTTTATTTCTCTAACAGGTTTTAATGAGTTTGGGAGAAATATCTTCTTCATTATACTTTATTATGTAATCATCCAGTAAATCTTCAGGTATAGGCTTACTGTATACATATCCCTGAACTATATCACAGTTATTTTTCTCTATATAATTAAGCTGTGAAAATGTTTCTATTCCTTCGGCTATTACCTTCATGTTAAGGTCATGAGCCATATTTATAATAGACCTTATAAGTTTTAAATCCTTATTATCTTTGTCTATATTATTTACAAAAGCCTTATCAATTTTAAGAAAATCTATTGGAAGGTTTTTTAAGTATGAAAAGGAGGAGTAGCCTGTCCCAAAGTCATCCAGTGATATCTTAACACCAATTTCTTTTATTTTATATAAAATATCCAGTATCTCATTATAGGAGTTTATTAAGACATTTTCCGTTATCTCCAGTTCTATAAACTCTGGATTTACCCCTGTTTTATTTATTATATCCTTTAATTCAATGATAAAATTTTCATATTGCAGCTGAATTGGTGATATATTAATAGATATGGTATAATTTTTTTCATATTTTCTGTTTATTTTTTTAATGGTTTTGCAGGCTTCTTCTACTATCCAATTGCTTATTGGTATTATCATATTAGTCTCTTCACAAATGCTTATAAATTCAGTTGGATTTATAAAGCCCATTTCCCTGCTGTTCCATCTTATCAGAGCCTCAAAGCCTTTAATACTAAGGTTATTAATATCAATCTGCGGCTGATAGTATAAAAGAAATTCATTTTTTGAAAGTGCTCTTCTTAGATTTCTTTCAATATCCAGTTTCTTTTTTGCTTCATCTCTCATCCTTCCAGTAAAAAATTTGTAATTATTTTTGCCCTTCTCTTTAGCAGAATACATAGCAGTATCAGCATATTGAAGCAGTTCACTTTTTTCCTCCCCATCTTTTGGATATATAGTTATTCCAACACTTACACTAAAATATATTTCCTTTTCTTCATATATGAATGGATTTTTAAATTTATTAATTAAATGTTTTACATCTGATTCCAGCTCTATTCTTCCCTGAACATCCTGAATCAATAATGCGAATTCATCATCACCCAGCCTAAAGCATGATATGTTGTTTTCCTGCTGATGATTTAACCTTTTGCTGAATTGAATAAGTACTTCGTCTCCTGCTTTATGACCATAGGTATCATTTATTCTTCTAAAATCATCTATATCTATATATAAAAGGCCAAAAGATTTGCTGTTTTTGCTGCAAATTTTTATATACTTTTCCAGTTCCTGATTTAGATATGTTCTATTTGGAAGCCCTGTTAAGGAATCATAATAAGCCATTTCCCTGAGACGCTGATCTCTTTTCTTTATTTTTGCAATCATTTGATTAATATTGTCAACTAAATTGTTAAACTCTGTGAAACTATCCATTACTATCATTTTTTCGCACTCATCTTTTGCTACCAGGCTTGTTTGACAGCTTAAGTTATTGAAGGATTTTTCAATTATTGCAGCTCTGAAATATAGGAATAAGGTAATTGCTGCTATTGTTAAGATTAATCCCGCAATTATGCCTATAATTATGATAAATACCGGTTTTATTGCAGTGTAATAAGGCTGATTGACTATTATATACCATCCTGTAAGTTTAACAGGTGTATAGCTTAATAATACTTTCCTGCCGGCCTTATCTTTATAAATAAAAGAATTATTATTTCCTGTCTTGTTTTTAATATTTTTAATTAAATTCTCATCTGCTGATTTATTAATAAAATCGGTATTATTATTAGATATATAAATTCCATCTTTATCTATTATGGAAATTTCAATTCCGTCTTTTATTAAATCTTTATATGAGTTTAATATATCTTTTAAATTAAGATAACCTAATAAAATATATTTATTACCGGGATATTCTAATAATATTTCCGGATCAGCGGAATTTTTTGAATTTATATATCTTGACCAATATACACTTTTTGCTAGAGCTGCCTTATAATAATCCTCTTTAGATCTGTCAGCTCCTTGTACGCTGCTGCCATTCGGAAAAGAATTAGTCAAACTCCCATTTTTATTTAAAATTTCAATTTTTTTAAATACATTGTTGCTGCTTAGTATACTTCTTATTGTATTACCTTTATCTCCCCCTTTTTCTATACTGCTGTCTGCATATTTCAATATATCTAAAGGCTGGTTTAAATATGTATTTAAATTTTTGCTGATATTTTCAGAAATAACTCTGTTATCCTTCATAACACTAAAGCTGCAATACTTTATTAAAACCATAGATGCTGTAAGCAATATTAGAATTGCAGGAACGATTATTATAAACAGGTAATTTCTTAATATAAAATTTTTTAATGAACCCTTTATTTTCATAAAACAGCCTCAGTATTACCTTTTATTGTTAATTTTATTAAAATAATCT
>JAJBWD010000489.1:0-3638 GCA_032907345.1 Bacillota bacterium | reverse complement strand
TCATGTAATCTGGGATTTTTATCATCTATCAATTTTCGACCTATTTCGTAATATATTTTAGCTTCTTCTCTCTTTTTTTCATTGTATCTTACCTTTATTATCTCATAAAATATGCTTTCGTCAAATACTAAATCTTCATCTAATATGGTATAACCCTTATTTATTATAAATTTTCTTAAAACATCCGGATTTTGAACAGGCTGGAAAACTGCATATTCAAGCTTTTTGAAAATATCCTCTCTTTCCAGTATTAAATCCTTAATCAGGTGTCCTCCCATTCCGGCTAAGACTGCAGCATCTGCTTCCCCCTGTTTAACTACATTAAAGCCACTGCCAAGCCTAAGCTCAATTCCGTCCATATGATTTGATTTAATGTTCTCTGCAGCTTTTTTTAGAGGTCCTTTATTTATATCCGAAGCTATTACTTTATTGCATATTTTATTTTTAATCAGATAAATAGGAATATATCCGTGATCTGTTCCAATGTCTAAAACAGTTTCACATTTATCCACTTTATCTGCTATTGCTATTAATCTTTTACTTATATCCATATCTTCTCCCGGAATGAAAAAGCACCCTTCTGGTGCTTAATCTAAATAATCCTTAAGTTTTTTACTTCTGCTTGGGTGTCTTAACTTTCTAAGAGCTTTAGCTTCTATCTGTCTTATTCTCTCTCTTGTAACATTGAATTCCTTACCTACTTCCTCCAGTGTTCTTGCTCTTCCGTCATCTAATCCAAATCTAAGCCGAAGAACTTTTTCCTCTCTGGGAGTTAATGTATCCAGTACATTTATAAGCTGCTCCTTTAGCATGGTAAAGGCTGCAGCCTCTGCCGGTGCAGGTGCATCATCATCCGGGATAAAGTCTCCTAAGTGGCTGTCTTCTTCTTCTCCTATTGGAGTTTCAAGAGATACAGGCTCCTGAGCAATTTTCATTATCTCTCTTACCTTATCTACAGGCATCTCCATCTTTTCTGATATTTCCTCCGGAAGAGGGTCACGTCCCAGTTCCTGAAGAAGCTGTCTGGATACTCTTATTAGTTTGTTTATGGTTTCTACCATGTGAACAGGTATCCTGATTGTCCTTGCCTGGTCTGCTATGGCCCTTGTTATTGCCTGTCTAATCCACCAGGTTGCATAAGTACTGAATTTATAGCCCTTTCTATAGTCAAACTTTTCTACCGCTTTAATAAGGCCCAGATTTCCTTCCTGAATCAAATCTAGAAAAAGCATGCCCCTTCCTACGTATCTTTTTGCTATGGAAACAACAAGCCTAAGATTTGCCTCTGCCAGCTTCTGTTTTGCTACATTGTCACCATCTTCAATCCTTTTAGCCAAATCTATCTCTTCTTCAGGATGAAGCAGAGGTACCTTGCCGATTTCTTTTAAATACATTCTTACTGGATCATCTATTGAAATTCCTTCAGGCACTGAAAGATCTATTTCCTGTTCTATCTCTTCTTCATGCATATCGTCTATAACTTCAATGTTAAGGTGTTCTAATGTTTCATATACCTTTTCTATTTCATCCGGTGTCAGATCAACAGCTTCAAGTTCACTTAAAAGCTCGCTGTTTGTAAGAACATTACTTTCTTTACCTTTATCTATCAGTTTTTTGACTGCCTGCATTTTAATTAGATTTTCACTGTTTTCTTTCTTTTCTTTCATAATGATACCTCCCTTCTTATATACTCATAAGTTCCTTTCTTATTTGTTCAAGTTCTTTTGTAAGCATCTGTGCCTGGCAGCTTTTGCCTTCTAAGAGCAGATTGGTTATTTCATTCATAATACTTTTTTTCGACTCCTCTAATTTATATTTTTTTATTCTTCTTATGTAGTCTGTAATTAACCCTTCAATTTCATTCTCCTCATAAACTATATTAAGCTCCAAAATCTGAACCCATTCTTTTGAGCTTTCTATGTCATCACATCTGGATTCTATATATGAATTGGTATTTTTTTTATCCTTAGCCTCAGTTATAAGATCATAAATTTTTCTGTGAGACTCAGTTATTAAAATATCTTTTAAATTGTTTTCAGTAAAATAGTTATATGCCTTATCCTCAAGCAGCATAAGCTTTAAAAGAGATCTTTCCGCTGTTATGTGGGCAGGCTCTAGATATAATTTTTGTCCAAATTTGCTATCTATATTCACTTCGTCATTTTTTGCTTCTTTTGAATTCTTTTCTTCATTAATAATATCTATTATTGCCTGCTCAGATATCTTTATGTCTGAAGCTATTTTTTTAATATAGATGTCCTTTTCTACCGGGTCTAAGTCAACTAAAATAGATGTAACATTCTTGGCATATTTTATTTTATCCTCAGTAGCATTCAGGTTAAAGCCTTCTTTTGCCCGGATCAGCCTATAATCTATAAGAGACAGCGCAGCATCTATAAGCTTTAAAAATGCATCCTTTCCATTTGCTCTTATATACTCATCCGGATCTTTTCCCTGAGGGACCTTAAGGACTTTAATATCAAATCCCACTTCCCTCAGAATCTGAAGTCCCCTAAGAGTAGCATTTTGTCCTGCTAAATCTGCATCATAGGATATAATAATCTTGTCTGCATATCTTTTAAGAAGCTTAGCCTGATTATGGGTCAGCGCAGTACCCAGGGAAGCTACTGCATTATTAACACCATACTGATGAAGGGCTATAACATCCATATAACCTTCAACTATTATTATCCTTCTGTCCTTTATATGGGGGACAGCAAAATTAAGGGCATATAAATTGGTACCCTTCTTAAACACTTCTGTCTCAGGAGAGTTTAAGTATTTGGGCTTTGAGTCATCAAGTACCCTGCCGCCAAAACCTATTACCCTGCCCCTATAGTCAAACACAGGAAACATGACCCTGTTTCTAAATCTGTCATATAACTTATTTTCCTTTTTAATGGCCAGCCCTGCTGATACTATTTCCTGTTCCTTATACCCTTTTGCCTTAAGGAAGTCTAGAAGTCCGGTCCACTTGTCATAGGAATATCCCAAGCCAAAGTTATTAATTGTCTTTCCTAATATACCTCTATTGGTAAAATAACTATAAGCATCTTTATTATTCCTTAATGCTTTAAAAAAATACTTAGCTGCATCCACATTTATTTTATAGTATTTATCCAGCTTATCAGTATTTTTAGATCCTTCTGTATCAATTATTATATTTACCCTTTCTGCTAAAAACTTAACGGCTTCAATAAACTCCAGATTTCTTCGTTTCATGACATATGTAATAACATTGCCGGTTTCTCCGCATCCGAAGCATTTATATATCTGCTTTTCCTGAGACACAGAAAAGGATGGTGTTTTTTCTTTATGAAAAGGACAAAGTCCAAAATAATTTGAGCCTGACTTTTTTAATCTTACATCTTCGGATATTACATCAACAATATCATTTTCCATTTTTATTTTTTCTATAAGATCCTCAGATAATCTCAATGCTATACCACCAATCTAATAATTTTACACAGATTTAAGTATATTCGACAAAAAATTCATAAATCCTTCTTTATTTAATATACTTTTATATATATTCTTTATAAATTTCATTTTTCCTGCATTATATACTAAATTATTATACCCAAATACAATTATTCTATAATACAAGAATTAATTTGTTAAATTTACCTGACCTTTAT
>JAJBWD010000488.1:0-5209 GCA_032907345.1 Bacillota bacterium | reverse complement strand
AGTTATCAACATAACCTTTGTTTTTGTAATTTTTAAGATAAACTGTGGAACTAAATTCTTTATATTCTTTTGCTGTAAATAATATTTTACTTTCGAATTGTTTTAGATTATCAAATTTTTGAATAGTTTCATAGCTCATATTTGCATCTTGGCAAACTACAAAAATATTATTCCTATTAATTCTTTTCTTTCTTTCATTCCATTTTTCTAAGGCTACCTGACAATCAGAATAATGTACAAAATGTAACGTAATGATTTGATGTTCTCCTTCTCCTAATTTTCCAACCGGATAAGAATATTCACTGGAAATAATTTTAATCGGCGCATTTAAATAATATTCCATATCCTCTAAAAATGTGATAAATTCATTAGGGTCAAACCCTATGTTAATTGTAGGTGATAAAAAACATTTACCTAAATCATGATACATAACAGCACCAATACAATTTTGTGATAAAATAGTAAAATTATCATTTATTAATTTACTTCGTTCAATACGATTTCTAAATAATATTCTATTTAATCTCCCAATTTTATCACAAAGTAAATAATCCCATAGATAAGCTATTATTTTTTTCAAGTTTCATTACCTCTAATTTTATTTATTTCAAATGACATACTTTATAAGTAATCTAAAATGTACATCCATTTCTCTTTTATATCATTAATATCAAAATCTTTTATATTATAGTAAGCCATTTCCGACATTTGTTTTCGTAAATTGTCATTTTCAATTAAAATACAAATTTTATCAGCCATTTTTTCAATACTATATGGTTCTACAAGAAAACCGTTGATTTTGTCATTTATTATTTCATCAGGTCCAGTCTCAATATCAAAACTTATGCAAGGGATCTTATAGTATTTAGCTTCTAACAATGTCATAGGGCACCCTTCCATTAATGATGTTAATACCAATATCGATGCATTAGGATATATTTCATCCATGCTACTCCGGCTGCCACATAAAATAACATTTTTTTGCAGCCCGTAATCAATTATTTTCTTATACAATATTTCATATGATTTATCTCCACGTACACCATATATTTTCCATGTCCACATAGGGTGTTTCTTTAAAACGATTTTCGCAATATCCGGAATGATTATAAAGTTTTTTATAAAGCGAATATGCCCTACACTGATTATTATCTTTGAATTACTTTGATAATCTATTTTATGACATACTTTTTCTACTGGATTATATATATTGGTAATTGGGCATTTTATAGTATAATGTTTTTTAAAATTGTTTAAGTCTCTCTTTGTTAATACTATGTAATAATCTGATATATATAATTCAAGTTTTCTAATTAGTTTTATATATCTACTATTTTGATTTTGAAAATAATTTGCATGTTCCCATATTATATTTTTACATTTCATAAAACTAGTAGCAATTATTGAATAGATTCCCATCATGGCTTCAACATTAATCAAAACATCTATATTATTCGTTTTAAGAAACTTTCTTAAAGATGCAATCCCCATAATAATGCTATTTCTATCATTCTCCTTAAATAAAGTAAATATAGCTATGTTTTCACTAAAATAAAATTTTAAAGATCTGTTTGGATAATTTTTTTTTAGTATATAAATTTTATATTTTGATTTTTGTTTAGTTATTTCATTTGCTATAAGAGATGTTACTTTTTCAGTTCCACCACCAGAAAAGTTACCAAAAAAACAGATATTTTTCATGAAAACCGCCTCTTATTTTACAACTTTTGAAAAATTGAATATGGTAAAAGATAAAATAGCCATCCTATGAGCTTAATCTTAAGTTTTCTATTATCTTTTTCTAATTTCTCCATTCCGAATTCAGTCATATTTCTATATTTCAAGTATTCATTTTTAAGTGGATGTCTGCATCCTCTGCACCATGGCCTTGAAGTGTAATTAGGTACAAAATGTATAAACACGGGGCTGCTGACAGACGAATCCAGTTCACTTTGATTGTAATAATAATTTAAGTGATATAATCTTTTTAAATTATAGGAAGATAACTGATAGAACGGCGTAAGCACATTCCATCTTGGGGCTAATACAAGTAAATTCCCTTTTAATGTACCATTAATCGTACCCTGATCCATTGCAGCTACATCACCATTCTTAGATATTATAAAACGTTTGAATTGCTCCACAATATTAATTTCTCTGCATCTTTTTAAATTCCACAGAAGCATTCCTGCATTTATATATTTATCTTTTATATCTAAATTAACCTTCAGCCTTTTCTCGGGTTTTACTACGTCTAGGACACCAGCAATAGAGTAATTTCCCATATCCATACTAAACAATTTTTTAAGTGAAGAACAAACAATAGCATCTGCATCCAGGTATAATATTCTATCCATTGATTTATCCACTAATTCCGGAATAAAAATTCTTGCATATGTACTTATACTCCTGTCCTTTGTCAAATTACAGTCTATTCTTTTCCTTATATCATCCTCTGTAAATATATATCTTTTTATATTTAAATAATTATATCTATTCTTTAAAACTTCGATTTTGTTATAGATTTCTTCTTCTATACCCCCATCAAGCAGATGAATTATTATATCCTCTTTATTGTTTTCACATATTGAACAAATGAGTGCAGCTGCATGTGCAGCGTAATTATTATCACTTGCTATCACTATATCCATTACTAACCTCCACTCCGGTAATCTCTCATTTTATTGAAGATTATTCAGCTCAAGTAAATTGAATTTATTATATCTGCATTCTGTTTTGATGAGTAACCCCTATTAGAAATCATTTTTTTGATTTCTTCAATTGAACAGATTTTTTCCGGCTCTTCTTTTGAAGAAATTATTGCTTTCACCCAGCTGTTTACACCTTGGTTAATCGGTAAATACTCTATTAATCCTAATCCCATATCTGTTTCTTTTGTGATTACATCAGAAACTATACATCTTCTTCCAGATGCCTGAGCTTCTACCATTACTAATGGTAATCCTTCATATTTGGAAGGAAGTATAAATAAGTCAAATGTGGAATATAACTCAGGAATATCTTTTCGTACACCTAATTGCAGTATTTCATTTTCTAATTTATTGTCCCTTATTAATTTATTTATTTCGTCAAATTTATTTCCAGCACCAATTAATAAAATTTTACATTTTACCTCTACTTTTTTTAATGCTTTTCCAATTTCAATTATAAATTCATGATTTTTTTGATCGTGATATCTTCCAATGTGTCCAATAACAAAACAATTATTATCTATACCTAATTCTAATCGTTTTAATGTTCTTATCTTTGTATAACTGCCTGTTTCGGCAAACTTATCTAAATCAATACCATTGTGTATTACTACAACCTTATGGGAATCAAAGCATTCTTTACCATACATTGATATCCCTGCTTCATCTCCACATGCTAAATATTCCGTAGCAAATAATTTGATTAAAAATATTGCTGCCTTCACAATTAATTTATTTCTTAATGAATTTTCCAATCCCCAATTAGTGTTGTGAGAATGAGAAATTCTAATTTTAATATGACATAACTTTGCTGCAGTCATAACTACAGCCGCTTGTAAATTAGTATGACAATGAACAGCATCATAAGGGCCGTATTTCTTATTAACATCTATCAATTCTCTAATATATTTAATTATTCCGGTGGTACCTAAACTTTTAATGTGTATTACACTTCCGCCATAACTTGCTATCTCATCGTCATAATCTGATTTATTCGGAATATGAGATATGAAATCATACTGAATTTCATCATGATTTGTTTCTCTTAATACATTCATTATCATTGTTTCCGCACCGCCTCGATGTGGAGCACTAACAACTTGCAAATCCTTTTTTTTCACTCTTCACCTCCTAGTTACACTGGGTTAATAAGTCTATTAAATGGGCATTATCCATATACATACAATATTATTGAATCTTATAAGGAAAAATTTCTCCTCCTCTAATTAGATAGTAAGCCAAAATAAAATATGCAATTGAATAGAAAATCACTAGTAATTTGATTCCTGCTTTGCTATCATTTTTAAACAAACTTGGAAGATAGCCTATAATAACAATTAATGGTAATTCGTAATAAAGAGATATGCGTTTAACCTGTGGATGCATAAACCCTGTTAAATTGATTAGAACACTTATAACAAGCATCAATATAAACAATCCATTTCTTTTATCCCGTTCCATTAAACGTTTGCTAATCAAAAGAATCAATAACATAATTAATATATGAATATAAAAGTCTCTGTTAGATCCTGTTGTATTACTAATACTAAATCCTGCATAATTCTCAAAAACATTATTAGTTGAAATCAAACTAATAATTGTTTGATAATTATAAGTAGCAAAAATAAAAATAATTATAACTATAGCTAATTTAAAGCCTTTAATTACCGAATTGCTTTTCTTATCCCATAAAAAATAAATTGGTAATGCTATAAATGCAGATTTATGGAAAAGGAAAGCAATAAAAACACATATAATGTATTTATATAAATTTTTATCAAAAACAAATTTTAAAGCATAGAATGTAACAGCAACTGCAATATATTGTCTAAGGATATTAAATGAGCTTGGAAAATAAATAAACAAGAAAAAGTAAAATGCCAAACCAATATTTATTTCTGAATATTGGTTTTTTAATGCTATATATAGTGGAACTAATGTTAATGCTGTAATCAGGCCAAGAAAAACCTTTATATCTCTATACCCAGATGTGCTCTTCATCAAAAGTTTAAATCCAAACTCATTAAATAAGTTCTTAACACTCAAAACATCCTGCCAAGAAATTAACTTAATTCTGTCGAATTCTTTCATATATGTAAAAAAGTCAGTACCTACGCCATATCGTAAACCAGATACAATTATTAATATAGAAATACCCAACAATGCATATAAACTACTATGTTCTTTTGTACTTCTGCTTATCAATAGTGCTGAAATAGTAAAAACACATATATAAAATAATAAGCTTATCAAATTAGACATAATTTCTATCTTTCCTCATACTTAATTAGTTACATTACATTTCTTTTTTCTTCTAATCAAAAAAAACAATTTAGGCACTAATCCAGCTGCTAATTCTTTATATGCATAAATATCATAATATATAGGTAATGAAAATTTTTTACGCCAATATAACTTTTTCTTATACAAATTATATCTATGTACAAACTTCCGGCGTTTTATTGAATTTTCAGATTCATAATAATCAAATAATATTT
>JAJBWD010000487.1:0-10068 GCA_032907345.1 Bacillota bacterium | reverse complement strand
TATACGTTAATCCCACTATCCTATAAAGCAATCGTGTTTCCTGCTCTCTCATGTTTTTTCATGATATACGGTTAACTTTTCCGCCCCAGGGGTGATATAATTGATAAAAAGGAGAACTTTATGATTAAAAATATAATATTTGATATTGGAAATACACTTTTATCATTTAACCCTATGGATTATCTAAAAAAGGAATTTAAAAATGAAGAAACAGTAAATACTTTGTACCAAACTATATTTAAGAGTCCTGAATGGCTGTCTTTAGACAGAGGAACCATTTCTCAGGATGAAGCTGTAATGAGATTTTGCAGCAGACAGCCCTCCCTGGAAAAAGAGATAAAACATGTAATGGGAAACTGGAGCCATATTCTTATTCCTATGGAAGAATCCATAAAACTTCTCAGCTATTTAAAAAGCTGTGGATGCAGAATTTACCTTCTTTCCAATTTTCATGAAACAGCTTTTGAATATATTTATAACAAATACAGCTTTATAAAAGAAGCTGACGGAATGGTAATTTCATGCCGGGTTAAGCTGTTAAAACCTGAAAAAGAAATATACGAATTACTTCTTGATAAATATAGCCTGAAGCCTGAGGAATGTTTATTCATAGATGATTTTGATAAAAACATAGAAGCAGCCAGTGAGCTAGGAATCCATGGAATATGCTTCAAAGATGCCAAGTCAGTTTATGAATACTTAGGTAAATTAAACGAAGAGCAGGCCAGCTAGTTATAGCCGGCCTTTCTAATTTGGTTGGTTCAAAAGAATTACTGTTTAAAATACTTTCTACCTCTTCATAGCCTTCATAAAATGCAAAGTTATATCTGGCCGGAAGAGCAAAAACATATACTGAATTGCGTCCAAGCTCCTTTGGGCCTATTGGTGCAGCGCCAATATGGAATTCTCCCTTTTGCAGTGAGTTCCAATCTTCTATAGTAAACACCATAATGGGAATATCCTGCCGCCTGCTTTTCTCAGACCACTTTGGATGCCTGATGTATATGAGAGGACCGCTTTTAACAATTTTACCATTTTCTGATTCCTTATGCGAAATTCCTTCCCATTTATCAGTCAGAATCTGATAGCCTTTCCAGCTCTCAGGCAGAATAAAATTAAAGCCATATTCTTTATTTTTATATACAATTGAAGTTGTTTTTCTGTAACTGCCCATAGTGACACTATAAATCATCCATTTATTATTTATTTTTTTTACCAGGAGATTAATAGGACGCTTAGCTGCAAAACCGCCATCTATCATTTCAGTACTGGTTATTTCAATTATTTCTCCCTTTACTTCATAGATACCTTTTGATAATTTTTTTATTGACTGGATTTCTATCCGGTCCGGCCAGGGACTCGAAGTAAGCCTGCCAGGTGCATTTAGAGGATCCTTTATCCACTTTTCTATAAGTGAATCGGTTACGTATTTGCCATAGTTTTCTATCATGCTTTTTCTTAATGCATCCTTTGAGGCTAAGAGCGGTACACTTTTCAGTTCTTTGCCAAAATTAGCAACAGTGCTGATAACCTGGGCTTTTTCATTAATGCTGTCCTGGTTAATTTTCCAGCAGGAAAATAGTATTGTAATTCCAATAATAAAAGTTAATAATGTTATCAATCTTAGTTTAGAATCTCTTATCTTTATAATTCACACCCGCTTTTAATTATTAAGGACGTTTCATAATTATTTTATTTTTTTAATACTAAAAAATACCAATAATTAATGTTATTATACAATTTCTTAAATAGCAAGTTTAGAAATTCTGCATAAACTGGAATTATAATCCTAGTTGTTCTTGGAGAATATTTATGTATAAATGTCCTTATTCCAGCAGAAGACCTTATAGAAAAAATTTTACAAAAGAAGAAGCCTTATGGATTGCTAAGTATCTAAATATAAAATTTGATAAATTTGATGCTGAAGAATTTACAATTGGACTGAATGTTGAGTTAGAGCATGGAACAGTTAATCTATACACTAACGTTACTAACGATGATCCAGTTTTAACCGGCAAAATAACACTGGCTCATTTAAACGAATATCCTGATTATTATAAAAGGCTTACAAAGATGGAAAAAGAGGCAGAAGATTATTGGGAAAACAAAGATAAATAATTCATTTACATTATATTAAAAAAGCGAGTATAGGCAATATCAAAGCCCAATACTCGCTGATTTTTTGGAACTATTAATTTATTTAAGTACCTTCCCTATTCCGCCAGAATTTTCATAAACTCTTCTCCGGTTATAGTCTCTTTATCTAAAAGATATTCTGCCAATTCATGGAGCTTATCTTTATTCTCCTCAAGAATCTTAGCAGCCCTTTCATGTGCGGATTTAATAATTGAAAGAACTTCGCTGTCAATCTTGGAAGCAGTGTCAGAAGCTACCAGAAGGGAAGTATCCCCTCCTAAATAAGGATTGTTCACAGTTTCCAGTGCCATCATGTCAAATTCAGAACTCATGCCGTACCTGGTTACCATGGCCCTTGCTATCTTCGTTGCCTGCTCAATATCATTAGATGCACCGGAAGTTATATTATCAAATATAAGTTCTTCTGCAGACCGTCCTCCCATATATGTTGCTATTTTATCAAAAGCCTGGTCTTTACTTAAAAGAACCTGCTCCGTCTCATCTACCTGCATTGTATAGCCTAAAGCCCCGGATGTCCTTGGTATTATTGTTATTTTGTGCACTGGTGCTGAATGATTTTGTTTAGCTGCAACTAAAGCATGTCCAATTTCGTGATATGCAATTGTTAGCTTGTCCTTCTTGGATATCACAGCATTTTTTCTTTGATATCCAGCTATTACAACTTCAACTGACTCCTCAAGATCACTCTGGATAACCTGATCATGTTTCAATTTTACTGCACGGAGAGCTCCCTCATTTATAATGTTTGCCAAATCTGCTCCTGATGCCCCGGAGGTTGCTCTTGCGATAGTATTAAAATTTATATCCGGGCTTAAATTAACATTTTTTGAATGAACCTTTAATATAGCTTCACGTCCGGAAAGGTCAGGCAGTTCCACCGGAATTCGCCTGTCAAATCTTCCTGGTCTTAAAAGTGCCTTATCAAGAGTTTCAGGTCTGTTGGTTGCCGCCAGAATTATAACGCCTTTATCAGCATCAAAGCCATCCATTTCAGTAAGAAGCTGATTTAGTGTTTGTTCTCTTTCATCATTGCCGCCCATCCCTGATCCATCACGTTTTTTACCTATTGTATCTATTTCATCAATAAATACAATACAGGGTGCTTTTTCCTGAGCTTGTTTAAATAAGTCCCTTACTCTTGCAGCTCCCATGCCCACAAACATTTCAACAAATTCAGAACCGGAAATCGAAAAGAATGGTACTTTTGATTCGCCCGCTACTGCTTTTGCAAGAAGTGTTTTTCCTGTACCCGGAGGCCCTACCAGCAGTGCACCTTTTGGTACCTTAGCTCCCATCTCTTTATACTTATTTGGGTCATTAAGATAATCTATGATTTCCTGCAGTGCTTCCTTGGCTTCATCCTGCCCTGCCACATCTGCAAATGTCTTGCCTGTCTGGGCTTCAACATAGACCTTTGCTTTGCTTTTACCAAAGGCCATGGCATTTGATCCACCCAGTTTATTTTGTAATTTACCTGCAAACAATTGGCCTAGTCCTATAAATATCAATATTGGTAAAATCCAGGTAAATAAGAAATTAACCAGCGGTGAGGTTTGCTCAGGAATAACCTTTGAGAACTGAACTTTTGCTTTGTAAAGACGATTAACCAACTCTGAATCCGCCATGTATCCAGTCTTATATGAATTCACTTTACCATCTTTGTCGGTTGCAGTATAATTTATCTGGTTATCCTGTATCTCTACGGTTTTTACATTTCCACTGTCAATTTGAGACAGAAATGTGCTGTATTCAACCTTGGTTACCGGCTGATTAACCATCAGCGGAACAATATAAGTATTTAATATCAGTAAGATGCTTATTGCAATTAAATAATAAAACACAACCGGCTTTTTAGGATATTTTTGTACTTTCATTTAACATTCTCCTTTTGCTTGTTTAATGAATTTTCTCTATCAGTCTGTTTAACTTTTCCAATCCAATAATAATTTCATTTAAAGTTTCTTCATCCGTATCTTCAATTTGTTCTGAAAATTTATTATTTAATGTTCTGTCTAAATCGGCTACAATCTGATATCCTTTATCAGTAAGAGCCACCTTGACTATTCTCTCGTCTTCCCTATCTCTTATCCGTTTCAAGAGTTCCATCTTCTCCAGTTTCTTACACATTGCAGATATATTGGCGCCAGCCATACATGTATTATTTGCCAAACTTCCAATTGTATGGGAGCCACATTGGGACAATTCCACCAGTATCCTTACCTGCACTATGGTTAAACCGTATTCCTCAAATACAGGGCAAAACACGCAGTTTGTAATTTCGCTTATTTTTCTTGCATAATTCCAAACAATATTTTTAAATTCAGAAACAACCATTTTGTACCCCCAATTTATATATATCTTATATATATTATATACTATACTATTTATAAATAATAGTCAATATATTATAAAATTCTTATAACACAGCACATCAAATTTTTACAATAGAAAATTTAAAAAGCCGGTTTAGATGCATGCATCTAAATCGGCATAAATTCAGTATTGATAATATTCAGGTTTCTTATCCATGTAAAATGCACCTATCCCACCTATTCCGATATGGGAACCCAAAACTGCTCCAATTTGAAATATCAGTGTTTTGCACAGGGGTAAAACTTCTTTTATCTTTTCTTCCAGATATAATGCAGCTTCCATATCATTAGCATGGCTTATGCAAATAGTTTGATTTACAAAATCAGAGGCTCCTGATATTACATCACTTACAATTGTTTTAAGGGCTTTTTTTCTGCCTCTCACCATTTTTGTAACTATCATTTTTCCGTCGTCTACTGTCAGATAAGGTTTAATATTAAGCACATTTCCTATATATCCAATAGGTTTACTTACTCTTCCGCCTTTGGACAGCCATTCTAAATCTGATATGGTAAAATAATAAACTGTGTGATCTATCATAAAATTAATTTGATTTACTATTGTTTCAAAGGGTAAATTTTTATTTATCATTTTCATCGTTTGAAATGCAATTAAGCCTGCTCCTCCTGCCCCGCCTTTTGAGTCAATTATCTTCATTTTCCTTTCCGGGTATTTTTCTTTATATATTTCCATTATCTTATATGCAAAATTATATGTACCGGATAACTTAGATGAAAAGGTTAAGTATATAAAATCATCCTGATTAGAGATACACTTTTCTATTACCTTAGTTAAGGACTCATAAGAAATTTGGGATGTTTTAGGTAGATTTCCTGCTCTCATGTAATCATAAACTGAATCTGCCTGAATTTCCAAACCATCTAAATATGATATTCCGTTAATAGTAATAGATAAGGGAATTATATCAAAATCAAAATTTTCCCTTACAAAACTATTCGTATCACAAGTACTGTCAACTATTAACCTTATCATTTAACCACCCCACATTAAAAATCATGATATCCTTTATTCTTATAATAAAATATATTATTATTTAACTTTATAATATCACTATTTTGTGAGGGATTGTTTTAAATTATTTAAAATTAATTGCAATTTGCATAGGTCTTTTCATTAAGCTGCCTTTAGAATATTCAGAGTCAGCAAAGCAGCATGACACCGGATTTTCTTAAAAAATTATCAATTTCTTTTCCATCAAGACAGGGTTCCCCGATAGGAGAATGCTTTATATCTTTTCTCAGGTTTGTATGAAAGTCGGAACCAGCGGTATAAAAGGAAAATCTGGATATTGCTGCTGCCATAAAATAGAAGGAATCCAGAAAAGAATTAGTGCAGTATTTAGCTTCTATGCCATCAAAGGGGAAATTTAATATATCCGTAATATATTTTCCCTCTATGCGTACAGGATGTGCCAGTACTACAGCTGCATCATAGCTTCTTAACAGATATATAACCTCGGAAACTGACAGATATTTTTCTGAAGCATCTGGATTAATTAGATTCAGAATACTTCTGGCATTTTTTGCATTACGGGATTTTATTAAGTTAAGTACTTCCTGAAATGTACCGTCATTATACTTACTATTTTTAAAATAGCCTAATATATGAACTTTTTCATTTTTATATCTTGCTGATACCTCCACAGCCGGGACTACTGATACGCCATATTGACTGCCGGCTTCTGCAGCCTCCTTTATCCCAGCGGTTGTATTGTGGTCAGAAATTGATATTATATCAACTCCTCTTTGTTTTGCTTCTATAATAATTTCTCTGGGGCTTAGGTCTCCATCCGATGCATTGGAATGTATATGAAAATCACCTTTATTCAACATAATTAACACCTGTTTTATAGAAATATTAATGGGGTTAATTTATTATATGAAAATAAAAAATATCGGGGACGGTTCTCAATTATTTTATATTAAATACAGCTTTAATAACATTATTAAAGGGAACTCTTTTCAGAATTCCCTTTAATCTGATATACCTGACTGCAGCTAATGCTCACCGGTTTTAGAAAGTCCAAATAAAATTACTCCTGTGGATTAGGATTTCTGTCAGAAGCTGTAGTACGAAGTGTATCCATACCATTGCTGTTTCCCTTATTGTTGCTTGGAGGTTTGTTAGACTTCTGATTTTTAGCTTTGTTTTTATTGTTTGGCATATATTTACTCCTTTCTGTAAACTTAAATAAAGCAAAATTTCTATTATAGTTTTTACCAAATATAAATAAGTATGCAGATTAACTTCCCAAATTATATACCTATATTTCACAATAATATCCTGTTCCTTAGCATAAAATACTATTAAATGAGGAAATTGCACAAATCAAAATTTAAGTTTTCAGTTTGAAAATTGTTAATTATGCAATATCTTTAAGTAAATACTTTTGGAGAATTTATGGTTTATAACAGAAGCCTGGCCCTTTAGTACATGGAAAAGTATACATTGAATCCAAACAAAGCCCTTTATCCCTATTATGAAAAGGATGACTGTGCAAATTTTGTTTCCCAGGTGCTTCATGCCGGAGGTCTTAAAGAACTCGGGACAAAATGGGATTCCTTCAGCAGCTGGTTCTGCCATACAAATATAGAAACTGACTTAAAAAAAGTATCAATCACCTGGAGAGCAGCAAGATTCTTCAGAAAGCATTGGGGAAATGAAAACGGAGCGGGCTTTAACAGAGCAGATAAATATTATGAAATGACTATCAGTGAGGCTCTCCAAAACTATTCAGGTTTATTTAATATACTGAATACGGGAGATGTAATTCAGTACGGAAAACCTCAGAATAGAAATCTGCCCTATCACACTCAGGTAATTTATAAAAAAAGTTATAACCAGTCTCTCGGTAAAAATGATGTTTTAATTGCCCAGCACACAAAAAACCTTATAGGAGCATCCTTGTATGAGTATCTGGCTAAACAGCCTGATAAGGAAATTAAAAAGATATATATTTATATACTCCCCTAGTATTAATATCAAATTGATATATCAACAATATTTTAATATAATGCCTTGACATTTAAATTATATAAATTATAATAGAAACAATTACTTAAATATCAACAAAAGCTTAGATAGGGAAGAGTAAAAAGCTGAAGGCCTTTAAGAGAGTGGGGTAAGGTGAAAGCCCACAGGTGCGGATTCTTTTGAAAATCACCCTGGAGCTGCAGGCTGAAATCAGTAAGCTGTGCCGGTTAATACCGTTATTAATTATTAAGATATAAATTTGGGTGGTACCGCGACTACTTCTCGCCCCAGGGCAGAGAGTAGTCTTTTTTTATACTTAAATATTGTATTTCCGGAATATTAATATAAATCTAAAAAAGAAATCTGGATATTATAGCTTAAAGTGCTGATCAGCTTTAACTGGAAATTATCCGCAGGGTTTCAAAATATGAATTAAAAGCTGAGACAGGGAAGAGTAAATAGCTTAATACCTTAAAGAGAGCGGGGTCAGGTGAAAGCCCGCAGGTTACATCTATTGAAAATCACCCTGGAGCTGCAGGCTGAATTCTAGTAAGCTGTGCCGGTACAAGCCGTTATTATTAAGTTATAAATTTGGGTGGTACCGCGATCTACTTCTCGCCCCAGGGCAGGAGTAGTATTTTTATACTCAAAATCAAACAAATGAAATTAGGAGGGCTTTTTATGTTTACTTTTTTAGGGGGATTATTATTACTTTTATCAGGATATTTATTTTATGCAAAATACGTAGAAAAACAATTTGGCGTAGATTCTGAAAAGCAGACACCTGCTTATGCAATAAATGACGGTGTGGATTACGTTCCTATGGCTACCTGGAAGGTTTACCTGATTCAGTTTTTAAACATTGCAGGTCTGGGTCCAATATTTGGTGCCCTGCAGGGAGCATTATTCGGACCAGTGGCATTTTTATGGGTTATATTCGGATGCATATTAGGCGGTGCAGTACATGATTATGTATCAGGCATGATTTCACTTAAGCATGATGGAGCAAGTTTATCTGAAATTCACGGTATGTATCTGGGAAAAACAGCTCAAAAGGTAATGAGAGTAATCACAGTATTTTTCTGTGTCATCGTTGGAGTAGTTTTCATAGCAGGACCAGCTGCTCTTTTAGCAGCGCTGACTCCGGGAGCTTTAAATAAAACTTTCTGGATATTCGCCATTATTTTATATTATTTTCTGGCAACAATACTTCCTATCGATGTTATTATCGGAAAAATATATCCTCTGTTTGGAGCAGCACTTTTCTTCATGGCTGCAGGAATTGCTGGAGCACTTTTATTTAAAGGATATAAAATTCCTGAAGTAAGCCTTACAAATCTTCATCCTCAGAATATATCCATGTATCCTATGATGTTCATAACCATTGCCTGCGGAGCTGTTTCCGGTTTCCATGCTACCCAGTCTCCTTTAATGGCAAGATGCATGAAAAATCAGAAGGATGGAAGAAAAGTTTTCTACGGTGCAATGATAAGTGAAGGCGTAATTGCTTTAATATGGGTTGCAGCAGGATTAGCCTTTTACGGCAATGTTTCCAGTTTAGGTGCAGTAGTACTTGGGAAAGCCGGTCCTGCAGGAGCAGTATTCCAGATCAGTAAAACTCTTCTTGGACCTGTTGGAAGTGTACTGGCTATACTTGGTGTAGTTGCCTGTCCTATTACTACAGGAGACACTGCTTTCAGAAGTGCCAGACTGGCTCTTGCTGACATATTAAAATATCCTCAGGAAAAAATAAGCCACAGATTAGTTTTGGCAGTTCCAATGTTTGTAACAGCAGTATTCTTAACCTTTGTACAGTTCCCGATTTTATGGAGATACATGTCCTGGATGACACAGGCCTTTGCCATGGTTACTCTATGGGCCTGCTCAGTTTACATGTATCAGAACAAAAAGAATCACTGGATTACCACACTTCCCGGAATATTCATGACAGCAGTAAGTGTAAGCTATATACTTCAGGCCAAGGAAGGCTTCAGGCTGGCAGCCGGTTTATCAAACAGTGTTGGTGCTGCAGCTGCCTTAGGATGTTTAGTTCTGTTCCTGTTAAAAATGAAAAAGTCAGATTCAGTATGTGCTGAAGAAGCTTTAAGTGAATAGGCAGCAGACTGAGATCAGTATAGTCAGTAATTAAATTTAAAAGAAGCAGATTCATATAATTTTGAGCCTGCTTCTTATTTACCTTTATTTTCCGCCCCAGGGGTGAAACTTTACAAATCTCTTTTTTCCGATTCTCATCACATCATCGCTGGTTATAACTCTGCTCTTATCATCTGGAGTTAATTTTTCACCATTTAGCTGAATACCGCCCTGATTTATTAACCGCATAAATTCACTTTTGCTTTTTACAAAGTTCATTTCTATCAGCTTTGGAATAATATCTGTAATAGTTTCTTTACCTGCCTTAAGTAAAAGCTCCGGAATATCATCAGGAATAGCTTTTTTACTGAATGCTGCGTCATAATAATCAACTGCTTTTTCCACATCCTCTGATGTATGGTATAGTGAAACTATAATTTTAGCCAGACG
>JAJBWD010000486.1:0-6309 GCA_032907345.1 Bacillota bacterium | reverse complement strand
CTTTGTGCTCTCAAATAATGGGCAGTGCAGTGCTATTACATCAGATGTTTTAAATAAAGTATCCAGATCAACATACTTCATGGTTTCGTTTTCTAAAGATTTATTCTGATATTCATCATAGGCTGCAACTTTCATACCCATAGCCTGGGCTATTCTTCCTGTTGTCTGTGCTATTCTGCCATAGCCTATTATGCCAATAGTTTTTCCGCAAAGTTCAATTAAAGGGTAGTTCCAGTAGCACCAGTCCGCATTATTGGCCCATTCTCCTCTTTTTACTGATTCACTGTGAGCCCAGACATGATGGCACATCTCAAGAAGAAGTGCTATGGCCATCTGACCTACCGAGTCTGTTCCATAGGTTGGAATATTTGTAACGATTATTCCCCTAATCTTTGCAGCTGCTGTATCTACTACATTGTAGCCTGTTGCCAAAACTCCTATAAACTTAAGCTTTGGCAGTTTATCAATTATTTCCTTTGATAAAGGGGTTTTATTTGTAAATATTATTTCTGCATCTTTTGCCCTGTCAATAATAAGGTCCTTGCCACTTACATCATAGGCTGTTCTGTCATATACTTTTAAAGAACCCAGTTTTTCTAACCCTTCCCAGGATATATCTCCGGGATTTAGTGTAAATCCATCTAAAACCACAATATTCATATGTACTGCCTCCATCCTTTTGTTAAAGTCTAGCCCAAGCTGAATTAAACACCCTTTTAGCATTTGCAATTACTAAGTCCGGGTCTTCATCACCAAATGGCTTTACTTCAAAGCTTAAAATAGGTCTCTTTTTTTCGTCAAAGAACCCTATGTCTTTTAATACCTTTAAATAATGAGTTAATTCTTCCACATCATTTTCTCCATTTGGGAATCCAAATCTAGGATGTGCATCTCCATAAGCAGGCATGCTTTTATCCTTAACTACACAGTTTCCCATGTGGGCATGAGTTATATATTCTTTTACCGGAAGCAGGGATTCTTCAATGGTCTCATGAAGCAAGGGAATATGGCTTAAGTCAACAATGAGACCAAAATTATCATACTTCTTTGTAATTTCTTCTGCAAACTTTCTGGCAAGTGATGCAGGTCCGATCAGTGACTTTTTATCCACATCATAATCAAATACTTCCAGTTCTATTTTTAGATTTCCTTTTGATTTTGCATATTCACAGAGCTCGCCTGTTGATTTAACAAGAGCCTGATATGCTTCCTCTTTTTTATCCTCAGTATATTTCCCGCTTAAAAATCCAAGTCCTAAAGCCCCTATCTCATAGGCTTCATCTATTCCATCTTTTAAAGTCTCTACTGCTTTTATTCTTCCCTCTTCATTAATATCATTTATATTTAAGCCTGTGGTAAGATGCCTTGGCTGTGCCCCGTATGCAGCCGCCATGTGGGCTGTATCCATTATTTTTTTAGCCCTCTGTCTTAAGTCTTTATCCTTTATCCATGAAACTTCAACAGCATCAAAATAATCGTCAAGGGCTATCTTTTTTAATGTTTCTTCAATGGGCCCCTCACCTTTCATGCAATTAGGGTATGCCATGAAGTGGATTAAGCCTATTTTCATGTATTTGTGCATTGATTCGTTCATCATATTACCTCCTTAAAAAGCATACAAGTATTTTTATTTTAAAACAAGAAATTATATAAAACTAAGGCATAAAAAAGTTAGGCATAAACATAACTATTTGTGGAATGTAAGTAATTATCATTAGTACAATAACCATGGTAATATAGAATGGTATCATTGCTTTGCTTAACTTTTCTATTGGAATATCTCCTAAAGCACATCCTACGAACAAAGTACTTCCAACTGGAGGTGTGAGAAGACCCACTGAAAGATTCAGCATCATTATTATTCCAAAATGGACAGGATCTACTCCTATCTTCATTGCTACCGGCAGTAATATTGGAGTAGTTATTAATATTAAAGGTGCCATATCCATTATACATCCTAAAAACAGCAGTAATACATTAATTACAAGTAAAATTACAATTTTATTTGAAGAAATAGACAACAGTGCATTTGTGGCAAGTGCAGGAATTTTTAAAAATGCCAGCATGAATCCAAATGCATTTGAGGTTGCTATTAATGCCATGACTATTGAAAGTGTTTTTAAACTTTTAATTAATATTACGCCCATCTTTGACAGTGGTATTTCTCTGTAAATAAAGAAGGTAACTATAAATGCATATACAGCCGCAACAGCTGCTGCTTCTGTGGCAGTATATAACCCACTTACAACTCCTACTACAACAATAACAAATGTAAACAATCCAAAGAATGAATCCCTTGTTGCAATTAGGCCTTCTTTAAATGTCATTTTTCTGCCTCTGGGATATTTCCTCTTCACGGCTATTATATAAGCAGCTATCATAAGAGCAATTCCCAGTGAAATTCCAGGAACTACACCTGCCAAGAATAGTTTTCCAACTGAAACACCGCCTGCTACAAGTGAATATATTATCATATTATGACTTGGCGGTATTAATATTCCCTGGGTTGAACCTGTTATAGTAACAGCAACAGAATAATCCGTATCATATCCTTTTTCCTTCATCATAGGTATCATAATGGACCCTATAGAAGACGTATCCGCAACAGATGATCCTGATATTCCTCCAAAAAACATGCTGGCTAATACATTAACCATAGCCAGTCCTCCACGAATTCGGCCTACAATCGCATTTGAAAAAGCAATCAGTCTTCTGGATATGCCACCTTCACTCATAATTTCACCAGCTAAGATGAAAAATGGTATTGCCAGCAGTGAAAAAGAATTTATTCCCCTAACCATGGCCTGTGCTAATAATGCAAGAGGAATATTTATATACATAGCCGTCAAAACAGCCGAAATTCCAAGGCAATAAGATATAGGGACTCTTAAGAAAAGTAAAATAAAAAAACTAATTAGAAGTATTGCAATAGCTATGGAGTTCATTTGTTATCCTCCTTATTCATAATGGTTTTTATTGATTCTACAACCATATAGCATAATATACCAACACCGGATATTGGAACTGCAGCATATAAAAATGCAGAATTCAGTTTTAAACCAGGCATTGAATTACCTGTAGCAACCTTACACATATTTATACCTTCTATTATCATGAATAATGAAAATAGAAGAATTAATATTCTGCTGACCCAATCCAGCACATACTTGGCTTTTTCTGATAAAATCATATCCAGCATTGTAATCCTTATATGCAAGTGGTCTCTTGTGCCTATTGCCATACTTAAGAAGCCAAACCAGACCATGGATAACAGTGCTGATTCATCAGACCAGCCAGGGGTCTTGTGTAAAAAGTATCTTGAAAAAACTGTAATTGTAACTATGACAGTCATGATTACCAAAAGGCTCATGCTGAATATTTCAATAAAATGATTTATATATTTTTCTATTTTTTTTAGCACAGTCACACCTCTTTTAATTAATATGAGGAAATTGCATAATTTATAAATTAACATTTTCACCATATAAAAATGTAATTAATTCGTTATTTTAAACTAAAATCAGCCAAAATGAAATTATGTAATTCCCTTAATATAAGTACACCACTGGATGAGCCAGCGGCATACTTATAAAATTATTTTATTTTGTTGCTCTTATCTGTTCTATTAAATCCTTATAGTTAGCTCCGAATTTATCATAGAGTCCCTTTACTGCATCCTGCCATGGAGTAAAGTCGGTAATTTCAGTTATTTTATTTCCCTTTGCTTTTACAGCAGCTATAGACTTTGCCTCATATTCTTTCCATGCTTTTCTCTGAACTTCCTGTGATGCAACTGCTGCATCTTTTATAATCTTCTGATCATCAGCACTTAATTTATCCCATACCTTTTTTGATGCCATAACTACTTCAGGTGTTCTTGAATGATTATCAATAGTAGCATATTTGGCAACTTCATAATGGGATGTTGAAAAATAACTAGGCCAATTGTTCTCTGCTCCATCAACAACATGAGTCTGAAGTCCACTGTATACTTCTGCATAAGCCATTGGAGTTGGTGATGCGCCTAAAGCTGTAACAAGTCCCATCATAAGTTCTGACTGCTGAACTCTTATCTTTAGTCCTTTCATATCTGCCGGAGTTTTTATTTCTCTCTTGCTGTTATAGAAAAATCTTGCTCCTGAATCATAATATGTTAAACCTATCATGTTGCTGTCTTTTAATGAATCCAGTAAATCACTGCCTATAGATCCGTTCAGTACCTTCCATTCCTGATCTTCACTGCTGAATATATATGGCAGGCTAAGAACCATTAATTTTTTTGAAAAGTCAGATAAGGGCTGAGCATTTACTCTGGCTAAATCCATGCCGCCCATCTGTATGGCTTCAATAACACTTTTTTCATCTCCAAGCTGACCTCCGGCATATACGTCTATTTTTATTCTGCCGTTAGTCTTCTCTTCAACAATTTTTGCCATTTCTTTGTCACCGATAGTAGTAGGGTAATCTTCCGGCTGGTTTTCAGCTAATCTGAGTACAATCTTTTTTTGATCTGCAGTACCTGTAGAAGCTGCCTTTGATTTACTGCACCCAGCCATAGCTGCTGTAACCATTAATGCACACGCTATTGATACTGTCTTTTTAAAGTGATTTGATAACATTGTAAATCCCCCTTTAAAATTAAATATTTTATAAAGATCAGAGTTTGCTTTTACTTACTCTTTCTTTAAATATTAACTGCTTAAAATTATTAAATAATATTCAGCAATCTTTAAATATAACAGGTCTCCCAGTTTTATTGGATTCATATACTGCCATTATTATTCTCAAAGGTTTCAGAGCTTCGTAACCGTCTACCTTTGGTTTTCTGTCATCTTCTATTGCCTGGATAACATCTTTAAACTGCTGTATATGAGAGTTGAAGTTACTGACTCTTGAAGAACTGGCTGAAGAATAAGCTTCTGCCGTTCCATTAATAAATTCTGTTTTCCTCTCAGTACCATTTCTGTTTTTCCACATAGTAATGTTATCGTTTTCCACAACAACAGAAGCCTTTTCGCCATATATATCCAATCTTGTAAAAAAGCCTGGATAAGCATTTGTATTTCCTTCTATCATACCTATTGCCCCGTTTTTAAACCTGACCGTTGCTAATGCTTCATCTTCCACTTCAATTCCATTATGCCCCATAGAAGAACATACTCCATATACCTCCCTGACTGGTCCTAGAAGATACTGTAATAAATCTATATAATGAATTGACTGGTTTATCAGGGCTCCTCCTCCATCCAGCTTCCATGTTCCCCGCCATTTTGAGCTTTCATAATATTCCCGGCTTCTATACCATTTTGTAAAACTTTCACCAAAACACAATTTTCCAAGTTCCCCGGCGTCTATTGCCCTTTTTAACTCCACAATACATTTATCAAATCTGTGCTGTGATATTACAGAAAGTTTGACTCCTTCCTGTTCGCATGCCTTTATCAAACTCTCCGCCTTTTCAATAGTAGTTTCTATTGGTTTTTCGCAGATGACATGTTTCTTTGCCTGAGCACATTTTATGCCATATTCAGCATGCAGACCGCTTGGAGTGCATATACATACTATGTCTATATCCTCATTTGACAGCATCTGGTTTAAATCTGAATAACAGCAGCAATTATAAACAGAACTTAACTTTTTTGAATTTTCCTCGTTAGCATCATATACTGCTGACAGCTCAGCATTATCAATCTGATTTATACATTCAGCATGAATAGCTCCTATTGTTCCGCATCCAGCTATGGCGAATTTATATTTTTTCACAATATCACCCTCTTAGGTGCTTCATGATTATTTTTTCTTCCTGTGTTAATTCATGAATATCAGAATTTGAACTGCAGGTATCACTGTTCTCCACTATAAGAATTTTTGCACCCGGATTCATAACAGCAGCATGCCACTCCTTTTCCTTAACAATGTAAATCTTATTCTTTTCCATTTTATCTGCCCTTATTGTTCCAAATTCTTTAGTAAAGCCAGCAGTAAATATGGAAGCTTCACCTTCCAAAAGTGTAAAAACTTCATCTGTTTTTAGATGTCTACCAAAGGTTTTTACACCATCCAGGCTGTTTACATCCTCATCATATCCCAGCTGGGCAATTCTCCAGCTGCTGTAATCCTTAAGTGCTTTAAATCCCTTACTATCAATATTAATTACCTCTGTCATTTCTATTTGCCTTTGCCTAGGAAATTCCAAAAGTTATTTCCAAACAAATTAGAAATATCCCTCTTTATTTCTTCTTCAAAAATAATCCAGTTATTATCAAAAATATCGCTATACTTATCAATCAGTACCTTAGTAATAGCTTT
>JAJBWD010000485.1:0-3111 GCA_032907345.1 Bacillota bacterium | reverse complement strand
TTTTCATTTTATTGTACGCTGGAAAAGGTTATACTATAATAGTAATACAGGTATACAATCAAAGTATTTAAAAAAAACCAGATATATGTGATAAGGAGACAAAATCATGTTTAAGGATAAAAAATACAAATATACTCTCATATATGCTGCAGTAGCAGGAATATTGATACTTTTCCTAAACAGCCTCATAGTTGATCTAAGGACCGAAAACATAGCATATTCAGATTTTAAAAAGATGGTTAAGGAAAACAAAATAGAACAGGTTCAAATTTTAAAGGATAGAATAGTAATCCTGCCAAAAGGTGAAAAGGATAAATCACGTAAAATATACTACACTACAAAACTTAATGAAGATGATAATCTTATAGGTTATTTAGATCAGTATAATGTGTCCTACGACGGAGGTAAAATAGATCAGAATTCGCCTATCAAGGATTTTATATATTTTTGGGTTCTCCCTATAGTTGGATTTTACTTTATAGGTAAAATATTATTCGGTAAAATGGACAAGAAAATGGGGGGCTCTGTCATGTCCTTTGGCAAAAACACTGCCAAGCTGTATGGAGAAAATGAAACAGGGGTTACCTTTAAAGAGGTAGCAGGACAGGATGAGGCAAAGGAATCACTCATAGAAATAGTAGATTTTCTTCATAACCCGCAAAAATATAAAGATATTGGTGCCAGACTTCCCAAAGGGGCACTTCTTGTAGGCCCTCCCGGAACAGGAAAGACTCTTCTTGCTAAAGCAGTTGCAGGAGAGGCAAAGGTTCCGTTTTTCTCGATTTCAGGCTCTGATTTTGTTGAAATGTTTGTTGGTATGGGAGCAGCCAGAGTAAGAGATTTATTTAAACAGGCAGAAGAAAAAGCACCCTGCATAATATTTATTGATGAAATAGATGCCATAGGCAAAAAAAGAGATGGCAGCATACCAACAGGAAATGATGAAAGGGAGCAGACTTTAAATCAGCTGCTTTCAGAAATGGATGGATTTGATTCATCAAAGGGAGTAGTTATCCTGGCAGCTACAAACAGACCGGAGATACTGGATCATGCACTCCTAAGACCAGGCCGTTTTGACAGAAGAATCATAGTTGACAGACCGGATCTAAAAGGAAGGGAAGAAATATTAAAGGTTCATATAAAGGGAGTTAAGATTGATGATAATGTGGACCTTTCAAGCCTGGCAAAATCAACTCCTGGTGCAGTAGGAGCTGATCTTGCAAATATAGTTAATGAATCAGCACTTAGGGCAGTAAAAAAGGGAAGAGATAAAGTAATTCAGCAGGACATGGAAGAAGCAGTCGAAATAGTAATAGCAGGAGAAGAAAAGAAAAACAGAATTTTATCAAAGGATGAAAAGCTTAGAGTTGCATATCATGAGGTAGGTCATGCACTTTTGGCACAACTTTTAAATCATACAGATAAGGTTCATAAGATAACTATAGTTCCAAGGACAATGGGAGCACTGGGTTATACAATGCAGCTGCCTGCTGAGGAAAAATATTTAGTATCAAAAGAAGAAATGGAAGAGGAAATAGTGGTTATGCTGGGGGGAAGAGCAGCTGAAGAAGTTAAATTCAAATCAATTTCAACAGGAGCCTCCAACGATATTGAAAGAGCAACAAAATCTGCAAGAAGCATGATTACTGTATATGGAATGACAGATACCTTTGATATGATGGGTATTGAATCTGCTGCAGACAGATATTTAGATGGAAGAAATGTAAGCAATTGCAGTGCAGATACTATTGCTAAAGTAGATGAAGAGACACTGAAGATAATTAAGATGTCTCATGAAAAAGCAAAAACCATATTAAGTGAAAATTATGGTCTTCTTGATTATATTGCAAACTTTTTATTTGAAAAGGAAACAATAACAGGGGAAGAATTTGAAAACCTGATTTTAAAGTACAATTCAAAGGAGGCTTAAAATGAGTGATATTCTAAAGGAAGAATTAGAAAGAACTATTCAGCAGGAACTGGAAAAAGAACACCTTAGGGACGTACTTATAGAGTTAAATGATGATCTTTTGAAAGGCATAAAATACAGAAAAAATATTGCAGATATGATTCTTAAAAACAGAGAAAATACTCTTGAAGAATATAAAGAGGATAAAGACAAGATTGCTGAGTATTTTGACCATGAGAACTTTATTAAGGAAGAGGCTTATAAGGCAATAGATAAAAGACTGAAAGAGCTTATTTACCTTATAAATTCGCCTTATTTCGGAAGAATAGATTTCAAAGAAGAGGATGAGGATGAATCAGAAAGCATTTATATAGGCAGGTATGGTTTTATATCTGAAGAAAAGACTGAACCTACAATAATAGACTGGAGAGCCCCCGTATCATCACTTTTTTATGATGATAAGCTGGGAGAATCCCATTACAGAGCACCTCTGGGTGACATACCCGTTAACGTATCCCTTAAAAGGCAGTTCATGATAAAAAAAGGAGAGCTAAAGGGTATGTTTGATTCTTCTGTAGACATAAAAGATGAGATACTTCAGATAGTACTTAGTCAAAATTCAGAAGAAAAACTTAAAGACATTGTGACAACAATTCAAAAAGAACAGGATGATATCATAAGAGAAAAGAAGAACATAACAGTAGTTGTAAATGGTGTGGCTGGATCAGGCAAGACAACTATTGCCCTTCATAGGGTTGCCTATCTCTTATATAATTACAGGGACACATTAAAGGGAAGAGTTCTTATTTTGGGACCCAACAGTGTATTTATGGACTATATAAAAGAAGTTCTTCCATCACTTGGTGAAGAAGGAATTCCTCAGACCACATTTCAGGACTTAGCAATAGAGTTCATTGGACTTAATAATATTATGCCCTATAGAGAATATATGGAGATAATATTAGAAAAAGATAATGATTTCATCCAGAAGATAGTTAGAAAAACCAGTGAAGAGTATATTTTTGAATTGGATAATCTGGTATCCCTGCAGGAAGAAAAGTATAAATTTCAAGATATTTATTTGCTTGATAACCTGGTAATAGAAGGTAAGGAATTAAATGATCTATTCTTAAATTATTATAAAAATATGCCCTTATTCAAAAGGCTCAGCAAGATAAAAAGAATAGTTTACAGAAAAATAA
>JAJBWD010000484.1:0-8464 GCA_032907345.1 Bacillota bacterium | reverse complement strand
ATAGCAATATAATCATGTAATGTCAAGCATACTTTCCATAAATTATTATTATCATTCAATTCTGATCCTCATTTTCGATTCCTTAGCTAGAGCAGGCTAAATTAACTTTAAATACATTATTATACCTTAATAATTTTTTATCGCAATACGATAAATATTTATTGACAATTTAATATATATCCAATATAATACAATTATGGATACAGTTAAAGGAGGTTGAGTTTATGGAAAAATCTTTTTTAAATTCTAAAATCTATAAAGTGTTGCATGCTTTTGTTAATGTGGGGTTATGGATAAGCATTGTAATGTCAGTAATATATTTAATATTGTTACTGTTTATCCCGGACTTTCTTACCGGCAGCAATTCCAACTTAAGTTTTGACGGCTTTATTTTAACAAATGATATATTAGGTAAAAAAACAGAATCATATTATCTGCTTTCATTCGCAAATGTTGTTGCTATGGGTGTAGGTATTTTGTGTTTATGGATGATACGGGATATTATAAATTCTCTTCGCAGTAATTCTCCATTTATTTCTAAAAATGTTAAGAGAATTCGCGTAATAGGATGGACATTATTTGCTGACACATACCTTAGCCAGCTTATCAGTTATTCCTTTGCTGATAAACTTTACCATTTTTATGTTCAAAAGGGTATTGAACCTTTAATAAAAGCACGTTTTACTATTATTCCAAATGGAGCAATACTGGCACTTATCATAATTCTGCTTGCAGAAATATTTAAATTTGGCTGTACTCTCCAACAAGAACACGATACTACAGTATAGGGGGAAGGTTATGCCTATTATTATACGTTTAGATCGGGTAATGGCTGATCGTAAGATATCGTTAAATGAGTTGTCAATACGTGTGGGAATTACTACAGCCAATCTGTCCAATCTGAAAAATGCTAAAGTCAGCGCTGTAAAGCTAAGCACCATGGAAGCTATCTGTAAGGCACTTAACTGTCAGCCTGGTGATTTATTTGAATTTAAACCTCCAGAAGAATAACAGGTAAATCAAAACCTTGATGGTATTTTTTGCTTTAATTGCTAAAAAGCCATCCTTTAGATTTAATACCTAAAGGATGGCTTTGTTGCATTATTATTAAAAGTATTATTTATTCCCTGCTTTACCAAATGCTCTTGGGCATACAATTCTGCATTTATTGCAGTTAACTACGGAAAAACCCCGTGAATTGTTTTCGTAAGCATGGGTACGGCAAAGTGTTTGATTGGCAGTCCTTCCATCTAATGCTTTTACAGGACAGCTGTCTAAACACAGATGACAGCGCTTTATGCACATTTCCTCTGCAAATATATCTGATTCAAGTTCCAAATCAGTCAGAACTGCACCGATACTGAGCATATTTCCATACTGACTATTTATAAGCAGCGTATTTTTGCCCAGTGTTCCCAGGCCTGCCAGTACAGCAGCATGCTTCATGGAAATGGTGCCACGGCCCTCCAGCGTTTCTGCATCCCAGTAATCATATGGTCCATCTGCAGGAATCGGAACAGCAAATCCATTGAAAAGTTTTTCAATTTCCAAAGCTGCCAAATATGCAATCCTGTCTAATTCAACAGGTCCCATGCTATTGAAATGCTGATAAATGATTCTTGGGTTTACTTTAGCTATTCCTTTCGGAAGAGCTTTTGCAAACACAATGACTGATTTGCAGTCAGCATAAACATCTGTAGGGTGAAATCCCTTTGGAGCACCAGTAAACCTGTCCACATTTGCAAAACCGCAAATGTCAGCACCCAGATTCAAAAATATACCTCTTATCTTTTCCTTCATAAAATACCTTCCAAAATATAAACTATTTTTAGTATAGATTATTTAATTCCTTTTTGAACTATTCCCCTAATATATATTTATTTATTCCATAGGCTACACCGGATTCATTATTGGGCTTAGTTATATACTTAGCACATAATTTAACATCCTCTACGGAATTTCCCATAGCTATGGGCATTCCAACACATTTTAACATTTCTATATCATTATAGTTATCTCCAAAGGCAATTACTTTGCTTAAATCTACTCCTGTTTTTTCTGATAATATTTTAAGAGCATTACCTTTAGAAGTATCTGATGCCATAATATCAAGAAGCCCTCTGGCCGAACTTACAACTGTCAGTGTATCATATTTTGAAAAATACTTTTGTAGTGATTCAGTTTCTTCATCATTATGGCAAATCAATAAAACTTTTAAAACTTTAATATCATCAATATTTTCAATTAATGATTTATCTGCACATTTTATAGGCAGCTGTAAATCAGCTGACAAAAGTTTATTAAGGTTCTCAAATTTTTGCATCTTTGGATTACCTTTATTAGAATATACCATATCGGAAGTATAAATCATGAAATCAATACTGTAATCCAAACAATACATTATGATTTCTTTTACGGCAGCTTTATCCATTATCTTGGAATAAATTATTTCACCGGTTTCTATATTTCTGATAAGACCTCCATTACAGGATATAACATGGCCCCTTAAATCCAGCTGTTTTATAAAAGACTTCACCATTAGATCAACCCTGCCTGAAGCAATGATTATTTCTAAACCCATTTGCTGCAGCTTTTTTAATGCAGTCTCATTCTCCTGAGTTATTAAACCTTTTGAATCTAAAAGCGTCCCGTCCATATCACATACACATAAATTATAATCAATCATTAGTATCTTTCCTCTCATTATATTGCTTTACTAATCGTCTTCTCTTCTGCCATATACTCCCTTCAATTTTGCTTTGTGAATATACATAGCTTTATCAGCTTTGGCAAATGAAGAATATATACTTTCATCTTTATCTTTGTTATAAGAAGCTTGCCCATAAGCAAGTACTATTTTAATCTGCCTCTTTTCATTTACTTTTATTAATAAGTTATCTAAATCAGACAGAGCAGCATCTACTGATTCCTTTGATATACCCTTACAAATAACACAAAATTCATCACCGCCAATCCTGTATGCTTTGCCTTTTCCCATAAAGCTTTGCTCTATAATTTTTGCGGCATTGAAAATCAATTCATCTCCGGCTTTATGTCCATTTTTATCATTTGTTTTCTTTAAGTTATTTAAATCAAGCATGACAATTACTGCATTTTTATCACCATTATCATATTTCCCCATTTCCTTTTCGAAGGCTGCACGATTTTTAATTTTAGTAAGAACATCATATCTGAATTGCAGCTCAAGCAGAAAGATATAATATAACAGAAGTGATATAGCGGCACAGCTCCATATCAGTATTAAACCCTTAAATAAAATCTGAAGAATGACTCCCAGTACAGGTATAAAAATAACCGGAATTAAAACTTTTTTATCTTCCATTTCGTATTCAGCACTATTTTTGATTAAATCTATTATAAACAACCCATAATAAAACATACTAACTATAGTGGGCAGTAAAAATAAACTCCCTCGGGTATATTGATTTTGGGCATTAACGAAAAATACAAAACCAGTTTTATAGCTTATAGTACAAATAAACGTATTAATATATAACGGTATTGTTAAAAAGTAAATATGCAAAATATTTTTTCTCTTATTACTATTAAAAAATAAAAGAATAAAAGGAACTACAGGGCTCAAAGAAAAGCCTAAGATGTTAGCTATGCGGTAAGGTATCACAAATTTACTGCTGCCTGAAAGTCCCATTGAAATTGTTGCGATTTCTAAAATCAGCAGAATAATCGTTACGACTGAGGCTGATATGTAAATCCTGTTATTTGTTTTATTTACAGCAGCGTTCCGCCTGGCTAAATTTATTGTAAAACAAAGTGCAATGATTGCAAGAATATCCGTACTTATTAATGATGTCGTCATATAAGTCTACCACTCCTTGTATTTATCATATGTGATTTTATATTCCTTATACAATTTCGAATTAATTACATCATATAGAAAATAAATACCTTTGTAAATATCTTACCTGTATTATCTGCACTAAACCTTTTTTAAGGTTGATATTAATTTTTTATGTTTTTCCTGGCGCACTATAAAAGGGCTCCAGCAAATCTGCCGAAGCCTTTATCTTGGTTAGTATTTAGTTTCGAATCTTAACACTCATTTCCATCAATATCAAACTTGCTTAATAAAAATTATATTGTACCTTGCCTCCGTTAAAATATACCAGGTCGCTGTCATCAAGATGCCACTCAGCCTTTATTCTATCAGGCAGAAGCAGCTCTCCTTTTTTCGTATACTCTTCATATAGAGCAGACCATTTTTTATGTTCAATTCTTCCATCAGTGTAGCTCATTGCCCTGTCATCAGTTATAAATTCAATAATTTCACCATTATCTTTGAATTTGTAAACTCCTCCAACAGTAATGTTATCATAGGTAATTGATACGGACACAGAATTTTTGTCCAGCTCTTTAATTTCTATTTGTCCATTTAATAATTCTGATGGCATAAATATAATTTCTGCGAGCCATGTAACCAGTGCTGCCTTATCCATATCTTTTCCACGCTGATCGAATAAAGTAATATTTTTAGCAACTACCCCCTTCATGCCGCCTTTGCCATCAATAAATGAGTCCAGGCCTTGAAATGGTATACCAAACAAGGATGAATCTATAAAAGCAAATCTGGCTGGTACATCTGCAAAAATATGCTCTGAATAATCTATTTTCAATGTTTTCTTCATTTCTGTATTAACAAAATCAGCATCCCTGAAGTCAAAGCTTACATGCTTACTGGAAACCTTTTTCATTAATCCTGTATAGTTATAAAATTTCTGCATACATCCGGGTAAATCATTAAATACATATTTACCGGCTGTTTTAGCTGCATTAGTATTCTTTTCACTTTCAGCTAAGTAATTCTTGAAGTCTCCTTTTAATCTTGAATAAGGTACATTGAAATAAATAACCATTATGGATATTATTAAACCTATTATACCTAAAACAACCCACATTCTTTTCTTACTCCTTCTATTCATTTTGACTCTCCATTATTATAATATTTTCCTCCAATTTTTTCATTCCTCTATAAAGTCCTGAAAGCAATGCTTCATCAAAATTTGTAAATAAGCTTTCCATATACCTTTCTTCTCTTTCGTATCTATTTTTAAAATAATCTATGCAGTATTTTGTTAATTCCAATCTTTGTATTCTGCTGTCCTCTTTATCTCTGATTATAGTTAAGAAAGATTTTTTCTCCAGTATTACCGCCATCTTTTTAACATTCTGCCTGGAGCTTCCTACCCTTTCAGCAGTCATTGAAATGGTAGGTGCTTCATCTTTAAAGCTGGCTATAACAGCAATTAAAAACCACTGCTTTGTAGATATGTTGGAATCGAACTTATCACCTAGTAACTGCAGTTTATTAGATAAAGCAAATATTCCTCCATATATGTAAGCCTGCATATTTTTATCCTCTGTTTTATCCATAATTTACACTCCTTAAAAACCAGACTGAAATATTAAAGGTAACTGGTTACATTTTTATTATATGTAACCAGTTACCTTTTGTCAACACTTTTAAAAATAATTATTTTTGAATATTAAAACCATGCTTTAATAATAGTTTATTTATACTCTTAATTTATTTCAATATTATTCTGAGAATTTTTTAATTTGTTGAGCACAAAGCCAATATAAGCAAAAGCTATAATATGATATATTAACCAGTAATAACTAAAATGTTCTAAGCTTAATATTTTAAATAGAGTACTTATAATAAGCGGAGTAGTTAATGCATAAATGCTTAAGCTAAAGAGCTGTCCATATTTAAGCTTTGTTTTAAAAATTCCATTGATTATAAGAGCAAATAAAGCTAAAAACAGAGAACTTAAGAGTCCACCCAGGAAATACCAAAGTATATTGCCAAAGAAAATAAGCAGTATAATAACCCTTGCATAAGGTAAGTATCTGTTTACTATATTTTTATTGATGGTAAATTCCTGTAATGATTTGAAATCAGTTACTTCAGTTTGTACTCCGTTCTTTTTTTGAATCATTTTATCTTTTAATAATAAAATACCCCTGCTATGTGAATCTAAAATATCAGGATTAGTGCTGTTAGTTGTATCTATTACAATATAGTTATCATCATCCTCTAAAACTATTGGCATGCTGCCATCAACACTCAGCTCTCCATTTTTAAGTTCAAAGTATGGACATTCATCATTATATACTTTCATAAATTCTGATATGCCATCATTCACTACAAAAGCTTCTCGTAAAGATCCAATGGCTCCCAGCAGCAGCGATATTAACAGCAAATATAATACTGCCTTCCCGGTAGTTTCTTTTAAGGCATTCTCATAATGCTTTATTCCCTGAACGCTGCTAACTATTTTCATCCAAAAGCTTAACTTTCTGTTTTCAGTATTATCTCCCATAAAATCCCCCTTAATTTATAATTTATTCCAATATATTTATTCTACAACTTTACAATAATTCCTCTTTCTAATTATCTTTTACTGTCTACTCATGATATATTTTCTTTGATGTGTAATTATAGATTGCACTGATAATAAAGCAAATAACACCACCGCCGATTAAGGCAATTACCCTCATGAGTGTATTCAGGTTTGTGACATCGTAAGTCACCAATTTAAGCACACATACCAATGTTATTACCAAGCCGTATAGCCGCAATGATTTCACCCTCCATGCAAACCCAAGAATAATACAGGTGAGAGCTGTCAGCATGCAGACTATGCTAAAGCAGTAAGCCTGATCAAACCAGGATGTATTGCCATAGACCGTGGCAAGCACAAGAACCGTCAGCTTAACCCCTGTCAGTATACCCGCCATATTGTTGTCACCGCCATCAATCACTTCATTTATCCTGATAAAGGAAAATCCAAACGAAATCACCGAAAGCAGCATATAAAGTACAGTAGCCGCTGAATCTTTGTATGCAAAGGCAATGAAGCCAGCATTAAATGCAAGTAATATAAGTTCATTAACAAACATAACCCTGCAAAGAGCAGACCCTTTGCCATCATTTCTGTCATAGCGGACAAGATATAACAGGATATTCAGTGATGTCAAAAGCAGCAGGAGAATTACCGTATGGTATTTCAGCTTTGATGTTAAAAATATGGAAATAAGAGAAGTTTCTATCAGCAGAAAGGATGCAAGCCTAACCCATGTACTGTATTTTGTTTTATCATCTTCCTTTTGAATCATCCACTGCCCCCAAATGATAACTATATACAGCAGCATATACCCCATTGATAAGGCTATAGTACCAAATTTCGTCATATTTCGATATCCGTCCAATAGCATGAATAGAACATCTATTGCCAGGATAACATTTGCTCCGACAGCATAAGTCTTATTTCTGCTGATACGCTTTGCAAGCAGCAGAAGCAGAGATATTACAAAAAGGAACGTAATACGGGGAACCACTGTTACCATATTGAACTTAAAGCTCCAGAGAATGAGCAAAAACACCGATGCTGCAGCACTTAAAAACAAAACCGAATATGTCTCAAGTTTACTGTCAAAATTTAGTTTAAGGCCGAGTAATAGTGTGAGAGCCCCATGCACAAGAATTACTGCAATACTAATCATCACCGCTGCGTAAACAGCTGTTAACTGGTTATTCGGCGTCATGGCCAAAAAAGAATCTGCAGTCATTCCGGCGGCAATTCTATAGGCGATATGATACACATTTATAATAAGTGCTGCAAGCCACAGTGCTTTATTGGCAGCATGCACGACCATTCTATAGGATTCATTTTTCAACCGGCTGGCAGAAACAGATAATAGATAGGAAAGGAAGGAGGCACCTAAAAACTGTGCGGCAAAGGCAGCAGCAATTCCCATAACAGGCAGAGTAGTTGCAAAGGGAAACATACCTGCTTGATTTGCACCTGCAGTAAATCTGCTCCACATAAAGCAGCTTGCAGTGATTGTAAGAAAGAGCGAAACAAATACACCGAAATAATATGTCTTTTTACAGCAAAAAATATTTCCCAGCAGAATCACGGTGATGGATGCAGCCTGATAAATCAGTAAAAGTAAAAGCTTTTCATCGGTAATTCCCATTCCAAAGGCAAAGCAAATGGAAACAATCATACCGATATGGGCAACGATGCTGAGCAGCGTAGAGCTGAGGGCTTTGGAAAGGTACAATATTGCTGCCATCCACAGCAGCAGCAGTGAAAATGCAGTGATATCGCTGATCCTGTTAAAATAGATATGTGTCAGCAGGATGGAGATAAAGAAGGAACCGCAGCCGCAGCCAGTTAAAATATCGGTGAAGTTGTTGCGCTTTTTAACTGTCAGTGCAATGCCAAGCCCTGTAATAAGGGTGCTGATGGCATACATAGAGAGTATTTTCATGGTTTCTGTAATATGCTTATAAACTAAGGTTCCTAAGTATACTAGACCGACGAATATAAGAATGGATGCAGCAACACCTAAAACATTTCGTCCAAACCAGTTTTCCAGTGTCTCCATTTTACCCTTCAATGCTTTTTTTATTGTT
>JAJBWD010000483.1:0-4352 GCA_032907345.1 Bacillota bacterium | reverse complement strand
CATATACTTGCAGCCATGCTTGGTATTGTTACACCATTCTGCTCATGTTCAGCAGTTCCTCTTTTTATCGGATTTGTTGAAGCTGGTATCCCGCTTGGAGTTACCTTCTCATTTCTGGTTGCTGCACCAATGGTAAATGAAGTTGCTTTAGGACTTCTATATGGCTTATTTGGACTGAAAATAGCATTTATTTATGTAGTTTCGGGTGAAATAATTGCAATTATAAGTGGTATTATTATTGGAAAGCTGAAAATGGAAAATCAGGTAGAAGGTTATGTCTATGAAATCCAAATGAACTCTGATATAGAAATGTCTAATCCCACTACAAAGGAAAGATTAATAGATTCATGGGTATTTACAAAAGATTTAATAAAGAAAATATGGATATATGTGGTGATTGGCATTGCTATAGGAGGCTTTATGCATGCATGGATTCCAAAAGGGGCACTGGCGAAATATGCAGGAAAAAGTAATCCATTTGCAGTATTTGCAGCTGTACTAATAGGAATTCCGCTATATTCTAATGCGGCTGGGGTAATACCATTAGTTGGTGAATTTACAAGAGCTGGTGTTTCTATGGGAACTTCTCTTGCATTTATGATGGCTGTAACAGGATTAAGCCTGCCGGAGGGAATCCTTTTAAGAAGGGTTTTGAAACCTAAGCTGTTAGCAGTGTTCTTTGGCATTGTAGGATTAGGCATTGTATTTATAGGTTATTTATTTAATTTTGTAATTTGATAATGTGTCTAAAGATAGGGCTAGCTTAATGTTAGCCCCGGTAACAAAATTTAGAAAAAATAAATTATTAGGGGTGTAAATTATGGAACAAAAGATAATCAACAAAAGAAGTCTCATTGTATTATTGGGACTTGCCGGATTCATTGTTATGGCTGACAACTGGGTAGTATCCCCGATACTTCCAACTATATCTCAGAATTTGAATATAGATGTGGCAAAAGCAGGATTACTGATAACAGCTTATATGATACCATTTGGTGTTTTTCAAATTATTTTTGGACCTTTAGCTGACAGATACGGTAAAAAACAAGTAATTACATTTTCAGTGCTGGCATTTACAATAGCTACGGGATTATGTGCTTTAGGATCAAGCTTAACAAGCTTAGCTTTATTTCGTGCATTAACAGGAATATTTGCTGCCTCAGTAATGCCTATTTCACTTGCATTAATAGGTGATGTTTTTCCAATGGAAGAAAGGCAGCAGGCAATCGGTACTTTTATGGGGTTATCCTTTCTTGGGCAAGGTTTAAGTATGGCTATAGGTGGTACAATTGCATTCTTCCTGAACTGGAGGGGAGTATTTATAGCATATGCAATAATATCTCTTATTCCTTCGATTCTACTAATTAAAAATTATAAATTACTGCCTTCAGAAAAGAATCTTAATAGTCAAATTATAAAACCATATATAAAACTTGTATCCAATACTACAAGTTTATTTACTTATTTAATTGTAATCTTTGAAGGAATGTTTATTGTTGGAAGCTTTTCCTATATGGGTTCTTATATTGCTAAAACATATCAATATAATAATTTTTATGTTGGACTTATAATGACTGGATTTGGAATTATGTCAGTAATTGGCGGAAGAATGAGCGGTAAAATTACAAGTAAGATTGGTCAGCGCAAAGTTCTTAGTCTGGGACTTGTTTCAGCATCAATAGCAGACATTATTATATATTTCTTTGGAACCAATTTATTTATATTAATATTGGCAGTTGCATTTCTTGGTATTGGTTTTATTTTTACACATTCAACACTTTTAACAAGAGCTACAGCATTTGCTGAAAAAGCAAGGGGCTCTGCTATGTCATTAGTTGCATTTTGTTTTATGGGTGGCGGAGGATTTGGAACTGCAATAGGAGGAAGAATAATAACTCTATATGGGATAAATACGTTATTTATTTTTTTTGGTTGTTTCCTTATATTAACCTTGTTAATAAGTTATGCATTACTTAAAGATATTTAAATTACAAGTTCTATAGCTGCTAAATAATATAGAGAGGCGGTAGGCTTATTGAGCAACATTATTTTATATGGAATTACTTTGATTTTATTAATAATATCCTCTTTTATGGATAAGAAAAAAACAAAAATGGCTTTAAAGAAAGCATGGAAATCCTTTGAAAACATCTTGCCGCAATTTTTAGGTGTTATTATATTGGTTGGAATACTTCTTTCTATTTTAGATGCACAATTCATATCTAAAATAATAGGCAGAGATTCGGGATGGTTTGGTGTTATAGTTTCAGCAGCCGTTGGATCAATAACATTAATTCCTGGCTTTGTAGCTTTTCCAACTGCACAAATGTTAGTAGAAAATGGTGCAGGATACATGCAAATAGGGGCATTTGTATCAACCCTGATGATGGTAGGTATAGTTACAATGCCTGTAGAGATGAAATATTTTGGCAGGAAACTTACTATTTGGAGAAATGTACTTGCATTTATATTTTCATTCTTTGTTGCATTTACTATTGGAAAGGCGGTTGGTGGTGTATGAAGGAACTTTTAAAGAGATATAGATTTTTTATTGCGACTATAATAATAATTTCAGCACTTATCCTAATAAATAAGAGCTTAGGTATAAAGGCTATAGGTATTACAGGATTTAGCTTTAAGGAAATGCTGCTTGTAATTCCTCCGATATTTATATTATTAGGGCTTTTAGATGTTTGGGTACCAAGGGAAACCATGATTAGATATATGGGGGAGGGCTCAGGAATAAAAGGTGTTATACTGTCTTTTATCTTAGGTTCTGCGGCAGCAGGACCATTGTATGGAGCATTCCCTGTAGCATCTGTCTTTATGAAAAAGGGTGTTAAGTTTTCCAATATACTTATATTTATTGGTGCATGGTCTACCACCAAAATACCTATGCTTTTATTCGAGATGTCTTCCTTAGGTTCAAAATTTGCTGTTACAAGATTATTAGCAGATATTCCAGGAATTATAATCATTGCATATATTATATCTCAAATTATACCTAAGAAAGAGATTATAGAGATTTATAAGCAAAACGAGTTAATTTAAAATTAGTAATACATTATTTTATTAAAAATGAAGATGTTGTGGTTAACCAAAAGAGCTATTTTAATATAGCTCTTTTGGTCAGCCCAAAAACGATATAAAAAATTAGATTGGGCTTATTTTACATCCGATATCTATAGGCTTTGCATAATATACTGAAGTAGTTACGATAGCATCAATTCCAGTTGCTGCATATTCTTTAATATTGCTTTCATTAATACCTCCAGCTGCTAAAATTACAATTGCAGGGTTAATGCCTCTAAGAATATCTATATAAGTCTTTAATTCACCGGAAGGAACTTTATCAAATTGAAGACCGTCAATACCAATTTTGCAAAGTTCGATAGCCTGGTCCAGGCTTTCTGTTTCAGCTATTATTTTTTTCTCACAAGCCTTAGACTTGATGCTTTTTAATATTTTACTTAATCCATCAATACCACCTAAAAAGTTCAAGTGCTGCTTAAATATTAATATTGTTTCAGACAATCCCAACCTATGAGGATATCCACCACCTGCAGTAACTGCTTTTACAGCTAATTCTTTTGTACCGGGTATAACTTTTCTTGTAGTTATAATGTGTAAATTTGGATTTACCCTGGATACTTCATCTACTAATCTTTTTGTTTTTGTAGCAATTCCAGAGCTGTAATCAATAATGTTTTGGGAAACTTTCCATGCCATATGTAAATCTTCAGCATTACCCGTCCCTTCAAGAAAAATTTCATTTTTCTTTATAAGACTGCCGGAAGCACATGTTTTAATTAAATTTATATTTAACCTGTTAAATATTTTTGACACTTCTTCTGTGCCGCAGATTACAGCATCTTCTCTTGTAAAGAATTGTATTTTACCCTTTTGCTTGCCAATTCCTAATATTAAAGTTGTTAAATCGATATAAGGTACATCTTCTTTTATAAATCTATCAATAAGTTCTTCTGAAATATACATCCTTTCACCTCCGTAAAACTAATATTATTTTTAATTTTCTTCCTTTAGCTTGTGATTAAAATTAATTATATTTATTTAGATAATAAGCTGTTTAAAGAATTAAGTCAATATTTATTATTGGCATTTGACAATAATCAAAAATAGTTGTAATATTAAAGTGCAGACGCCAATTAAATATAGTAGATTAAAAAACTTTAAGTTAGATAAATTATTTATTAATCCACATAAGAAGTGGCAATAGAATTATGGTATAATTGAAAAATGTAAACGATTATAGTATTCGCAGAAAAAATATATTAGTTAAGAAAGAGAAACTAAAAAAATTATACTAACGAAACAATTATTAAACAATTATA
>JAJBWD010000482.1:0-17678 GCA_032907345.1 Bacillota bacterium | reverse complement strand
TCATCATTTTCAATCAAAAAGGAAAGCTTTGATTTGCCCAGCTCATAGTTATAAAGCCCCTTATCTTGTTTAAATTTGTCTCCATATGCTTTTTTTACATCACTCAGGCTGGATGACAGAGTAATGCCTTCTTTTGTGGAAACACTGTCATCTAAAAAAATTATGGATAATATATGGTCAGTTTTATCTTTTTCATAGGTATGAAGTTCAAAACCATTATATGTGTATGTTTTTTCTTTACCCTGAAAAGCGCAGCTGTCTGCCTCAAAATATGATTTAGGCTTACCCAGTTTCTCAATAATTGGAGCAGCTTTTTCGTTCATTGTTATTGAAATTCCATTAACTTCAAATATAAAACCAGGTGTTTTAGGATCAGCTGAAATATTTACGGCATCCTGACTTTTTCCGCATCCTGATAAAATAAGGATTAACAGTATTAAAAGCAAACTAAGTTTTTTCATTTAAAAAATCATTCCTTTCTATATAAACTATATAAAACTATGGAAAGCTATTGATTAATATTACTGAATCTTTTCAAATAGCCATATTCCTGAATTTCTTTATATTGTGATTCCTTCATATTATTATAAAAATCAACTTTTTCCTGATAGACTGTCTTTAACTTCTCATCATTTCTCCTGTCCTCTAAGCCGTATGAAGTTTTTAATATATTTCCAAAATAATCAGAAAGTTTTTCAGCTCCTGTGACATTAAGGTGAAGACCTCCGTCATAGGTATCCTTATTATAATCTATGCCTGTTTTATCTGTTAATTTAAGAAAATTAATGTACATAAGGTTATTTGCTTTTGCATATTGCTCCATCTGAGAATCCCACTGCTGGTACCAGTAAGGGTATAAAGTAGGTGCCTTGATTAAAACTAACTGAATATTATTATCCCTGCATAGTTTCACCATCTTATCTAAGTAGTAATAGGCATTTGAGCCAAACTGGTAATCCGGCAGCTTTTTTCCTTCGGGTACAGTCCCAGCAGCCTTTACATCAGCTCTCATGTAATATCCATTACTAAACAGCTTATCTTTTTTAAATAAGTATTTAAAATCCTCTTCTGTAATCTGGCTCCATCTGGAATGATATCTAAGTATTGGGAATATATAATCTATAAGGCTCTCATCTTCCATCATTGAAGCCTTTATTGATTTAAGCTTTGTCATTGACAGCTTCATTCCATCTAAGGTCATTCTGTTATATGCTTCTTTTTGCGGTTCATTGTACTTCATGGACAGCACATTAAAAACTACTACCTTAGGTTTTTCATATTTAAGTGTCTCTTCCAGAAGGTAATAGGACTGCCAGATTAACTGCTGGGCACTTCCTCTTATATAGCTTGTAATTCCATACTTTTTCCAAAGTGTAATTGGAGAAAAATTTTCATATACTTCGCAGTCTCCTATAAAAATCACATCATGTTTTGTGGTCTCTTTATAGTATTCTTCAATCAAAGAACCTTCTACTATGCCGGACATATATTTTGGCATTAAAAGATGCTGAAATAAATACATTATTACCACGAAAATAAGTACCGTAACAATTCCTGCTAAAAGCTTTTTATGTTTCATAACACCCTCCTAGAACTGATTATAAATAAATTGGCTTGAATCATAACCAATTCCATAAGCTCCGAATATAAGTATAAAGATGAGCAGTGCATAGTATACGAGGTAAGGTACAAAAATCATTTGATTTTCCATCCTTTCCCTTACACTTCCTCCTCTTTGAATCAAACTTACAGTTACTATGATAAGAAAGCTGAATATGAGAACATAGTAATCAGTGATTTTTAACCCCAGATTTAAAAGTTCCCCATTAAAAAATATATTTATATTAAATTTAGTGAACATTGTTCCAAACATTATAAATGTAACAGGTACATTCCTGTAACAATCGAAAAGTCTGATTGAGCTCATTAAAAGAACAGTCCGCAGCACCTGAAACAGCCGGAAAGGGAAAGCATCTTTTATATTAAATTTATTATGAAATATGCGGTAAAATGGGATTAATTCCTGAGATATTAAAATAACTGCACAGTTCATAAGTCCCCATACAATGAAGTTCCAGCTTGCTCCGTGCCAAAGACCTGTAATAAACCAGACTATTATTGTGGATATATATACAGGAACCCTTTTCCCAACAGATTCTCCAAAATGTTTTCTTGAGAACTTTGATAAGTTCAGCATGGGTCTGCATACTGAAACAGGATAAAATACATATTCTTTAAACCAGGTACCTAAAGTAATATGCCACCTTCTCCAGTATTCTGTTATGGATTTAGAAAAATATGGTCTTTCAAAGTTTTCCTTTACTTCAATGCCAAGTACCTCCGCTATTCCGATGGTTATGTCAATGCCCCCGGTAAAATCTGCATAAAGCTGAAATGCATAAAAAAGCATACCAACAAAAACAAAGGAGCCCTGGTATGTTTCCGGGTCTTTAAATATAGTATTAACTGCTGCTATTATCCGGTCAGCTATTACTACTTTTTTAAAGAACCCCCAGGTTATCCTTTGAAGTCCAAAGCTTAAATTCCTTGAATCAAAGGAATGTTCTTTAAAAAGTGTCTTTGATAAATCATTGAATCTGCTTATAGGTCCCTGAATCAGCTGTGGAAAAAATGACACAAATAAAGCCAGTTTAAAAGGATTTTTTTCCGACGGATATATTCCCCTGTATACATCTATGACGTACCCCATAATTTGAAATGTATAAAATGAAATGCCCAGGGGCAGTGCCAGATTTAAAAAAGACAACTGTCTTCCGCTTCCGGATGAATTAAATATAAAATTAACATTTGATATCACAAAATTGCCATACTTTAAAACAGCTAAAATTCCAAAGTTAAAAAACAAACATAAAAGAAGCCACTTCCACTTTTTTGATTTTATTGAAGTCTTGTAAGCCTTTTTTTCATCTTTTGATATTTCATCTTTATGCAGCTTTAGAAAATCTGTTTGAGTCTTTTGAAGAGTTCCTATTTTCCACCCAATTAAATATGCAGAAATTGTAGTTGCCAGGATATAAAGTATGTATTTAGCTCCGGCAAAAAAGTAAAACAGATAGCTGGCTGCAAGAAGCATCATCCATTGATATTTTTTAGGTATTGTATAATATACTGCAAATAATACAGCTAAAAATAGTATGAATCTAAAAGATGTAAAAAGCATATAACCTCCTGCTAATCTTCATCAGATAATCTTTGGACTAAAGAATATAATTTCTTTGCTGAATTGAAATTTTCAGGAATAATATCTTCTGCGGGTATGGCTATATCTAATTCGCTGTCGATTTCTGAAATTATTGTTATAATGTCAAAGGAATCTAATATACTGTCATCGATTAAAGTTTCGCAGGCTTCAAAATCCACATCCGGGTGTAAATCCTGTAAAATTTTTAATATTTCTTCAATAATAATTACTCCTTTTTATTTAAATTTTCTTGTAATAATGCTCTGTTTATTTTTCCATTTGGTGTTAGGGGCATAGTATTTAAAACCTGAATATAATTCGGCATCATATATCTGGGCAGCCTTTTTTTCAATTCAGCAGTTACCTCTTTTGCACTTATATTGCCAGTATAGAACAGCATAATTTTTTCTTTTTTTCTGTTATAAACGCAGCAGGCACTTTTAATTCCATCTATCATATTTGTATTAACTTCGATTTCTCCCAGCTCAATACGATGTCCCATATGTTTTATCTGATAATCTTTACGTGATACAAATAGAAGTTCTCCTCTTTCATTTAACTTTCCAAGATCTCCGGTTCTGTAAATAAGTTCAGGATAAAATTCATTTAGAGGATTCTGTACAAATACCTCCCTGGTTTTATCAAAGGCATTATAATAACCTAAGGTAAGAGATGTACCCCGTACGCAGATTTCTCCCAGTTCACCTTTTTCAGGTACTTTATTATCGCTGCCAAGCAGTAAAATATCTGTATTTCTAAAGGGTCTTCCAATAGGAAGAACTTCATCTTCCCTGAAATCACGGTCTGCTTTGAAATAGCAGCATACGCCGGTTATCTCAGTAGGTCCGTATAGGTTGATAAATTCAGCATTTGGCAGGGTTTTCTTCCAAATATGAAACTGCTTCATAGGGAAAACTTCACTTACAAAGGCTATGGTGTGAAGATACCGGGGCACTATCTTATCAAAGGTTCCAAAGGAAGATATCATAGTTAAAGCAGGAACTACCCAGCATACTGTGTTTATTTTATATTCATTTAAAAATTCCACTAACTTTAAAGGAAACATAAATAAACTTTTAGGAATGAAATAAGCTGCAGCTCCAAATTTCAGCGTTATATATATTTCTCTTAGACATGCATCAAAGTATAAGGGAGCCTGGTTTCCAAATACTGTTTTCTGATTTGTTTTAAGTACCTCTGCTAAATTATCAATATAATCAATAACTGCTCTGTGGCAGCCGACTACTCCTTTGGGAATTCCTGTTGAACCTGAGGTAAATACAACATACATAGGGTCAGTATCAATGGCAGATCTTCTGATATCATTTATTACATCATCCTCAATACTTGTCCTTATTATTTCATCATACATATAGACATTACATTTATAATCTGTTTTTTCCATAATATCATTAGATGCATCATCACAGATCACAGCTTTTGGATTCAAGCTTTTTAAAATCAGTTCAATACGGAAAAGAGGCATTTCCTCATCAATAGGCACATAAAAATCTCCTCCATATAAAGCTCCTAAAAATGCTGAAACTGCATTGGGATGTTTTTTCATAAAAACAACGACAGGCTGCTTATAAATTCCCTGTTTATATAAAAATGTACCAATAGCTCTTCCCCGATTATAAAGCTGATTAAATGTAATGCCTTCCTTTTCATTTGCAAAAGCAATTTTATCAGGAACTCTTTTTACTGTACTTTCTAAATACTCTAATACGTTACTCTGCATATCTTTCTCCTTATCCTGTAATTAAATCTTCATATTCCTTTTTTAACAATCCATGACAGAAAATAATAGAAGATCTGGCCAAAACCTCCATGGCATCCAGGTATCTCCCCCTTACTTTGTAATCCCTTTTTATTAGGGATAACTCCGTGCAGCCTAAAATAATTACCTCTGCTCCATTTTCCCTCAGTTCCTTTGAAATGCTTTCAAACTTGGAAATTTCCGGCGGAAGACCAGCTTTAATGTCTTTATAAACTAGGTCCATAACATATTTTTGGTTAACAACTGAAGGTATAACATAGTTTATTCCCTGGGCCATAAGCTCCTTTTGAAACAGATTGGCAGAAATTGTGCCGTCGGTAGCTGCAATACCTGCTGTAGATATGCCCCTTTCCTTCAGATACATCACTGTTTCCTTTATGGCATTTATTATAGGAATTTTAATATTTTCAGTAAGAGTCTCGTAGAAATAATGAGCTGTAATACATGGAACAGCAATATTATCTGCCTTTTGAGCTTCAAGCTGCTTTCCAATTTCAATCATAGGAATAACAGGATTATCTTTGCTTTTTCCTAAAATAAAGCTTGTACGATCTGGTATGGAAGGGAAATCATATATAATCATTTCTAAATGCTCCCGATCACAGTGGGCATCCGTCATATTTATTATTAACTCCATAAAATATGCAGTTGCCATTGGTCCCAGGCCTCCAATAATACCTAACCTCATTCTACTATCAACTCATTTCCATAAATTTATTAACTTGAGGAAATTGCATAATTACATTTTGGCTTAGTTTTCACCTTGAAAATGTAAATTTTAAATTATGAAATTTTTTCACTTAAGCGGTGTTGCAGGATATTTACTTCTGTCCCATACATGGCTATTGCCATTTTTTCTTGAGTAATCAGTAAGCTGTGCATCTGTTAACATGAAAAATACTCCGCCGGATACTCTTGGTGTAGTATCAAAATGGTACCATCCATTACCGCAGTTAACTAAGCTCCAATAGTGATGTCCCCCTATTTTTATTATTTCCATGTTCTCTATTCCTGCCCTGGTAAGCAATTCCTGAGAAACTGCAAAATAATTAAAGCAATCGCCTTTCCCATTTTTAATACCTTGATATGCTGCCCTGACCCAATCGGACTTATCTGAATAATTAATGTAGGAAATATGTCCCCTGACCCAATAATAGATAGCTTTAGCTTTATCTCTTTTAGACATCCCATTTTTAATAATTTCTGAGAGGACTTTGTCAGCTAATAAATCCAAGTCTTCTCTGCTTACATAATTCAATGGTTTAATAACAATCTTAATCGTTACTATTTTTTCTGCAGTATTTCCTGAAGAATCTGCTGCCTTATAAATAACTTTATAAGAGCCCTGCTTTTTTATATTTACAGCACTGCTGTCTACATTAAGTTTTATATCCTTGTCCCTGTTATCAGTTACAGTAACTCCCTTTTTATACGATATCTTATCATCAATAAAAAATGTCTGGTCTTTAGCACCTTCAATTACAGGAGATTCTTTGTCTTCTTTTACTTTAAGCATTGATACTAATTCCGCTTTATTTCCGCTGGTATCTTCTAATATAATATAAACTTTTTGATCTCCTATCTTATTAAAGTCAGGCTGAGTCTTGTAATATATTTTTACATCCGTGCTGTCTTCAAAATCTGATATAAAGTTCTTTGCCTGAATGGTATCCTTTAACCAAATTTCCTGATTTGCTGATTTTGCTATAGGAGGTTTTGTATCTTCAATCTTCAGCTTTGAGCTGTATACTTTTTCACCTATTTTAATTTTAATTTCATAAACTCCCGGAGCATTCATATTTATTGAAGATAAATCCGTAACAAAGGCACCTGTGGTACTGTTTTTCTTAATAAACTGAGAAGTCTCAAGATTTTTAATTCCTGCTTCTGCAGTTACAATTTTAACTAATTTATTTGATGTAAGCAGCTTAAATAATACTGCTGCTGATATAAGAACAAAAAACACTATAAACCGAATAAATTTTTTAGTATTTTTTACCCTTAATCTCATAATATATTTCTCCTTTGTCAAATTATTGACTGTATTTTGGTAACATATACATTATTTTACATTTCTATAGTAATACTAATTACAAATATTATCAATAATTTAAGGAAATTATTTTCCTTAATATACCATTTTGTTTAAGAGAAACTTTAGTATTTATTTTAGTGCCGGCTCTCTGATAAACTTCACCTTATACTATTTAAAAAACTCTAATCTTAAATAGCAAATGATTACTTTAAGATGGAAAATTAAAAATCATAGGTAAATTCACATTGATTTTCACACCGCAAATATAGCCTATTTAATAAAAATCACGCAGTAAATATAATGTTTATTTGCTGAGAGGTAAGATTTGAAGATTTGGAAAAATAAATACATAACATGGAATGAATATGCAGAAATCAAATTATGGTTTTAGAATAAGAAAGGGGTTAGATGCAAGCAAATGGAAAAGTATTCTTTATACAGCAGGCGCACTTAAAAAGCCCCCATCTTTAAACTCAAGACAGGGGCTATTTATCTTTACCATTATTTATGTTTTTGATGTTTACTGCACTGATTTAGATTTAGCAGTAATAATTTTCTGGTTATCTCTTTGAATATTTTTTCAAAGCACAATTATATTACTGGTTACAGTGTATCTAACTCGGTTTCTATAACTTCTTTCATATTAGGAATAGAATTTGTTGCTCCAGGTTTTGAAACAGCAATAGCAGAAGCTTTCGATGATAATTCAAGTGCTTCCTTTATTGATAAATCATTAATAATAGAGTGCATGAAGTATCCGGTGAAAGTATCTCCTGCAGCAGTTGTATCAACTGCTTTAACTTTAAATATGCTGTGGGAGGTTTCGTTTTTACTGTCTCTGTAAATTACACCTTGTTTTCCTAATGTTAGAACAATTTTCGCCTGTTTATATCTATCAATCATGCAGTCTAGAATTTCATTTGGGCTTGTTTTTCCGGTTATCTGCCCACCTTCAATCTCATTTAGCAGAAATAAGGTAACTTTGGATAAATCACATTCTGTTATTGCAGCATCAAAAGGTGATGGATTAAGTGCTATTTTTATACCCTTCTGGTGTGCTTTATCAATAATATAGCTGAGAAGATTCACTTCATTTTGAAGCAGCAGCCAATCACCTTTGTCAAGACAGTCCAGCACCTCATTAATATACTCTTTGGTTAAGCTTCTGTTGGATCCGCCGTATAAAAGAATTGAGTTTTGGCCATTTTCATCCACCTGAATTATTGCATGACCGCTTTTTCCTTCTACTGTTTTAATATAGCTTGTGTCTATATTATTTTCCCTGCAGGTATCTAAAAGCATTCCTCCATCTGTACCTAACATGCCTGCATGATAAACCTTTGAACCAGCTCTGGAAAGAGCTATTGACTGGTTAAGGCCTTTTCCGCCGGCAAATGTTTCTACTTTAGACGCAGCTTCTGTCTCTCCGGGTTTAACTATATGATTTATGGAATATACAAAGTCATAATTTAAGGATCCTATATTTAATATTTTCATAATCACACCTGCTTTATGCTGGGAAAGCCACTCCAGCCCTTAAAATTATATTTGGGAAAGGTGTAAATTCACCGGTTCTTATAGCAAACTTAACACTCTTAGTTTCTTCTTTAAAATCAATATGGGGAATCATTTCATTTTCAACACCAGGAAGTGATTCCTTTATAAATTTTAATAAACGCTGGTTTTTATCTACAATTTCTTCAGCTATACAGTAATATTCAATTTCAGCTTCATCTAAAACTGCGGTTAATACCTGTTCAAAGGTTGGTACTCCGCCGCATAGTGCTAAATCAACTATTGGCACTCCCTTTGGTATTGGAAGTCCCGCATCTCCTATAACAAATGTATCCTTATGTCCTAAAGCTGCTATATATCCAGCCAGCTGGGCATTTAATATTCCTCTTTTTTTCATTTTCTGCCTCCAGTTATTGATTATTTATTTTCATTACGTGACTGTAATGCCATCTTAGCCTGTAAGTTACGCTGGAATTGATCGACAATAACTGCAAATACAATTACTAATCCTTTAATAACCATCTGCCAGAATTCTGATACTCCGCACATAACAAGACCGTCATTTATGACACCAATTACAAATGCACCTATAATTGTTCCACCTATTGTACCAACTCCGCCTGCCATTGAAGTTCCGCCAAGTACTGTTGCTGCTATAGCGTTCATTTCCCAGGATTCACCGGAAGCTGGATGAGCAGCTACTAATTGAGATGCAGTAATGATACCAACCATTGCTGAACAAATTCCAGAGAATAAATAAACTAATATCTTATCCTTATTAACCTTTACACCAGATAATTTTGCAGCTTTTTCGTTACCGCCAATAGCCAGGATATGCCATCCAAATGGAGTTTTCTTTAGTATGACTGCAGCAATAACGGCAATGATTAATAGTATAATAGCACCAACAGGAATTCCTCCTATATTTCCTCCTATAAGTTCAAAGCCTGTATTACCTAATCCTGCCTTACCAACCAGATTAGAAAAAGTAGCACCGCTTGAACGGAGCATTGCAAATCCACGGGCTACATACATCATACCTAAAGTTGCAATAAATGGAGCTACATTAAACTTCGTGATTATAAGCCCATTAAGAATTCCTATTAATGCACCACAAATTATTGTTATGATAACAATAGCTGGGACACTAAAATAAATCGTGATTCCTAAAAACTTAAGAGTCAATCCTTCATTGATTAATCCTCCTGCTATCATACCCCCAAGTCCTACAATAGCACCAACTGAAAGGTCAATTCCTCCTGTTATGATGACATAGGTCATACCAATACCAAGTATACCGAATAATGCAACGTGTTTTGCAATCAGCAGCATACTTTCTGGTTGTAAAAACGTTGGAGTAGCAAAGCTGAAAAATATTACTAATATAGCTAATACAATTAATGTTCTTCCCTTTAAGAGAGTCATTATTAATTTGTTATTATTTTGGGATGTTTGTGATTTACTCATAATTTATCTCCTTTTTCTTACCATTAGTGACCATGATGGCCTTTGTACGAATCTAATACCAGAGTTTCTTCCTTGATATCATCTCCTACCAGTTCACCGGTTTTAATACCATTAGACAAAACTATAACTCTGTCAGCAACTGCAATAATCTCCTTTAACTCTGAGGATATAACAATTATTGACAAACCTCTGTCTGCATATTGATTGATAATATCAAATACTTCAGTTTTAGCACCAATATCAATTCCTCTGCTAGGTTCATCAAGAAGCAGTATTTTAGGATCTGTCAGAATGCCTTTTCCGATTACTACCTTCTGCTGGTTTCCTCCTGATAGAGACAATATTGGTAAATTCTTATTTGAAACTTTAATATGAATATCCTTTATTTCCTCATTAATATGTTCATTTTCTTCCTTTTCAGAAACAAAAACTCCTTTTACATAATTTTTCAAGCTGGATAAGGATATGTTTTTAGCTATATCCATTGTCTGTATTACGCCTTCACGCTGTCTGTCCTCTGGTACAATTGCAAAGCCCCTGTCTATCTGTTCCGATATATTTTTGATTTCCAAAGCTTTTCCTTCCAGAGCAACAGTTCCGGTATGTTCAGGCCTAAGTCCCATTAAACATTCAAAAACTTCAGTACGTCCTGCTCCCATAAGCCCATAAATTCCTAATATTTCACCCTTTTTCAGGTCGAAATCTACATTATCAAGCAGGTATCCGCCGCCTTTCTTGGGCAGTGTTAAATTTTTTACTTCCAGAACTTTTTCTCTTTTTTCCCAGTCTATATTTCTTTCTCTCTTAGGATAGGATTTTCCTGAACCAACCATATTTTGTACTATCCATGGTACATCAATATCTTTAATATCAGCTTCAGCAACAAATTTACCATCTCTCAGTATTGTTGCATGATCTCCGATTTTCATGACTTCTTCCAGTCTGTGAGATATATATACGATAGATATTCCTGATGCAGTCAGTTCTCTCATCAGTTTAAAGAGTACATCAACTTCCTGCTGGCTGAGAGATGATGTTGGCTCGTCCATAATTAAAATCTTCAGGTCATCCTGGATAAGGTTTCTTGCAATTTCAATCATTTGCTGCTGTCCAACTTTTAAGTCTCCAACCAGAGTATTAGTGTCAAGAGGATATTCCAGCCTTTCCAATATTTTTTTAGATAATTCTTCGTGAGTTTTATTATCAAGAGTGAAATTTTTAGTTTTTTCCTTAGCCATAAATATGTTTTGATAAACATTCATATTTGGAAATAAGCTTAGCTCCTGATGAATTATTCCAATTCCATGCTTTCTTGCTTCAGATGGATCTTTGAATGAAACTTCTTCATCACCCATAAAAATTTTTCCTGAAGAAGGCTGTTCAATACCTGCTATAATTTTCATTAATGTAGACTTACCGGCACCATTTTCACCAATCAGTACATTTATCTTTCCAGTAAGAACATCAAAGGAAACATTATCTAAAGCTTTAGTACCAGGATAAATCTTGTCAATACATTCTGCGCGTAAGCAAACACCTTCCTGTGTTTTTACTTTATTATCCATTTTCATGCCTCCTCATTATTTTACAGTTAAAGCTACAGGTGTAATTAAGATAAGATTATCCTGATCTACTGTGAAACACCCTGTAAATTCAATTTGCTTACCTTTAAGTGTAGTTAAATCTACTTTATCAATAACTGATTTTTTTATAACACTGTTAATGCTTTGTGAAACTGCTGCATAATCAACCTGGTTCTTGTATTCTTCAAATTTTATTATCTTTAAGGCATCTCTTACTGAACTTCCTTTAAATACTGGTCCAATCTGTACCTCAATTTTAGCAGGTCCTGAATAACCGCCTACTGTAACTTCCAGATAGCCTGCTTTTTTTTCTGTATTTACTTCCTTAACTGTAGCTGTGCTTTTTACTGTATAGGTAAGATCTCCTGAATTTCCCATAGAATACTTTCCATATTTGCCTGCCAGGGACTTAAGATCACCCTTTGCTTCTTTTAAGAATGCAGCCAAATCTACTGCTTTTCCCTTTAATTCAGGTAAAGCTGCTGAATCCCAAATTTTTGCAACGTCATCTCCGGCATTAAATTTAACTTCACCGGTGAGTTTACCTTCCTCACCAATTTTAACAATTTTCATACATCCTGTTAATGTTGACATAATTAACATTACTGCCATTAATAACAATAAAAATCTTTTTCGCATATTTCCTCCATTTAATCATTACATTTATATTAATATGTATTTAAAACAATTTGTTTTCTAATTAAAATTTTAAGATTAAATAAACCAATAATATATTAGGAAAGTTAATGTATATTTTTAATTTTTGCTTATTGCCTCAACTCAAAGTTAAGAAAAGATTAAAAATACTATTTTTTTATTAGATAAGGTACGATTATATATTATATAAAATCGTACCTTAAATTTTTTACCCTTTTAAATGATAGTGAAAGTTATTTTGTAAATTTGAATGCTGATAATTTATCTGCATTATCCTTTGTGATAGCTATACAATCTACAAGCTGTTTTTCATCTAATCCTGTCTTGCCATTTTTTAAGTAATCCTGAGCCTGTTGAACTGACATTTCAGCAATTAAAGCTGCCTGCTGTAATGCTGTTGCTGTGATATTTCCTGCTTTTATCTGATCTCTTACATCATCGCTTCCGTCAACACCTATGATCTTAACATTCTTCAATCCAGCTGCCTTTATAGCTGCTGCAGCTCCCATAGCCATTGTATCATTTCCACAGACAACACCAGTAATGTCTTTGTGTGACTGAAGAATTGTTTCCATCTTTGTAAATGCTTCTGTCTGCTCCCAGTTAGCTGTCTGAGTTGCGACTAATTTCATGTCTTTGTACTGGTCTATAACTTCATGGAATGCTTTTGATCTAACACCAGCGTTAGTATCTGATTCCTTTCCTAGTAATTCAGCATAGTTTCCTTTTTCGCCCATAGCTTCAACGAAAACTTCTGCTACTGCCTTTGCTCCCTGATAGTTGTTAGCAACAATCTGAGAAATTGCAACACCAGTTTCATTTATTTCTCTGTCTATTAAGAATGTTGGGATACCTGCATCTCTAGCTTTTTTAACTGCTGCTACTGTTGCGTCTGATCCAGCGTTGTCGCAGATAATAGCTGCTGCTTTTTCAGATATAGCTGTATCAAATAATTCTGACTGTTTTGTTGGATCATCATCATGAGAAACTGATTTTACTTCATATCCTAAAGCTTTTGCTTTTGCTTCTGCAGCTTCAGCTTCTGTTTTAAAGAAAGGATTTGAATGTGATGGAGTTATTATGTAAATCAGATTTGCTCCGCCGCCCTTAAGTGCAGTTGATTTCTTTGTTTCTGTAGGTGTTGTGCTGGCAGTTTTGCTTGCACAGCCTACAAAAGCTGATCCTATCATTGTTAGTACAGTAAGTGTTGCCAATACCTTCTTGTAACTTTTCATTAAAAAACCATCCTAAAATTATTAATAGTTTTATAGATTACGAAGTTTCCTCCGTTAGTCTTCAAAAATAATATTACTTTGTTAGAGTGCCTGTAACCGCATCTTTCCACCCCTGATATTTCTTAACTCTGATATCGTTTTCCATATGGGGTTTAAAATACATTCCTTCCATTCGGGAAAACAGCTTTTCTTTTTCATAAAGTCCTACTTTGATTCCTGCTAAATATGCTGCACCAATTCCTGATAGTTCCTCCATTTTTGGAACCTTTACCGGAATATCCAGAATATCACTTTGGAACTGCATCAAATATTCATTTTTTGTAGGACCTCCATCAACTCTTAATTCTTCAATTTTAACTTTTGATTCTTCACTCATTAAGTTAACTATATCTGAAATCTGATATGCTATACACTCCACTGCTGCTTTAACAATTTCTGCCTTTCCTGTTGTCCTTGTCATTCCACAGAGTGCTGCTTTTGCATTACTATCCCAGTAAGGAGCACCAAGCCCGGAAAATGCGGGGACCAGATAAGCTGTATCTTCCTGTTTAGCACTGGCTGCTATAATTCCGCTTTCCTTTGCTGACCGGATTAATTTAACATCTTCAATTAACCACTTTATAACAGCTCCTGTGTAGTTTATATTTCCTTCCAGCACGAAATTTACTTTTCCATCAATACCCCAGGCAAGAGAAGTTACAATGCCGCTCTTACTAAATATGGGCTTTTCTCCAATGTTCATCATAATTGAGGAACCTGTTCCATATGTAGCTTTTATCATGCCAGGATTTAAGCAGCCTTGTCCAAACAAGGCTCCATGAGAATCTCCTAAAACTCCATGAATTGGGATTTTTTTATCTAAATATCCGTTAAAATCAGTTTCTCCATAATTTGCATTGGAGTCGCATACTTCTGCCAGCATTTCTGCCCTAATTCCAAACAAATTGCATATATCCTTGTCCCACTTTAATTCATTTATATTAAACAACTGTGTTCTGGAGGCATTTGAATAATCAGTTTTAAAGGAAGTCCCGCAGGTCAGCTTGTATACCAGCCAGCTGTCCATGGTGCCGCAGCAAAGTTCTTTTCTTTCCGCTTTTTCTTTTATACCTTCCACATTTTGAATAATCCATGAAATTTTTGCAGCTGAAAAATATGGGGAAAGATTAAGACCTGTATGGTTCTTTATCATATCACCAAAGCCTTCCTCTGCAATTTTATTGCAGATAGCTTGTCCTCTGGCACACTGCCATACCACAGCATTATATACCGGCATCCCTGTTTTTTTATCCCAAACCAGGGCTGTCTCTCTTTGATTGCTTATGCCTACTGCTGTAATCTGATTTTTGTCAATGTCTGCCTTTTCAACCACATTTTTTACAACGTTTAATGTATTTTCATATATCTGTATTGGATTATGCTCTACCCATCCCTTTTTATTTATTATCTGATCATGAGATAGATCACATCTTGCAATTAAATTTCCTGAATTATCAAATAATAAAGTTTTTGTTCCTGAAGTACTCTGATCTATTGATAATATATACTTACTTGGCATAACCCATCAGCTCCATTGCAGTATTTATAATGTCTTCTTCATTTAATCCGTAGTAATCAAATACTTCCTTTGAATTTCCCGTTACTACCGGGCAATCCGGCAGGGACAGATTAATTACTTTTTTAGGATAAGTGGCAGATACTATTTGAGCAACCATTGCACCTAGACCGCCGATATATGTATGTTCTTCTACTGTAATTACAGCTTTGGTATCTAATGCTGCCTTTACTACCGCTTCCTTGTCAATTGGTTTTACACAGTACATATCAAGAACCCGGGCCTCAATTCCTTTTTTTTCTAAAGCCTTAGCAGCATCTGCTGCTGGTTTTACCATTTCTCCACAGGCTATGATTGTAAGATCAGAACCCTCATGAAGAACATTTGCTTTATTAAGTGAAAAAGGAACATTTCCTTCTTCATATACATTATCTACTGCGTTACGTCCTACACGAATATAAGCTGGTTTTTCATCCCTTAACAAATTTTCAATGAGAGCTCTTGTCTGCAGATGATCACTTGGTATGTAAACTCTCATATTCGGTATAGATCCCATAGCTGCGATGTCCTGGCAAGAATGATGAGTCATTCCAAGCGCTCCGTAGCTGACACCACCGCTTATTCCGATTAACTTAACATTTGTGTTTGAATATGCCACATCTACCTTTGCCTGCTCTAAGCTTCTTGTAGATAAGAAGCTTGCTGGGGAAGCAGCGAAAGATTTCTTCCCGCATTTTGCAAGACCGGCAGCTATTGATACTAAGTTCTGCTCTGCTATCCCTATTTCTACAAACTGTTCAGGGTATGTATCTGCAAATTTTGTTAAGGATGCAGAGCCCCTGGAATCGCTGCATAATACCACTATGTCTTTATCTGTTTTTGCTTTTTCAACTAAAACATCACATATTGCCTGACGATTTGCTATCTTACTCAATTGCTGCAAGCCTCCTTTGTTCAAGTTCTGCTGAAGCTTTTTCATATTCTTCCTGGCTTGGTACCTTATGATGCCAAGGTGCTGAATTTTCAATGAAAGATACTCCATAACCTTTAATTGTATCTGCAATTATTATAGTTGGCTTTCCTTTTGTATCTTTTGCAGACTGAATTGCTCTGTCTAATGAATCTATATTATTTCCTTCAGCATGTATTACATTCCAGCCGAAGCTGCTCCATCTTTCATCCTGACTGTCCTGTGTCATTACATATTCTGTTGAGCCAGAAATCTGCAGGCGGTTTCTGTCTACGAATGCCGTAAGGTTGTCCAATTTATAATGTCCTGCCGCCATGGCGCCTTCCCATACGGATCCTTCTGCCAGTTCACCATCACCCATTACTGTATACACTCTGTAAGATGATTTATTCATTTTGCCGGCAATTGCCATTCCAACTGAAACTGATAAACCATGTCCAAGAGAACCCGAGTTCATCTCTATTCCATTCACCTTATTACTAGGATGTCCTATATATTTTGACTTAAACTGTGAGTATGTTTCCAAATCAGATTTTGGGAAGAAACCTCTTCTTGCAAGAACACTATATAATGCTTCTACAGAATGTCCCTTGCTGAGAATAAATCTGTCTCTTTCTGGGTCAGCTGCAGTCTCCGGAGTAATATTCATATGCTTGAAATAAAGAGTTACAAGAATGTCCATTACACTGAAATCGCCGCCAATATGACCTGTTTTAGCTTTGTAAATCATGTCAATTACGTCTTTTCTAAGTTCAAAAGACAAAGCTGTTAAATTTTCCATCGTTTCCTCCTTAATTTATTTTATCTAAAGTTTCTATTCTCCTCTTAAATAAGATTTAACATCTTCTTCAATAGGATCATAAAGATCAGGTTTTACATTGATATATTTGCAAGCTTCATATAGCACCGGGACAATATTCTTATGAATTCCTACACAATGATGGATATATGGTCCGCATACAAGCTTATCCTCAAGTCTCTTTAGATTTTTAACTTCTACCCAAAGATAAGTACCCTTTGTGTATGGTCCGTCTATTGCTTTTGCATTTCCTAAAAGAAGTGAGTATTCTCCGTTATCCCCATCAAATCTGCATAGTGTAATATCACCATGTTTTGCCTCTGCTTCTACTGCACCTGGGCAATCAAAAGCTAATGGGTAGCCAAGTGTTGGCTTTTCTTTAGCTATTGAAGATGGCCAAGGGCCACAGTGCTGAAGCAGTTCTCCATTTTCGTTATCAGGATGTCTTACTGTCCAATCAGCAAAGAATGATCTTGTTTCACCCATACCTGCTGCCTCTGCAAGTAAAGCAGTTATTGCTCCATGTATATCAGTCTCGCATACAACCGGAAGTCCTTCATCATTTAATAAAGAATTTGCTGCACAAGGCATTATTCCAAGTTCTGACTGCAGACAATTCCAGCATTGTATTGCTATTGCATTGCATCCATATGACTTAGCTAAGCCCTTCATTGCTACTTTCATCGCTGCTACATTCTTTAAAGCTTCATCACTAACTTTAACGTTCATATTTTCTTTTATATATTTAATTACTTCTTCTACTTCACTGCCTTTTTCTTTTGCTGCCTTTACTGCATAAATAAGTTCCGGCATTGGGATAGGAGACAGTTGAATATTAAACTTTTCAAGAAGTTCTCCTTCATTACACATGGTAGACCAG
>JAJBWD010000481.1:0-9399 GCA_032907345.1 Bacillota bacterium | reverse complement strand
TCACCGACCCCAACGAAAGGGCTGTGTGCTTCAAGCCCTATCTGCCCTATTCCGAGCCGTGGCGCCTGCTCGAAGATGCCGCAGAAACAATCGCAGAAAATGAGGACTTCATAAACTTCAAGAAAGAAATTCTTGAACTTGCAAAGAAAATGAAAGACAGTCAGAAGTAAAAAAAGACCGCTCTAAACGAGCGGTTTTTAATTAGACGTAATACATCTAAATATGAGGATTGACAATTTTTTTCTTTATGATATAATATAGTTACAATAAAGGAAGGAGATAAAAATGGCAATTAAAATTAATCGTGAAAAAAACGAACGAAAAATGGTAAGACTCTACTCTCTTGCAGTGGGTGATACTTTCCTGTATGATAATCGCGTAGGGATTATCGCCTCTCGCAATGGGGAGGACTTCCCGATAGAGCTTACCACCGGTCGTGAAATGCGTTGCAGAACAGAAGATCCATGTGGTCCCTTTCTTGGATTTGATACTACTGTTCTGCCTGTTGAGGTCGAGCTGAGTTTCAGGGTCGTGGGTTAAGCTCGCGGCCTTGGGACCAGCAACCATTTTTGAAATTATCTACAGTTTTATTTTTATTTTTTTAATTAGACGTAACACGTCTAAATATGAGGATTGACATTTTTCTACATTTACAGTATAATAAGAGTGTAATAAGGAGTTGAAGAGCATGAACAAAGAATTAAAACCTTATCGACAGAAGATGAACACCGATGAATTACAAATGTATCTGCATTTTCGTCGGCGCGGTGGTAAAGTTCCTGCCAAAAAAGGCAAGGGCACCTATGACCGCAAAAGCTTTCAAGAAGGGGGTTATATAGAGTGATGACATGGCAAGCACAAATGGCGCAGGCAATGGACACGATACAGAAAGTCTGTAAAGAGCAAAATAAATGGGATCGTTGCGCCGAATGTCCATTTGACCGTTTTTGCACCGCGCTAATGGAAGCGGAATTGATTGACCCATTTGAGGGTATCAATTGGAAATATGGAGAAGAAACCGATTGACTTTCTCAATCGGTTTTTATCTTTATTTTTAATTAGACGTAATACGTCTAAAAAACTGTCTTGACTTTTCCGAAAATAAGAGTATAATATAGTTGTAATAAAGAAAGGGGACCGAAAAAATGAAAAGCATTTACTTTGATATGGACGGCACTATTGCAAATCTTTACGCCGTTGAAGATTGGTTGCCGAAACTGCGCGCCTATGACCCTTCACCTTATGAGGAAGCCGCGCCCTTGCTCCGTCTTTGCTATCTCGCCCGCCTACTTAACCGGCTCCAGCGTCTTGGATATTATATCGGCGTTGTTAGTTGGCTATCAAAAGACCCTGACCCCGATTATGGCGAAGCCGTAACTGCCGCAAAGCTCGCTTGGCTCAAAAAGCACCTGCCGAGTGTAAAGTGGAATGAAATTGTTATTATTCCGCATGGTACGGCGAAAAGCTCTGCGGTAAGTTTCATCGGTATCCTGTTCGATGATGAACAGCCTAATAGAACCGAATGGGAAAACAATAACGGCAAAGCCTTTTCAGAAAAAGAAATCCTTGAAGTCCTGCGGTCGCTCTGTTGACCGCAGGACTTCCTAAAATAAAAATTTGAAATTTTTATAATTTTTTTATATAATATATATAGAAAATGAAAAAGAAATAAAGTTAGACGTAATACGTCTAAAACTAAGTATTGACTTATTTTTTATTTATGATATAATGAAGTCACAAAAAAAGAAAGGAAGAATTCAAAAAAATGAAAGTCAACAAGAGAATTACCTTCAGTCTTACTATCGAAGAAGATGAGGCACTTTGCACGGTAATTACAATGTTCAATAATATTGCAAACGATGCAACGGTTTCTCAAGAAATTCGTGCCCATGCATCTACCATCCTAAATGATCTCTATGTTTTTAATGACGATTATTTTGAAGATTGACTTCGGTCAATCCTTTTAGACGTATTACGTCTAAGACAAAGGATTGACAATTAAAAACTTTTCTGTTATAATCTAATTACAAAATAAGAAAGGGGTACTCAAAATGGCACTTTCTAACAAAGCACTCAATGATAAACTGCGCGAGGTCTATCTTTCTAAACTTGTGGAAATGTTTTCCAATGACGGCGAGGAAGTCCTGCGCACCGGATCTAATGAAATTGCGCTCCCTGTCTGTGATGAGGAAAACAACGATAAGTTTGTCGTGCTTACCGTCAAAGTCCCCACGGGCAGTAGAGAGGGTGACCTGTACGATGGTTACTCAATGGCGGAAGATTATAAGATGAAACTCGCAGAAAAAGCGGAAAAGAATAAAGAGGCCGCAAAGCGTAAAGCCGCGAAAATCGAACGCGATAAGAAACAGCGCGAACAGGCCGCCGCAATCAAAGCAAAAAAGAATAAGGGCGACGAGGAGTAATCCTCGCCCCTTATTAGACGTAAAACGTCTAAATAAAAGTCTTGACTTTTTCTAAAAAAAGTAGTATATTATAACTACAAAAGGGAAAGAAAAAGAAAGAAATTCCTAATACATCAAAAACATATAACTACGGTTATGATGCTAAATGATGAAATAATGGACTTTCTTATTTCTTGGCCGGCTCCCTTTTTATATATAAGCGGGGAGAAGTCCCCACTCTTGATTAAACCAGAACCTTGTGTTCTGTGTCTATATCCCCTTTCTATCGGCGTCAGGAATGGCGCCGATGCTTTTATGATTAAATTAGACGTATGACGTCTAAAACCGCCACTTGATTTTTTTGAATACTTGTGATATACTTTAACTACAATAAAGAAAGGGGAACACAGATGAATATTTGCGTATTCGATACCGAAACTACTTCTCTTGACAAACCTTTTTGCTATAATGTAGGATATATTATCGTTAATACCGATAATTGGGAAATTATTTCCAAAAATTCCTATGTTGTCGAGCAGATTTGGCATAATCTCCCGTTGTTTAGCTCTGCTTATTATGCTGACAAGCGCCCGCTTTATGTGGCTGAAATGAAAGCCCATAAAACTATTATGGATAAGTTCGGATATATCTGTCAAAAGATGATTAGAGATTTTAATAAATATGAAATCTCGCTGGCTTTTGCTTTTAATTCTTCTTTTGACGAAAAGGTTTTTAATTTTAATTGTGATTGGTATAAATGCAACAATCCTTTTGATAATGTCACAATTAAAGATATCCGTGGCTTTGCTCATTGGTTTATAGTTAGTCCGCATTATAAAGATTTTTGTGACCATTATGGATACTATACCGAAACAGGAAACTACTCTACCACCGCAGAAACCTTTTACCGTTATCTTTCAAATAATACGGACTTCGTTGAAGCGCATACTGCTTTGAATGATAGTGAAATTGAAAAAGATATCCTTGAAAGTTGCGTTTTGATGGGGGCAGATATTATAAATGATGACTGTAAAGCGTTTCGGAGCATTGAAAAACTTTCTGAAAAAACTTTACATATCAAAACAGCAGAACAAACTGATTATTATTTTGATTATACAAAAATCAGAATAAACAAGGACAAAACCGAAATTGTTTTAAAATAATTAAAAAGACTTCATCACTTTACTGTGATGAAGTCCTTTTATTCCCGAAATTAGACGTAATACGTCTAAAACTAAGTATTGACTTATTTTTTATTTATGATATAATGAAGTCACAAAAGAGAAAGAAGGAAATAAAAAATGGAAAGAGTAAGAACATTCTTTAATATCAAAACAAAATATAATTTTGAATGGAATGACTTGCGCGCCGTTGTCACAATCATAAATGTTATATTGATTATGATTTTCGGCTTGTCCATCTCTTGGTTTGGGCTTGCAGTCGCACTCGTAGGACTTGTAAAAGACTTTACAGATGAGCGCCATATCAACGGCATACTTATGCATTTAGCAAGCGCCATACTTAACATTTATTTCCTTACTCTTTTATATAAATGAAGAGGGTTCCCCTTTCCCCTCTTCCCCCTATTAGACGTAATACGTCTAAATAAGAATATTGACAAATAATAATAATTAGTATATACTCTTATATAGAAAGGGGAGAAAAAAATGAATTTCTTAATTATTTTTATTGTTCTGTCAATCGTCAATGTTATTTTTTCTACTATCCGAAGCATTACCACCATTAAAAGCGGTAAAATCGTAGCAAGTATTATTTCCGGCGGATATTTTGCTTTTTATAATATTATGCTTATATATACTGTTATGGATTTTCCTATGTGGGAGAAATGTATTATTACTTTTGCGTGCAATGTTATCGGCGTTTATGTTGTTAAACTGATTGAAGAAAAAATGCGGAAAGATAAATTATGGAAAGTAGAAGTTACTATCCCAACAAAGTGGACAGAAGCCGTAGACTTTGATTTAAGAGAAATTCCGCACAGTTATATTACTATTAGCGAAAAACATACACTTTTCAATTTTTATTGCAATACTCAAAAAGAAACTAAAAAGGTAACTGATATTTGTAATCAGTATGAGGCAAAATATTTTGCAAGCGAATGTACAAAGATTTTTTAAAATATATATTCGGCGCGAATGGTAAAAATTACCAATTCGCGCCGAAATCATAAAATTAGACGTATAACGTCTAAAAAAGAGTATTGACATAAAAAAGAAATATGGTATAATAAAAATATAAAAAGGGAAGGAGATAAAAAATGAACTTGAGATGTGATTGTATGAGTTGTAAATACGAAAAGCAGAAGTCAACGGAAGATCCTTGCCGCCGTTGTTATAATGACTCTGAGTATATATATAAAGGTAAGGAATATAATAATTATCCTCAGAGTAGGGATAAAAGAGATAAAGTTACGAAAGGCTTATCATTAAGCACGTACAACAGGAGAGAGGACGAATAATCGTCCTTTTAATTAGACGTATTACGTCTAAAATAGTCTATTGACTTATTATATAGAATATGATAATATATAATCGTTCCAAGGGAGTGCGCACAAACTTGTGAACTATAAGGGGCAAGCCAACAATATCCCTAATGAGTACGAAAAATGTATGTTGGTGACTTTCATACGAATAGTACGCTACGCACTGAACAGTCGTTTCAAGAGGAGAACGAGGATGTAAAGGGCGCGGAGGGCTTATCGTTGGGCGCGTACAACGGGAGAAAAGATTTTTTGGGTAGAGTTTTTCTTGTTCTCATATGGGTAGAAGAACTTCCACCAATCTACAAATAGTAATTCACTCGCGAAGCTAACGAGAGAAGACAATATTTGTAGGTTGGTTATCTTTTAGACGTGTTACGTCTAAAAATACTTCTTGACAAATATTTTACTCTTTGCTATAATAAGGGTGCAAAAGAAAGGAGAGAGGAAAAAATGGCCGAGTCTGTCAAAATGAAATTTGAATGGGATGACCTTAAAGACCCCGAACTTGTTTGCCCTTGTGACCATTGTGGGGCAATAGAATTGTGGCCTTGCTGTGATGATGGGGCAACTACCTCTGCTTGCAATCATTGTGAATTTAACATTATCTCTTATATGATGAAAAGGGAAGATTTCTATGACGAAGATATGAAAGTAGTCGATGAAAACGAGGACGAATAATCGTCCTTTTAATTAGACGTATTACGTCTAAAAATAGTTCTTGACTTTCCTTTTATTTTCTGTTATACTTTAACCGTAGAAAGGAGAGATGACGATGACGAAAAAAGCACTTCACGAAGCACTCCGCAAGCGTTATATGACTCTTGTACAAGACTTAATGGCCGATAAGGGCGAAGAGGTCCTTGTCACAGGGTCGAACGAAATCGCCTTGCCCTGCGTTGACGATGAAGGTAATGATGAATTCATTGTTATCACCTTCAAAATCCCAACTGGTTCCAGAGATGGAGATGCCTATGACGGCTATGCTATGGCTGAAGATTATCAGATGAAGCAGGACGAAAAGGCAAAGAAAGCAAAGGTCTCTGCCGAAGCTAAGGCAAAGAAAATTGCCAAAGATGAAAAAATGCGCCAGCAGAAAGCCGAAGCAAAAGCCAAGAGGGAAAAGGGAGAGTAATCTCCCCTTTTCCTATTAGACGTAATACGTCTAAATATATAACTTGACTTTTTATTAAAATTATAATATAATAAAATTACAAAAAAGAAAGGAGATAAAAAATGAAATATCTCATAATAAAATGCGAAGAACTTGCAGACCAGTGGGAGTGCGATGCCAACAGAGAACCTATCTGTATGACAGATGACTATTCAGCCTACGGCCTGGGCTATGAAGTCTATGAATTACAGGCAGACGATACCTTTAAACTCATAAAGGAATATTACACTGAATAATCGAGTTTAAAGGTTCCTTGAAACCCTTAATAGGGTTTCTATATTTAGACGTATCACGTCTAATTTAGTCTATTGACTTTCTTTCTTTATTATGATATTATATGTATGCAATCAAGAGAGGGACGCCGACTTTGATTGACACTATATAAAGAGGTGCTTTATGATTGATAAGCGCAGGTCTTATTATTTGACCATTGATACCGAAACGGCAAATACTATGGAAGATCCTATGATGTACGACCTCGGCGGAGCTATTCACGATAAGCAGGGCAGAGTATATGAAACTTTCAGCTTTATTATTTACGATGTTTTCTGCGCCGACCGCGCCCTTTTCAATACTGCTTATTATGCTGAAAAACGCCCTATGTATGAACAGCAGATAAAAGACGGCTCCAGAAAAATCGTAACTATTCATACTGCCCGCCGCAAAGTTGCTGATATTTGCCGAAAATATAATGTCAAGGCAATCATCGCGCATAACGCTCGCTTTGACTATCGCGCAACAAACTATACTCTGCGCTATATAACGAAATCCGCTAATCGTTATTTCCTTCCTTATGGTATTCCTGTTTGGGATACCTTGAAGATGGCGCAGGATACCATCTGCAAACAGCCTACCTATCAAAGATTTTGCAAGGCAAACGGATATTGCCAAAGAAATGGTAAGCCTCGCGCTACCGCTGAAATTCTTTATCGGTATATCACTCAAAATAACGAGTTTATCGAAAGCCATACAGGGCTTGAAGATGTCTTGATTGAAAAAGAAATCTTCGTCAAGTGCATGGCACAACATAAGAAAATGAGGAAAAATGTGTGGGAGTAATCCCACGCATTCCTCAAAATTTAATTAGACGTATAACGTCTAATATAACTTATTGACTTTTAAACTTTAATATGGTATACTTTGATTGTAAAAAGAAAGGAGATAAAAATGAAAAACCTTGCTGCTCCGGCCATTCTTGCAGAAAATATTATGTCAAATCTCTATAATCTCTATTGGTGCGCCGCCTTCAGTAGTTTAAATATAAAAACTGCTAATATTGAAAAGCTTGTTGAAGAAGGAGCTGAATATGCTCGAAATAAGTTTGTTGAAATTGCTGAAGAATTCGAAAATGAGCTCGGCATCGAATGGGGCTGGTATGAAAAATAATAAAAAGGAGCTTTTATAATGAAAACTGTCGTTCTTATAAGTGAAGAAAACCACGGGCTTATCGGTATAGCAAAAGACTATGAAAGCGCGCTTTTATATCTTTTCAATGATCCTTGGATTGACGACCGCACTGAGATTTGCGTCGGAGATGATGAACACTCTCATAATTGGGCAAAGATTTCAGAAGTCCTCGGCGAAGATTGGCGCGATAAAATGATGGAATGGGATATTCCAAACTTCAATGAATTTTGGGAAGGAAGTTTTTATCTTTCTATTGAAGATGTAATAGGGACCGAATAATTCGGTCCCTTTTTTAATTAGACGTATGACGTCTAAAAAGAATGATTGACTTTTTCATATAATCTGATATAATAATTATAGAAATAAGAAGAAAGGAAATCAAAAAATGAAAGTTTACATTATTCTGGAAGAAGGATATGAAGATAGCGCAGAAATCGCCGGAGTTTACGCTAATTCAAATGATGCCATTTCCGCCATCCGCGAGCTTAGGCGCAAACAAGATCCCGATGATGATTGGTTGTATTATGAAATCAAAGAAGAAGAAGTACAATCATAAAGAAAAGAATATTTAAAAGACGGAAGAAGATTAGTTTCTTCTTCCGTTTTTATTTAGACGTATGACGTCTAATTTATTTTTTTCAAATTTTCACGCACAATATACTCCGTCAAATTTCGACAGTCATCAAGTTTCCCATAATGTCAAATTTCATGGGAGCTGCGATTTGTACATGAGCTGCGCGCCTGTCAAATTTTAGCAGCTGCAAAAACTAAGCAGCTACAAATTTAAAAAAATTGCAGCTGCAAAAAAAACTAATAATATATATTATATATTCCCATTTTATTATAACATATTTTAAAAAAATTTTCAAATTTTCTGCGCGCATAAAGAAAAGGAGAGGGATTAACCCTCTCCATTTTCTCAAAACTCGGTAGACTCAACAGGCTCCGCAGACTCAACGGACTCAACGGACTCCGCAGGAAGAGTGTAGCCCTTCTGGACACCCTTCTTGGGGATCTTAACATCCTGGGCAACGGCGTCACCAGCGGCCACGGCAGCGCGCAGGAGAGCACTGACCTTCTGAACCTTGAACTCAGTGCCCAGGCCGGCATTGATCTTCTCGGTTACGTCAGAAGCAGTCATGGGCTGATCACTCAGCACAGAGCCCACGATGTACTGCACATACGGAAGGTTCTCCTGCGCTTTCTTAGACTGCGCATTACGCCGCTTCTCGTTCGCCGTATCGAGCTTTCCAACAGCCGTTTCAGCGAAAGCGCGGATCTCGTCAGACAGGGCCTCGTTAGCGATAATGGAATTGAAGAACTCACGATTAGTCATAGGTATACCTCTTTCTCCCACACTATGCAGTGGGCGCAAAGTTAAAAATATTTTATAGTGGAGAAGATCTACTAAGTATTATCTTAGACACGTAATTACTTCTTTACGTTTATCTCTCTCTCACTTTCTATATATAGTATATCAGAATTTTATTGGAAAGTAAAATTTTCAGTTCTTAGACCACGTCATCAGGAGTAATATTTGTTCCGGTTTCATAGCCGATATAGAGCGCGCACCGATCGTCTCCTTCAGCTAGCTCTTCAGCTATATTTGATATAAAATAAAGAATACTTTCAGCCTCGGTAAGACGACAAATATCCTCATTAATCTCCTCAATTTCTCGATGAAACTCTCTTAACCCTTCAAGCTTTTCGCTTATAGAGTTATTAAAATCTTTTAAACTATTCTTCTCTTTATTTAAAAGATTAATGTACTGGTTATAATTATTTATCTCTTCTTTTATTCCACTAATTATGTTAGCTACCTTTAAAGTTGATACTTTAGTAACTTTTCCATAAGTTGCCAACTCTGATAAATTGCTTCCTAAGGTAGAGCTGGCAATAGCCGTATAAAGAGGAAT
>JAJBWD010000480.1:0-7591 GCA_032907345.1 Bacillota bacterium | reverse complement strand
ATGAAAAACAAATGGTTTTCGTTATTTTTTTAAAAATAGTTCGATGGTAAAATAAACTGGGAATTTAATTCCCAATAAAAATCAAATTAATTATGTAAAATCCCTGCTTAAATAAAATACTGATAAAATAATTGCTGCACTATTAGTCTGCTTTCTTCAACAAACTTCAGATATTTATTTAAAAACATTTTCCCATCTTCAGTAAGCTCTGAATTTCCGCCATTAATTCCCCCTGCCTGACGTATTAAAATTGGATACCCTAACTGCTGTTCTACCAGGTTAATCATTTTCCAGCCCTTGCTGTATGACATATGCATGAGTTCACAGGCACTTGAAATGGAGCCTGTTGATTCTATAAGTTTAAGAAGCTGTGCTACGCCAGGGCCAAAAAAACCGGTCTCTTTTGAAAGTTTCATCTGAATCTCCACATGCAGCATTTGCTCATTATGTTTCTTTAAGAGTGTATTACGCTCATCTTGAGTGCCTGCATCATAAAGGATTCCTTCATCATCTACCTGTACATTACTTACAGGGACCCTGCAGTGTAATATTGCTCCGCTCATGCCATCTAAGCCTTTGTAGTCCATAATTTCAGATATTAGACTTGTGGATATGAGCAAAGGATGTCCCATTGTTTTTTTGAATACTGGACATACAATTGAGTCAGAACATTCCATCAGCTTCTGCAGAGTTTTAACAGTGAATAGTGAAACATCCGCTGGAGTGAAGAAAAATCGGTCACACTGATCTTTCAAATTAGTGATACCAATCTTTGCAGAATCAAACATTTGAGTTTTCTCATACCGTTCGTTTTTTACGGAAATAACGCCCATATGAGAAATATGTTTTTCTAAAACTTCGGCTCTGTTTCCAGTAACTACAACAATAGGTTCCACATCTGCCTGCTGCATTGTAGTAATAATTCTTTTTATAATAGTTGAATTTCCCATATTCAGCATAGGGTCAGATGACATTCCAGCTGCGGCAATTACTGCTCCTGTCTTCATTTTACCACTTCCTTGGTATATATATGTTCATCCCACAAAAACAATTATAATACCTTTATGAAAATATAACCAGTTATATTATTGGAAGTGATGTATTATTTTGTAATTATATTAATCAAAATTTATAATCAGCTATTTAAAATGCAGCTTAGATAAGTAAATCTTTCAATTATGTATTTATAAATTTATACTATTCAGCAAGTCTCTAAGTTTTTTCAGCTCTTCCTTTGTAAGTGTTACTCCCTTTCCCATCTTCTCATGTTCAGAGGACCAATCTCTTAAATCATATTTTGCTTCCTTATCATTCCAGGATATAAGATTTAACTCCTTCTTCCATCCTTTTGGTGATTCTGAAATAGAACCTATTGTCTCTTTTATTTCATATTTTACTTCTGTCATGTAGCTGCCCCCTTTTAATCTATTTTTTATCTTTTTATAATAGTAATTAAGTCATATTAAAATGTCAATCCCATAATTTTATATAAATGAAAACTTAGCACAAAAGAAGTATAATTAAAAAGCAGTAAAAGAAAGACAACTGAATAACAACCTTGAAACTGCAGTACCTTTAAACAAGGAGGATTTTAATGAAAATCGAAAATAAAGATGAAACAGCTCTAAAGTCTTATAAGAAATGGCAGCAAATAAAAATGAAAGATCAGATAATAGCTTCTTCCATGTTAAGAGACAGATATATAAAATTTGTTTTTGAAAATAACAAGAAGCCTAACAATGATGAAATAAAATTTATTACAGCTGCTGTATTTACTGAATTAGGGGAAAAACAAATATTTATAAAAGATAATGAAATAATTAAATATTTTAAAAAGAAAATCCCTGATTTTGATAAATCCATTGAAAAATTAAAGGATTAAAAAACTTAAGCTGAAAATTAACCGAATTCAAATTTCTAATGCATAAATTAAATAGTCAAAGGGCATTATATTATTGAATCAGGTATTCATCAATTTAAATTATTTTTAGGAGGTAATAATGAAGAAGAAAGAATGGAACAAAGAAAATTATCTGCAAAATGGTACAAAAAAGCAAAATCAACATCCTAAAAATGAATTAAATACCACAATTAAAGAACCCGGCATTAATGAAAGCGGCATTGAAGCTAAGAAAAACGGGTGGTAAAGACAAATAGGGATATCACATTATATCCCTATTTTTTAATATCTAATTTGCAGCACTGCCATATTTATAGTCTCCGGGTTTTACATTAAAGGTTATATTCTTTCCATCTGATAAAGCAACTATAGTTCCACATTCATCTGTCCTGTATACTTCTATTTTCCCATTTTTTAATCTATCCATTGTTCCTTTCTGAGGATGTCCATAGCTGTTATCTTTTCCCACACTAATTACTGCATATTTGGGCTGTACCTTAGCTAAAAATTTAGCACAGGTAGATGAGCTGCTTCCATGATGCCCTACCTTTATCACATCTGCCTTCAAATTATACCCTTTCTTTACCATCTCCATCTCAGATAAAGCCTCTGCGTCTCCTTCGAATAAGAAGGAATTATCTCCAAACTTAACCTTAATTACTACTGAATAATTATTAAAATCCTCATAAGAGCCGCTGTTTGGAGCAAGTATGCTGCAGACTGCCTCACCCAGGTTAAAGCTGGTACCAGGCAAAGGATTTATCGCCTTCAAGCCTTTATTTGATACGGCTTTAAGCACATCAGTATAGGTCTTTGTATTAGATTTTGCATTTTTAGGGAGGATTACTTTCCCTATATTAAAATTATCAATAATATAATCAAGCCCTCCTATATGATCCTCATGAGGATGGGTTCCTACGATGTATTCCAGGTTTTTTATTCCCTGCTTATTTAAATATTTATATACAAGTTCATAATCATCGTTATTTCCCGCATCTATCAGCATTGCGTGAGTACCCTGCAGTATGAGAATAGAATCAGCCTGCCCTACATCTATATAATGAACCTGAAGAGTTCCGGATGATTTTTCATTGCTTGATGCAGTACCTTTATCTGCATTTATATTACCTCCTAAAACCGGTTTGGATGTTTCAGCCGTGCAGGAAACTAAAAATATTGAAACAAGGATAATTAATAAAAAGATTCCTTTTATAATTTTTTTATTTTTCATTCATTATCACTCCAAAATTAATCATATTTTTCTTTAATAATCATATATTATTATATTCTGCATTTTTATTTCATTTCCTTTATACAATAAAAATAAAATACCCATATAATGAGTATTTTAAATATATCATTAGCTGAAAATAATTAAACATTTATATATTATCATATCTTATGGTAAAATCATTATATAAAATTAATACGGAGGAAATAGTATGGAGTTTAAATTTAAAGAGTTCAGTGAACTAAGTAATAATGAACTATATAATATATTAAGACTAAGAAATGATGTTTTTATTGTAGAGCAAAAATGCCCCTATGATGATATTGACGGTAAGGATATTAATTCATTGCATCTGCTTCTTTTGGATAACGGTAATCTTGCAGGTTACCTTAGGATACTTCCAAAGGGTCTTTCCTTTTCTCAGTCTTCCATTGGCAGAGTTCTTGTAAGAAAAGAATACCGGGGAGGTGGTCTTGCCAGGAAAATGATGCAAAATGCCATCCAGTTTATTCAGTATAAATGGAATGAAAAAGAAATAAAAATCAGTGCTCAGGTTTATCTTAGGTCATTTTATAAAAGCTTAGGATTTAAAGAGGTATCAGCGCCCTACTTAGAGGATGATATCCCCCATATTGATATGATTTATAAAGATTAAAATACCAGCCGGTTTTTAACCGGCTTTCCATAAAAAAATTATTAGTAACTGCAATATTCATGAGCCTTGCTCTGGATTCTCTCACCAAATTGAGTTTTTATAAAAGTTTTATTTTTTCTCTAAATAAAAAACTGCAGTTAAACTGCAGTAATAAATAATGATATTATATACACTAACCCCACAGTTGCCAGTATTGCACCTGCAACTATCAATATTGCAATGAATGGATTCTTTACGCCCTCATTATTTGCATATCCTTTTGTCTGAGCTTTAAAAGGCTTAAATATGTTACCGCTGGAAGGAAAAATAGAAGAAAAAGTTCTCCTTGTGTTTTCAACCACGTCTTTCTCTTTATTTCCTGACATGATAACCCCTCCTCATATTAAACTAATTATATTATAATTCAAGTTAAGTCAATTATAACATATTTTCCATACTGAGGATATATCATTTAATTCTTAAAGCTGTGAACAGGTGCAGGAATTCTTCCTCCTCTGTTTATAAAATCAGAACTGTCAGCTTGACTTAGGGACATTATGGGTGCTCTTCCTAAAAGACCTCCAAATTCAACTTCATCTCCCAGAGTCTTTCCATATACAGGAATAATCCTCACTGCTGTAGTCTTATGATTAATAACACCAATAGCTGCCTCATCCGCTATTACTGCTGAGAGAGTCGTTTCAGGCGTATCTCCCGGAACTGCAATCATATCAAGTCCCACAGAACAAACACAGGTCATAGCCTCCAGCTTTTCAATGTTAAGACTTCCGGATCTTACAGCCTCAATCATACCTTCATCTTCACTTACAGGAATAAATGCTCCGCTTAATCCTCCAACCTGAGAAGATGCCATTATCCCGCCTTTTTTAACTGCATCATTTAAAAGTGCCAGAGCTGCAGTAGTTCCATGTCCTCCACAGTTTTTTATTCCTATTTCCTCGAGAATTCTGGCAACACTGTCTCCTACAGCTGGTGTTGGTGCCAGGGATAAGTCAACAATTCCAAAAGGAACATTAAGCATTTTTGAAGCCTCCAGGGCAACTAACTGTCCTGCTCTTGTAATCTTAAATGCTGTTTTCTTTATTGTTTCAGATACTACATCAAAGCTTTCACCTTTTACTTTCTCTAAAGCCTTTTTAACAACTCCCGGACCGCTTACCCCTACATTAATGACACATTCAGCCTCGCCGGTTCCATGGAATGCTCCTGCCATAAATGGATTGTCTTCAACTGCATTTGCAAATACCACTAATTTAGCACAGCCTATGCTCTCTTTATCCCGGGTCATATAAGCTGTATCTTTTATTATTTTACCCATCAGCTTAACTGCATCCATGTTAATTCCTGATCTTGTATCTCCAACGTTTACTGAGGAGCAGACTCTGTCTGTTGCAGCCAGTGCTTCAGGGATGGAATTTATGAGTATTATATCTCCCTTAGTAAATCCTTTTTGAACTAAGGCTGAAAAACCTCCTATAAAATTAACACCTACTGTCTTTGCTGCCCTGTCCAATACTTTTGCATACTCTACATAGCTCTCATCACTGCTTGACTGAGCTATTAAAGATATTGGTGTAACTGAAATTCTTTTATTTATTATGGGAATTCCATACTTAACTCCAATATCTTCTCCGACCTTTACTAAGTTTTCTGCATATCTGGTTATTTTTTCATATATCTTATCTCTTGATTTCTTTCCGTCAGAATCGCAGCAGTCAAGAAGAGATATCCCCATGGTAATAGTTCTTATATCCAGGTTTTCCTTTTCTATCATGTTTATTGTTTCTAATATATTAGCAAATGAACTCAAAGTCTTCAACTCCTCAAATTAAATTTTATGCATTGCATTAAATATATCCTGATGCTGTATCTTAATTGATACTCCAATCTTATTACCAGCTTCAGTCAGCTTATCATTAAGCTCTTTAAAATTTACGCTCATTTTGCTTATGTCGGTTAACATTATCATAGTAAAATATTTGTCCAGTATAGTCTGGCTGATATCCAGAATATTTATACCATCTTCTGCTAAAACATTTGTCACCTTTGCGATAATCCCTATTTTGTCCTCTCCAATAACTGTTATTACTGCTTTCATAATATTCCTCCTTATGTAAAATAAAAAGACCAAATATAAATTTAGTCTCTGGAAATCAAATATATAATCCCTGTCCTTTTACCTGAGAGTTTCGCCTTATGGCTTTCCCCTTCGGTGCTCGCATAGAGTCTCTCCAGAGTTCTGTCCGGCAACAGTTAAACCAGCTGCCTTCATTCAGATTATTAAATTATAGTGTATATTCTAACATAGACAGGTTTATTTATGCAACATAATATATTTGTTTTTATAGAACTTTTTTCTGAGCTGTTCAATTAAAGTGTTTTATCTTTATATAATTTTATACACTCCAAATAAAAAACACCCACAAAAGTGAGTGTTTAAGCCATTTAAGCGAGATAAGTCTATAAGCCGAGTTCTGTATTTGACAATCATCTATCTAGGCCTGATGTTACCAAACAGGCTCCAGCGATCTTACCCGAAGACGGGACGGGCCGCCCCAAACGTCTTCCTATTCGATCTTGCTCCAGATGGGGTTTACATAGCCGCATAGTCACCTATGCGCTGGTGAGCTCTTACCTCACCTTTCCATCCTTACCAGCTAAGCTGGCGGTCTATTTCTGTTGCACTTTCCTTAGAGTCGCCTCCACTGGGAGTTACCCAGCACCCTGCCCTATGGAGCTCGGACTTTCCTCTCCTGCATATGCAGCAGCGATTGTCTGGCTTACTCGCAAAATACATTCTATCATAATCCTATATAAGTATCAATGTAAATTTATGTTATTTATTGTAATATAATATTCTGCCGCAATTATCGCAGTAAACTATTTCTTTCCCTTTATTTAATTCATCTATAGTCATAGATGATACCATCATCCTGCAGCCAAGACAGATACCATCTTTAAGCTCTGAAACTGCATTATCCTTATTTTTTATAAGGTATTCGAAATTATTTAGTATAGATGAAGGAATTTTACCTGCCAGTTCATCTCTCTCTTTTAATTTAGCCGGCAGCTTCTTCTTTGCCTCATCAATACTTTGGGAGAATTCTTTCTTTTCTTTAATAAAGTCATCTTTTAATTTTTGTATATACTTCCTGTTCTTTAATATACTAATCTTTAATTCTCGTTCCGGAGTTTTGCTTTGATCTACTCTTTCACTTATTTCATCATTTGATTCTTTTATAGCCTCAATTTTGCTTTCAATATTTTCTATAAGCTTTAAATCAGACCCGGATTCAGTATATAACTCATGCTCTAGTCTTTCCATTTCTTTGCTGTTAAGGTTTTGCTTACTTTCTAATGATAACAGTTCTCTCTCTAAAGTCTTTAAGGAATTAATATTGTTTTCATAATCCACTTTAGCATTTTCGTACTTTTCTTTTATGCCTTTAAGCATATTCAGTCTCTCTTCATCCTTAAGCACACTATTATACTTAGAAATTTTATTATAGCAATCCTGAAGCATAAAAAGATTTTTAATTAGATCCATAAAATCCTCCTTTTAAAAATTTGGAACCTAGTAGTTTCAAGCAGTCTATAAATTTTTTAATAAATTCTCTATTTCTATAATTTTTTGATTTACATCTTTTTTCCTCGCAGAAGCAGTTTTTGTGTCTTCTTTTATATATTCTAATATTTTCCTATATTTCGAAATTTTATACATTAAAAAGTCATGTAATCTGGGATTTTTATCATCTATCAATTTTCGACCTATTTCGTAATATATTTTAGCTTCTTCTCTCTTTTT
>JAJBWD010000479.1:0-7107 GCA_032907345.1 Bacillota bacterium | reverse complement strand
TTATAATTAAAAATTTAGTTTAAATATGCAATTTTTAAAAATTTTTTAATAATTTTTATAGAAGTTGGTTAAAAATAAAACAATCCTAAATAATTTAAACTTCGACAAAAAAACAATTACATTACCATCTGCAATCGCATGTATTTACACAGACTTATAACAGTAATTGAGACACCTTAATCAGCAAGTTATATGCTAATAATAGGAAAGTATTCATAAACAGATATAATCTAATTAAAATTGTTGATAAAAAAATAACATGGCAGGCATTTAATTCCCATTGAATATAAAAAATTTGTCTGATATAATGTATTGAAATGAGATCTGTAATAGTAACTTTATGGCTGTGTACCAATTTCAGACACTTCATATTAATTACTTAATCTACATTAGGATAAGGAGGTATTATAATTTCATTATTAATTATTTAAACTTAAATTTTCATTATGATGGGAGGGTATTATGAACATAATTTCAGTATTAATTTTATTCCCTTTGTTAGCAGGAATTATTGTATTATTAGTCAGAAATGATGCTTTAAGAAATAATATAGTAAGGATCTGTGCACTTGTAACAATGTTACTGACACTTTATGTTGTTTCAATCTATTTTAAAAGTGGTTTGTCTTTATCTTTTAGTAATGAACATGTAATCGATTTAGCCATGATTTCAGTCGAGATATTAATGGCTGCATATGTAATTTTTATAGGTATTAAAAGCAAATGTTATCTTGTTTCAATATTTGCTGCAATCCAGACACCACTTATTACTTGGTTTGAGCTTACACAAAAACATGGTATAGAGATTAAATCCGCTATTGTTTTTGATAAGCTTTCTGCAATCATGGTTTTAATTGTAGGAGTTATAGGAAGTCTTATATGCTTCTATGCTGCAGGATATTTTAAATGGTATCATGCTGTTCATAAGGAATATAAAGAAAGAAAATACTTCTTTTTTGCCGTTATGTTTATTTTTCTATCAGCCATGTTAGGTCTTGTTTTAAGTAATAATTTAACTTGGATATATTTCTGCTGGGAAGTAACTTCTCTTTGTTCTTTCCTACTTATCGGCTATACCCAAACGGCGGAAGCAAAAAAGAATTCTTTGCTTGCTTTAGTTATAAATGTAGGTGGAGGACTTGCTTTCTGTGTAGCAATAGTTATGATAGGGCTTAATTATAAAACTCTTGAGTTATCAACTTTAATAAGCCTGAAACCTGAAATAATGGTGCTGATTCCTGTATTCTTACTTTCAATTGCAGCACTGACGAAGTCTGCACAGCTTCCATTTTCAGCTTGGCTTTTAGGCGCAATGGTAGCTCCAACCCCATCGTCAGCTCTTCTTCATTCAGCTACAATGGTAAAAGCAGGTGTTTATCTTCTTATAAGACTTGCACCACTTTTAGGACAAACTTCAGTTGGAAGAATAGTTACCCTGATAGGAGTATTTACTTTCCTTGCTGCATCTATAATGGCAATAGCTCAAAGGGATGCAAAGAAAGTCTTGGCTTATTCAACTATAGCAAATTTAGGACTTATTGTTACCTGTGCAAGCATAGGAACTCCGGAATCACTCTGGGCTGCTATACTTCTTGTAGTATTTCATTCTATATCTAAATCTCTGCTTTTCTTATCCGTTGGTTCAACAGAACACCAGATAGGCAACAGAATTGTAGACAATATGAATGTCCTGATGCATGTGTCCAGAAAACTTTCAGTATATATGCTTATCGGAATTGCAGGAATGTTCCTTGCACCATTTGGAATGCTTATATCAAAATGGGCTGCAATGAAGGCATTTATTGATTCAAAGAATATAATAATAGTTATAATTCTTGCTTATGGAAGTGCTGCAACTCTGTTTTACTGGGCAAAATGGATGGGAAAACTTGTTACAAATGCAAACGTTAAGGAAGAAAATAAAAAGAAATTCTATTTTGATGAAGAATTACCAATATTCATACAGGCAGTTCTTGTTGTAATAGCATGCTTGACTTTCCCACTTATATCAAAGTATGCACTGGTACCATATCTGACTGCACTATTTGGAAATTCTATAGTTCCTATAAACGCAAGTGATATTAACATAATGCTGATAATGCTCGGTATGCTTTTGTTACTTCCAATAGGTTTCATGCCTATTCGTAAAAATGATAAAAGAAGGATTGTACCTATTTATATGGCCGGTGAAAATACTGGAGATAATGAATCCTTCTATAGTATCGCAGGTACAACAAGAAAGGCTGAAATGAAAAACTGGTATATGGAAGACTATTTTGGAAGTGCCAAATTAACCTATTGGTGCAATTTAATAGCCGTAATAATTATGTGTACAGGAGTAATACTTCTTATTAGGGGGTTAGCTTAATGATGATACTAAAAATAATTTTAATTATTATCATAACACCGATAGTTGGTGGTTTATTGGCAGGATTGGACAGGGTAATATCAGCAAGACTTCAGGGAAGACACGGCCCCTCCGTATTTCAGCCATTTTATGATGTATTTAAGCTGTTACAGAAGGAAACAATTGAAGTAAATACATTTCATAGATTTTATATTTATGCATCTTTGTTATTTATAATTTTAACTGTAATTGTTCTTCTTACAGGAGGAGACATACTCCTGGGAATATTTATACTTACAGTGGGTTCCATATTATTTATACTTGGAGGTTATGCTTCAAACTCTCCATATAATACAATTGGATCAGAAAGGGAACTTTTGCAGATGATGGCTTATGAACCAATGGTTCTTCTTACAGGTGCAGGGCTGTATTTTGCAGATAAAAGCTTTTTTATAAAGGATATAATATCAACTAAAGTTCCTGCAATAGTTTATCTACCGGGGGTATTTTTAGGACTTATATATATACTGACATTTAAGCTGAGAAAATCTCCCTTTGATTTAAGTATGTCACATCACGGACACCAGGAAATTGTTAAAGGATTGACCACCGAATATTCGGGAAAAGATTTGGCTATAATAGAAGTAACACATTGGTATGAAACGATTATAGCATTAACTCTTGTATTTTTATTCTTTGCAACAAGTTCAACTGGAAGCCGTATTTTTGCAGTTTTTGCCTGTCTTTTAGCTTATCTGTTTGAAATTCTTGTAGATAACGGATTTGCAAGAGTTAAATGGCAGCTTGCACTTAAATCAACTTGGCTTGTAACTGGCGTTTTAGGATCGATAAATCTTATTGTTTTATCTTTCTTTAGGTAGGTGGGAAATATGAATTATGTAACGAAATCACCATGGATTTTACATTATGACGGTACCAGCTGTAACGGCTGCGATATAGAGGTGCTTGCATGTCTTACTCCTCTTTATGATGTAGAGCGTTTTGGGTTAATAAATACTGGAGATCCTAAGCATGCAGATATACTTCTTATTACAGGAAGTGTTAATGAGCAGAATATACCTGTAGTTAAACAGCTTTATGAACAGATGCCAAATCCCAAGGTTGTTGTAGCTGTAGGAATATGCGCAGCATCAGGCGGCATATTTGCAGATTGCTACAATGTAGCAGGGGGAGTTGACAAAGTACTGCCTGTGGATGTTTACGTTCCTGGCTGTGCTGCACGTCCTGAATCTATAATTGATGGGGTTGTTAAGGCCCTTGGTATATTAAACGAAAAACAAAATGCAATGAAAAAAAATGAGTCTTAAGAAAATAAAACTTTAAAGAAAGAAAGTGATATTATATGGCAGAGCAAACATTAAAAATAATTTCACCTAACGAGCTTTTAGGAGAGACTCTCAAGCTTAAAAACAGCGGATGGCGTTTGGCAGCAATCTCCTGTACTAATAAGAACGGCATGGAATTAACTTATTCATTTGATAAAAATTATGATTTATTAAATTTAAGAATCATTATAAAATCTGATGAAGAAATTGAAAGCGTAAGCAGTATTTATTCTTATTCATTTTTATATGAAAATGAAATTAAGGCACTATTTGGAGTTAAAATTAACAATGTAACTCCTGATTTCGGTGATAAACTTTATCAAATCGCCGTAAAAACTCCATTTAAAGTGGAAAAGGAGAATGAATAATGGGAAATAGAACAGTAATTCCATTTGGACCTCAGCATCCTGTGCTTCCTGAACCCATTCATCTAGATCTGGTTCTGGAGGATGAAACTGTTGTTGAGGCATTACCTAAAATAGGGTATGTTCATAGAGGACTAGAAAAGCTGGTAGAAAAGAAAGATTATCAGCAATATGTATTTGTAGCAGAAAGAATATGTGGTATATGCTCATTTATGCACGGTATGGGCTACAGCATGGCCATAGAAAACATAATGAATATAAAAGTACCTGAAAGAGCAGAATTTTTAAGAACTATATGGGCAGAATTATCAAGAATGCACAGCCATATGCTGTGGCTAGGACTTCTGGCTGATGCATTTGGATTTGAAAGTCTGTTCATGCACTGCTGGAGAATTAGAGAAGAAATCCTTGATATTTTCGAAATGACTACAGGCGGAAGAGTAATTTTTTCTGTTTGTGAAGTTGGCGGAGTAAGAAAAGATATTACTCCTGAAATGCTGCAGAAGATTTCTGGTATAATGGATAAACTTACAAAGGAAATCACAGAAATTACAGATGTATTCATAAACGATTCTTCCGTAAAATCCCGTACTGTAGGTGTAGGAGTGCTGACTAAACAGCAGGCTTATGATTTAGGAGCTGTAGGACCTATGGCTAGAGCCAGCGGAATTGATGAAGATATGAGAAAGCAGGGCTATGCTGCCTATGGAAAAATAAAATTTGAAACTATTACTGAAACTGCTGGTGACTCATATGCAAGGACAAGTGTTAGAATCGGGGAGATTTTTCAATCAATTAATATAATAAAACAGTGTATTGACTTAATACCAGAAGGAGAAATAAAGACAAAGGTAACAGGTAATCCTAATGGTGAGCATTTTGTAAGACTTGAACAACCACGTGGGGAGGTAGTGTATTATGCAAAGGCAAACGGAACAAAGTTCCTTGACAGGGTCAGAGTCCGCACACCTACCTTTGCAAACATACCTGCTTTACTTGAGACATTAAAGGGCTGTGCACTTGCGGATGTGCCTATATTGATTCTTACAATTGACCCATGCATAAGCTGTACAGAACGATAATAAATGATAGGATGGTGGAGTTATGTCTATTCTAAGTATGACAAAAACACTTTTTAAAAGTATAATTCATGGACCCTATACAGTGCTTTATCCTATAAAGAAGAAAGAGACCTATGAGAGAACAAGAGGCAAAATAGAAATTAACATCGATGACTGCATATTTTGCGGAATGTGTGAAAGACGCTGTCCTGCAGGAGCCATTAAAGTGGATAGAGCAAATAAAACATGGGCCATTGACAGGTTTAGATGTATTCAATGTAACTACTGTGCTGAGGGCTGCCCTAAAAAATGTCTTAAGATGAATGAACATTATACAGACCCAGCATCAGCAGATGTAAGGGATGAGTATACAAATGCACGAGTATCCGATAACAAAGAGAATAATACAGATAGCAGAGGAGTTTGCTAAAAAAAATAATGCCGGCCAGGTTAAGCAGATTAACCTGGTTGTAGGTGATTATTCAGGGTATGTGGCCAGCTCCATAGAATTATATTTTGATATTATTGCAGATGAAAGCATATGTAAAGGCGCTAAGCTTAACATAGAGCGTATAGAGCCTAAGCTGAAATGCAATGATTGCGGCAGTTTGTTTACAAGAAAGCCCTTTTCTTTTCAATGCCCTATATGTAATGGTGAAGGCAGTCCAACAGATATAGGAAAAGAATTTTATATTAAATCTATAGAAGTATGATAGGAGCCTTAAAATGTCAGAAGATAAAGAAATAGAAATAATGCAGTCTGTTTATGATAAAAATGATCAGGTTGCAGCAGAAATAAACTTATCATTAACTAAAAGAGGAATATTTGCAGTTAATGTTATGGGTTCACCAGGAGCTGGTAAAACATCAACTTTAATTCAAATAATAAAGAGACTTAATGATATAACTCCTTATGTTATTGAAGGGGATATTGAAGCAGATTTCGACACAACAACCCTGCTTTCTTTAGGTGTTAAAACTATACAAATAAATACAGGGGGAGCATGTCACCTTGATTCTCCTATGATTGGGAAAGCAGTAGATGACCTGAATATTGGAAAAGGTATGTTGTTTATCGAAAACATAGGAAATTTAGTCTGTCCTGCGGAATTTCAGATAGGTGAGCACATAAAAATGCTGATCTCAACTGTAACTGAAGGCAGTGACAAGCCGTATAAATATCCCTTGGCTTTTGAGAAGGCAGATATTATCATCATAAATAAGGTTGATTTGATTCCTTATGTAGATTTTGATGAGAGTTTCTTTATGAAGGGTGTAAGAGCCTTAAATAAAACTGCACCTGTCATTAAAGTATCCTGCAAAACAGGCCAGGGCTTTGATGAGTTAGTAGCGGCTCTTAAAAACTATAATAAGTAATTCTAAAAATCCTGCAAATATTATTTGCAGGATTTTTTTTATTCCCGGCTTATATTTAGTTCCATCAGTATTTTTAAGCTTGACTTTTCATCAAAAAATTTCTGAATACATAAAGGATTAATTGAAGCTGCTATATCATTATGACTGTTTATCTTTTTTCTATATTCCTTAGGGGTACATCCGTACTGTTTAAAAAACATTCTGTTTAAATACCTTATATCTGAAAAGCCGCTTTCTAAACAAATATCAATCAGTTTTTCCTCTGTTTGAACAATTAATTGTTTAGCCTTTTCAAATCGTATATTCATTAGGTAATTCTGAAAAGTAGTATTAAAATTATCTTTAAAAAAATGTGACAAGTAAGTAAGAGATAAATTTTCATGATCTGCAATATCTGAAAGAAGCAGCTTGCTTGAAAAATTTTCATCAATATAATTGGTAATGCGATTTAACCTGTTAGTTCTTTTAATTTTTTCTTCATCACTTACTAAGTGATAGGGAGCATGATTAATAAGCTGATAAAATAAAGTTTTCCATAAACCCAAACATATTAATTGATATCCTTACTCTTTATTTAATTGATGGGATCCAATCTCTGTAATCTCATTAAGA
>JAJBWD010000478.1:0-6079 GCA_032907345.1 Bacillota bacterium | reverse complement strand
TTAGAAACTCTTTCAATTCTATTATTTAAAGGTGCACTAACAGCAAGGATGAACACTTTGTCATATAAATCAAATATATCTTCCAGGTTATTAATATTAATTAATGAATCTAAAACTACCTTTTCATTTTTTATTTGCTGTAATACTTTAGATACAAATTGATTAAATCCTTTTTCATAAACCTTCTCAACACTCATAATTAAATCATTATATTTATATTTATAATCAAAACGGTTTTCAATCTCTTTACTTATATGCTTAAGATAACTTCCCGGACTACAATAATAGTAACCCTTTCTCTCAAGGTACTTTCCAACTGTAGATTTTCCGGAGCCACTCAAGCCAACCAGACATATCAATTCCCTCATAATAATCTCCTTTACCTATTAATAATTATTATCATTAATCACCTGGAAAAACTTATCTTTCCATTGGCAATAATTTATACATTCTTTTTGCAGCTTAGGTGTAACTCCCAGTTCTATTTTAATATTTCTTGCTAATTTACTCTCATCAATATTTCCATCATATTTTATAATAAATTCAGTTTTTTCTCCCTTAATATAAAAAGCCTTAGCAGATATAATTCCTTTCTCCTTTATAATTAAGCTTTTTAAATAATTTATATCTACCAATTTACCTTTTATATTTACCATGCTGTCTTTTCTCCCAAAAACTTGTATCCTATAATCCTCACAGCCACAAGGGCATTTTTCTTCAATTACCCTTCCATAATCTCCACTTCTAAATCTTATAAGCGGCATTGCTTCTCTTCCAATGCAAGTATAGACAAGCTCACCATAGCCCTTTTCATCCTTATCAATTACTTCAGTAATTATTTCATTAGATTTAACATGAAAGCCATTTTTTTCTTTACACTCATTTGCAGTCATTACTTCCGATATACCATAGCCGGAATAAACCTGACAACCATAAGCACTCTCCAGTTTATTCCTTGTAAACTCATCTAATACTTCTCCTACTACTATTATTTTGTTAACTCTGTTCTTATCCTGCTTTGATAATTTTTCACTTAAAGATAATATAAAGCTTGCTATTCCAAATAATACTGTAGGTTTAAAATTTGCTATTAATTTAATATGAGTTTCTACTGGCAATAGTCCTGCAGTTATGACAGCAGCTCCTATATCTTCCCATGCTGTATATCCCACATATGCTGCAAACATAGTTGTACGGGGTATCATATCATAGTAAATATCTTCTTTACAAGCACCTAACCTGATAAGACTTTGTTTTAAAGATTCTACATGATTTTTCCAATCCTGCTTTGTCAGCCCAATCATACTCATCCTGCCGCTGGTACCGGTTGTTGTAAAAATTCTGCTTACAGTTTCAGCTTTTACTGCCAGCATTTCATAAAATTCATATTTATTTAGATCCTCTTTTGATATAAGAGGTAACTCCTCTAAATAGTTAACATTGTTAAGATCTATATTGTTTTCTATATACTTTTCTCTAACAGGTTTAAAGTTTTCATAAGCATATTTTAATGTTGAACGAAGATTTTCAGTTATCTTAATCATATACCAATATTCCTTTCACTATATAATTCCTAAGCTCCATTTTTGCGAAGTTTCTTGAATTGCCATATAATAAATTTTTAACTTCGCCCATACCTTTATCTTTAAAAATAAAAAAGGTATTGTTTGCTTAACGCTTCACAATACCTTAAAGCAATTGTTTGCCATTAAAAAAATTCATTTGATTTACCCAATTGAATAAACTTGTATTGTTTTAATAATTAGCTTCTGCAGAATTTGAAGAGGTTAATTCTTTGCAAAGCTTATTACATCAGCATTTCTTATAAATTTATTAAATCTGAATATCTGCTAGTTAAATTACTCAATACTATTTACTTGAAAAATCCTTAGCTAAAGCCCATCCAATAGTTTCTGTAATTCCAGCTGCTGTTGCAGCATTCATTAAATTACCTGCGCCAGGTATCCACCCTACAAGGAATTGCGAAATTGCTCTGCCAGTCATAGATGCTGTAGCTGTTGCTAACGTTGCTTTAGCTGCACTTTCATCTAATTTTATTCCGAATACTGTACCTAATGATATTGTCATAGTAACTTGTATAGGCACTATTACCGCATTATCTGAGCCTGGAATTTGTGCTAACCCAGCACCTACACCACCTGCCGCTACTGATGCTGTATGAATAATTGCTTGACATTTTTTATTTTGCTCATTTGTCATAATGTTACCGCCTTTCGCATTAAAAACTCATTATTAGTCCTAATAATTTATATTTCTACATCTTTTGCTAAAATTCCTTTTTTTTAAAACAATATTTGATAATATATTTAAAATTTATATTCTTTAAGCAAATAAGTTATAACCAAATTTATACTTGAGCAATATTTTTATTTTAATAGTAAAGTTTTTTAGACTTCTGCAGTAGCTATAAATGGGCTTTTAAGGAAATAGAAATACCCCGCAGCAGGTCTGTCTTCTGCCATGCAGGGTATTAAAAAACTGTATTATTATTATTCTTTAGATCAGTAGGTGCCACCCAGTTCACTTTTCACTTTCTAAAATTATTTTTGGGTCAAAATGTGAAATGTGACCTGGGTGGCATCTTAAAATGCTACCGGGAATAAAAATGCAACAACTGCCATCCAAACTGCATAAACATATAAATAAGATGTCTGCCATTTTTCAATTTTAATAAAATCAATCTTTTTTATGAAATAACTAAGATATAACCAGGCAAGACCTATAAGATTGACCAGCAATATTATATTTTCACCCAGCGCTGCAACTTTATTTGGAGTGATTCCAAAGGCTGATAATCTGAAAAGTATTGCAGACAGTGCAATACTGTCGATAACAAGTGCAGTCAGGATCAATGCAAGATTCATAAAATCATAAAAACTTGCTTTATCATGAATATCCCTGGCTGAGATTACGTATAAAACCAGCCCAAGCACCAATACAAGCATTAAATCGAATCCAATTAAGAAATCTCTTTCCATAAAAGGACTCTTTCCCATTACAATCATTGATACTATAAAAGCACACATAGTTATTAAAAAAAGAGGGCTGAATATTTTTGCTAAAATTGGAGCAAAGTTTTCTACAACGCTTTTTTTAAACTCTACTAAATATACTGTAATCATGGCAGCAGCACAGCCCCCATAAACAATCAGGTAATTTGAAATAAACCAGCCCATGTCAATTTGAATTGCACTAAATATCATTTCCGTAAACATGGCAAGTACCATCAGCCCGCAGAATATCAAAACGCCATAGATTACCGACTCACCGGTAAAACGAATAAAATCCATTCTGCTCCTGCTGTTTCTCCATTTCTCACCCATATAGGAAACTCCTGTTATCAGCCATAAAAAAATAGGAACATGGATACCTGTTAATAATTCGGTATTTTTAAGATTAAAGTACGGGTAAATATTTATTGCTATTGCAGTGAAACAAAAAATACCCATAATAGATGCAATTATTTTCCAGCTTAATTTATTTTTAATCATAAAGAATGCTGATATAAAGGGTAAAATAAACAAAGATAAATTTCTAAAATAAAATAATTCAGCTGCCGGATCATTAAGATGAATACCAAAAATTTCAGGTACTTTTACTAATGTGCCGGCAAGCAGTGAGAAAATAATTACTAATACAATATTTTTCCTGTTCTGATAGCCGGAATCAGAATCAATTGGGTCTGCCAATAAATGTTTCCATAGATTTTCTGAATTTACCTTGGAATACTCCTGCGAAATCAGGCTCACATTTCCCAATCGCTTCACACTGATTAAAAAAGCCTCATCCTCTGCAAGTCCGGTTTCAATTAAATCCTCCATTTCATCGCGGAGATGATTTTCAAGTTCAATGATATCCGTTTCCTTAAAATTTCCCCGTGCCCGTAAATGATCACTCCAGGACCTTATATTCAGTTCTAAGTCAAACATGCTGTGCCTCCTTATTTTTGATTTATATTTTCCCAGGTTTTAGAGAGAGCAGAATGAATCATTTCCCATTGTTTTTTTTGCAATTCCAGTTCTTCCTGTCCTGCCTGCTTTATTCTGTAATATTTTCGCTTACGCCCGGATTCTGCGCCTTTCCAGTATGATTCAATAAGCTGCTGCTCTTCTAAGCGATGTAATACCGGATAAAGCATTCCTTCTGTCCAAACCAGTTCATCCCCGGACAGTTCTTTTACCTGCTTAATAATAGCATAACCATAGCTGTCATTCTCTTTTAATATAGCTAAAATTAATGGTGTGGCAGAGGCAGCAATCAAATCCTTTGATACATTCATAACTTTCTCCTATATACCTAATACTTCTATGTATACTGTAATTATACATAGAAGTATTAGGTATGTCAATAGCTGCCATCTAATTCACTGTTCACTTTCTGATAAAAGGGGACGGTTCTCAATAATTTAATAAAAAATCTCTGAAAAATAACAAACAGTAAAATCAGCGAGAACCATCCTAAATTTGTTTTAAAGTAAAATAAAAATGCACCGGCAAAAGCTGATGCAAATTTATTATATTTAATTATTTATTTTCCATACCTTATATGGGGCTGCCTTGAATAATAGATGCCATCCAGTTCACTGTTAAAATAGCTTTTGTGTGAAAATGTGAAATGTGAAATGTGAACTGGGTGGCATCTATTCAACAGGTACTTTTTTAATCTGTTTACTCTCGTTATCCGTCTTCTTTTTTTCCAGATATTCATTTGCAGCTTCCCCTATAATCGTCATAAAGTCATGCTGCATGGTGCTGACTTTTTCTTCTGCTTCATCCGGCAGATGTTCTGTTATACTATCCAGAATATCCATTTTTGTCTTTATAATTTGTTTTATAATATCTTTATTCATTTTCTTTTCCTCCAAATCGAATTACAAGAGTATCCTCCTCAAACTTTGCACCCTTGATATTAAGGTTCTGAAGTGTTTTTGGCAGTGTAATATTCCTTTTCAGATTTAAAGTTTTCACAATCAGCTCATCACCCTTCTGATTTAACGATAAATCTCTTTTATCCGTAAAAGGCATGTATATTGAAAAAATGTACTCATTTCCATCTTTTTTTACTTCCTGAGTTCTGATGTTATACTTTATTTCTATAGGGTTTTCATTGTTAAAAACTTCATTCCCCATTCTTTGCAGCATTTCAAGACCCACTATTTCATTTTCGAACAAAGGGGCATGGTAAATTGGAACCGGTGAAAAAGCCTCCGAAATCATTTCTACATACTTTTTTTGTATCTCTTTCCATAGCTTAAAATACTTATCCGTTACATTATCAGGTATGACCCTGTTAATAATTATTGCATCAACGTTAAAGTCATAAATATTCAGATAAGTAAAGCTTCTCTGAGCCTCTTTTATTACCATTTTTTCCGGGTTTACTACTATCCTGATACTGGTAATATCCCTGTCAGATAGTATTTGTCTCATCTCATCTAACTGATTGTATATTTTATCTATTTCTCCCATCACTCCGTCAGATGGCATTGGGATTCCAAGTAATGGTTCTACAACCGGTCTTACCAGTTTTATTGCCTTTCTTTTCATTGGAAACAGTTTATCCATCCACCAGCGAAGCATATCCGGAAAACTCAGAAGTGCAAGAGTCTCACCGGTTGGAGCACAGTCAATAATAATAACATCAAATGTCTTTTCTTTGTAATAGCTGAGGATTCTCAAAAGGCTCAGCAAATCTTCCATTCCGGGAAATACCGTCAATTCCTCTGTTGTAATATCTTTTACAGACTTGGCAGTGAAAAGCTCTGTAAGGTATTGCTGTACTTTACCCCACCCCTGCTCAACCTCGTGTATTGAATCAATCTCCTGTGCCCAAAAGTTTTTCTCAAGTTCTAAGGGCTCAGGTGAAAGCTTGGTGTCAAGGGAATCCCCTAGGCTATGTGCTGCATCTGTACTTACTACCAGCGTTTTATGTCCATCTCTTGCACATTTCAGTGCCGTAGCTGCAGCAATGCTGGTTTTCCCAACCCCGCCTTTTCCGGTATACAATATTATTCTCATAACAAATCCTCCTTATTTCCACATTCGAATTATTCGTTTCT
>JAJBWD010000477.1:0-5804 GCA_032907345.1 Bacillota bacterium | reverse complement strand
TTTGTAAACCAGTATACAGAAAGCTACTCCTCCAGATATGATGCGTACCTGGAGGAGAATATATTCTATATATTGAAGAAACTCGTTTAGTATATTTTAGTATATAAATTTTGAAAGGGAGAAACAGATGATTGAAATTATAGCAGCCACATTAGAGGATGTAATTAGAATTGAAAAATTTGGAGGAAACAGAATAGAACTTATTAGTGCTTTTTCTGAAGGAGGACTGACCCCCAGCTATGCATTTATTGAAGAAGCAGTAAAAATAGCTGGAATTCCGGTAAATGTTATGATAAGGCCTCACTCAAAATCCTTTGTATATTCCGAAGATGAAATTGAAATGATGAAAAAAGATATATTAATAGCTAAAAAGCTAGGTGCAAATGGCGTAGTTTTTGGTGCGCTGAATGATAAAAATAAAATTAATGAGGAAGCTTTAGAGAGCCTGCTTCATGTATGTAATGGAATAGATGTTACTTTTCACAGAGCGATAGATGAGGTACCAGATCAGACAGAAGCCATAAGAATTTTATCGGAATATCCGCAAATCACCAATGTGCTTACTTCAGGAGGCAAAGGGAATATTATGGATAACACAGACACTCTAAAAGCAATGATGCTGCATTCAAAAAATATTAATGTCTTGGTGGGAGGCGGTCTTAATTTCAATAATATAAATGAAATAAAAGAAAAAGTTAAAGCTGCCCAGTATCATTTTGGCACAGCAGTACGTGAAAACAGCTCTTTTAGCGGTGAGATAGACGGAGAAAAGCTGAAAAAAATGGCAGGTATTATAAATTTCTAATAATAAGACTATAAGTTTTATTTAGGTTTGCAGCATAAGATATTTCAAAAGCTGGACTATAAACATTAATGATTCTATTTACCCCGCTTATTAATTTAGGCGGGGTAAATTTATGAATATAATTAAAAGAATATTCTGAAAATTAGACTATATTAGTAATAATGTCAGTGATTTTAAATATGTATAATAATAAAAAATAATTTTGCTGCATTATTTTTTATGTAATGTAAATAAAAAAGGGGTGGTTAAAATTTCTATTAAAAGATACTTAGATGAGGAGAATCTCAAAAGGTTAACGGAAGAAAAAGGGTTTCTGTTAAAAAATATTATTAGTTCCGGTGGAGAATTAATATTATGCCTTAGAGACAATTACTTTAATATTTATTATTACGGTAATAGCTTAGCAAAAGTATCATTTCATTCGAATAATAAGTATGCAGTAGATATAAATGAAAAGTTTGTATCACAAGAATTATTAAAGGATCCTAATTTAAAAGACAGCTATAAAATTGTTACCTGCAAAAATAAAGAAGTAGTTTACAGATTTACTATTGAGCATTATAAATTAAAAAATCTTCTTCAGAAGGATTATATTCTTGCAATAGAAAAAAACATAATAAAAGAAAAATTATATTTCCAACATGGGATTATGCAGGAAAACCTAATAAAAGATAATATATTTTTTATCGATCTTAATATAACAGATGATTCTGCTGATTGTAAAAGAATTGATTTAATAGGTCTTAGAAATATACAAGGGAATATTTATAGATTAGTCATTGATGAAGTAAAACTTGGTAATTATAAAGATTTAAAAGAAGATGATTTCATTCAAACTAAAAATTACAGCAGCCATGTAAGAGAAAATTTTCGAGACTACAAGTATACTTATGAGAAGCAGTATCATCAGTTAAAGCAATTGGGATTACTGCCTGGCAATAAAAATGAATCAATTGTTATCGATGATGTTATTGAAGAAAAGATTATAAGTGATAACCAGCAAATAAAAGAAGTAATTGGATAAAAAAATTTACTAATGACAGGGACAATAATTGATATAAAAAAGCGGATGGGATTTAATATCTCATCCGATTTTTGTTTACTATAAAATTATTACTAATTTAGTTTGTCAGATATACTTTAGAAAGCATTTCTGCCATATCATATATGAAAAATGCTTTATGTAGTCCTGCAATGCTAAGATATTTCAATTTCTTTAAAAATAGTACCGTCTAAATCCTTGATTTTAAAAGTGTTTTCTTCTAAAATTCCATAAGAATTTGAGCTGTTTTCCTTTGGAAAAGTAATAGATCCCGGATTTATTATAAATATGTTTCCCATTTTTTCTGCTTTAGGTACATGAGTGTGTCCATATATAAAAATGTCCCCATCCCTCAACTTTGGCAGGTTATCCTCATTATAAATATGGCCATGGGTTAAAAATAAACGTCTGTTATTATATAAGATGGTGGAGTAATCTGCCATAATGGGGAATTCAAGTACCATTTCATCCACTTCGCTGTCACAATTTCCTCTTATGGCTATAATTCTGTCAGCATATTCATTAAGAAGAAGGGCAGTTTCTTTTGGATTATACTCTTTCGGCAGTGGATTTCTTGCACCATGATAGAGTTCATCTCCTAAAATTACAATATAATCAGCATTCTCCTTTTTAAAGTTTTCTAATGCCTTCTTTGCATAATGAAGTGAACCATGTATATCTGACATGAAAAAAATCTTCATATTAAATTTTACCTCCTATGTTATATGAATATAATTTATCTCTAAGTATGATTTATTATACAAAATATCAGCAATATTTTCTATGAAATTTTTTAGCTGCTAATTTACAAAATAACATTAAGCATAATTATACCTTACGCTTTTTTGATGTATAATATTTGTTAAATGCATATAGAAATGATATTTTATAATAGTTATGTTATGTAAAAGATAAAAAAAAGGAGAGAATTATGATAACAGAAAATAAATTACGTATTGGTATAGTTGGACTGGGAGGTATAGCTCAGAAAGTATATCTTCCCTTTCTTTCAAAAGAAAAGGAATGGTCTTTAGCTGGAGCCTATTCTCCTACTGAAAGTAAGAGAAATGAAATCTGCAGTCATTACCGCATTAAAGCTTTCTCAAAATTAACCGATTTAATTGATAACTGTGATGCTGTTTTTGTTCACAGTTCAACAGAAACTCATTATGAAATTGTATCAGAAGCTATTAAAAAAGGAAAAGATGTTTATGTGGATAAGCCTCTGGCAGCAACTTTAGAAGAAGCAGAAGATTTGGCAGAGTTAAGCTTAAAGACCGGGAGAAAGCTGATGGTGGGATTTAACAGAAGGTTTGCTCCCATGTATGTTAAAGCAAAGCAGGAGGCAAAGAATCCGGCCTGGGTCCGCATTGATAAGCATAGATTCAATGGAATAAGACCGGTTTATTTTGAAATTACCATGATGGATGATTATATTCATTTAGTTGATACTGCCAGGTGGCTGGGAGAACCGGCAGGCTTCATTAATGGGAAAATAGAAATTAATGAAGATAAACAGCTGGTTTATTCCAGACATGATTATGAAACAGAAAATGGCAGTCACATTTATATGGGAATGCACAGAAATGCAGGAACAAATTTGGAGCAAATAGAGTTTACAGCTGATAATTCAGTTATCAGGGTTAAGAATATGGATATCATGGAAGTTGAGGAAAATGGGAAAATAGTAATAACAGAATCACCATCCTGGGATACCATTATAAAGCGAAGAGGATTTGAAGATGCGATAATGCACTTTATTAATTCCATTAAGAGCAATACAAACCCCAAAACTAACGGAGAAGAAGCTCTTAAGACACAAAAACTTGTATATGACATGATTCATCAATAAGCAGGCATCATGCAGGTTTACTTTAATATAGAAATGCTGTATATTAATTTTAATATGGTAAAATAAAACATATAACTAAATTAAAGAGGTAATGATATGCCGATTCAAATAATCATAGTTCTTGTACTTACATTTATCATTTATTTAATATCAACCTTGTCCTATTCCGTACGTATTGTAGGGGTAAAGACAGGCAGAATAGCCATGTCCTTTGCAGCCTTTAACATATTTGCGCTTATTTCAAGAACGGCAAATACCTTTCAGGCTCCGCTTCTTGCCAAGACCATTGAAGAAAGCATAAAAGAGGGGAATCCTGAGCACCTTCTATATATTTTCAGATGGATACTTTTTTCCACCACTGTGGCAGCTATAGCAGGTGCCTTGTTAATGCCCACATTTATTAACATTTTCGAAAAGATTGTCTCTTCTTTCAGTATTTATCGCTCCATACCAAAAATACTGATTCACGGCTTTTCAAAATCGGGAATAGAGCAGTTTAAAAGCAGCCTGGCAAGGCCTAAACCTGACAGTATAAAACATTTAAAGAACTTTAAAAAAATTCCTAAGAAAATTATTTTGCTGAATGTTATAGCTTTTTCCATATCAACGGTAGGAGTATTAGCATCCCTCTATGCTGGCTGTTTAAGTCCGGAATTCAGGACCACCTGCAGTACACTATCATCAGTAATAAATGGGTCTGCCACAATCTTAATGTTCATTTTTATAGATCCTTACATATCAATGATGACAGATGATGTTATCAGGGGAGAATGTGATGAGCTGCAGTTTAAAAGATGCATAATTTTTATAGTTGCAGGCTTAATACTTGGAACTATTCTGGCTCAGTTTATATTAGTTCCTGCAGCTAAAATAATTGCTTTTATTGCAAAGGTGATTTAGGAGTAATTATGGACGAAAATAATTTAAAAAATTATATAAAAAATTTAGGGGCTTCCCTGGTGGGTTTTGCTGATTTAAGAGGTATTGATGAAAATTCCAGAAAAAATATGGATTATGGAATTGCTATAGGAATCAAATTAAAGCCGGATGTAATTACGGAAATAAGTGAGGGCCCTACAAAAGATTATTATGATGAATATAAAAGAGTTAACAAACTTTTGGATGGAATTGTTTTGTCCTGTGTAAAGTATATAAACAGCCATGGTTATACTGCAATAGGACAAACTACTGCCTATGTGACGGAAGACGATAATCTGACAACACTTCTTCCCCATAAAACAGTGGCAACACGGGCGGGCCTAGGGTGGATTGGCAAAAACGCTCTTCTTATTACAACTGAGTATGGATCTGCAATCCGAATATCTTCCATATTAACTGATATGATGCTGGAAACTGATACTCCTATAAATACTTCTAAATGTGGTAAGTGTACTTGCTGCACTGAAGCCTGTCCTGCATCAGCAATTAAAGGAAAGCTGTGGAATATAAATATATCAAGAGAAGAATTAATAGATCCTTTTAAATGCAGAAAAAAGGCCAGAGAGTTATTAAAGCAAAATATAGGAATCGAATCAGCAATATGCGGGAAATGCATTAATGTTTGCCCCTTTACCAAAAGATATATAAAAAACAGTGAACTGGTTCTAAAATTATGATTTATTTTTTGATAAAGGTATATAAGTATAGAAGTATTTGAACCATTTAGAGACATTAACAAAATAGATATTTTTCTTAGCCTTAATAAGGCTATTTTTATTGTAGATAAATGTTAAATAATGGTTTATAATGAAATCATAGGATTGAATATTATTTCAAGAGCAAATAAACAGGAGAGAGCTGTGGATATATTAGAGGTTAAAAGTAAAGAGATTATATTATTAAATATAGTAATAATGGCAGCATTAGGACTTTTAACAGTATGGTCTTATAAATCAGAAAATATGTTTAATGCTGCACTGCCCGTAATTGGTTCATTCTCTTTGCTTGTATTTGATATTACAGCTAAAAATATTTCAAACCACAATAAATTAAGTATAATAATAAATACATTATTATACAGCATAGCTTTTTTAGCAGTTTATTATATGATTTTGCTGATCTTTGGTATTGATTTAGAAATTATAGTCAAGCTATTATTTATACAT
>JAJBWD010000476.1:0-10589 GCA_032907345.1 Bacillota bacterium | reverse complement strand
TCAGTCCTATAAGCTTTTTATAAATCTTCATAATACCCTCCCGACAATACTAATTTATATATTTTTTAGATGCAAGTACATTATCTATTTCTATACTATTAAACTCCTCATTATTGATAAAATCCAGCATATCCCTTGCTTCTCCATATATCAAAACTCCATAGGTTCTAACTCCATTCTTATTTACATAGCTTAAGGCATTTTTATAATATTCCGTCTTAGCGCTGTTAAAATCCAGGGTTTTTACTGCCTTTTCCCTGTCAATCATGTATTTTAATAATGAGGTATAGTGGGCATTAAAAGATGCCGGCATTATAGATTCGTTAATACTTTTAAAGCTGTCCCGGCAGTCAATAAGCTGAAGGCAGGGATATTTGCTTTTATCCGGACCATCATTTGTTACTGAACTGTCATTAAAATTTGGATTAAATCCGGATAAATACTGAGCAGGCTTTCCCGGTGCCTCTGTTCGTACTCCAACCCACTTAAAGCTGATTTTTCCATATTTCTCAATTAAATCATCTAGTTCCTTTACATCTTTATCTTCTTTAAAGGTTACATAGGCCGAGATATAAGAAACTGAGTTTAATTCCTTCATATGGTCTATAACTTTCTTATTCTGCTGTCCAATTAAATAGTCATCTATATCTGCTGTCATAATACAGTTAAATCCATGGTAATCAGATTCAAAAAAGTCTGTAAAGCTGCCTATCCTCATATTTCTTTTAATCTTTGCATCGATATCCTTTTCTTCCCCGGTAAACAGGTTTCTTCGCTGAAAATATATGTTGTATTCGCCAAAGCCCAGATTTTCTGAAGCCGATGCATTCTGAAGCCCATATCCGGGTAAATTTAATTCAGTGAAGGTCCTCAGATCAAAATATATATCCTCCTGATATTTTCCCACTGTTTTTGCAGATGGGTTATAGTAAAAGCTGTTAACTGCAGGAGAAATAATAAATAAAATCATAAATAAAATTGAAAACACAATGGCAACAGAGGATAATATTACTTTTCTTAACTTTTTATTCACACTTTTTTTAACATCAGCAGTTTCCTTATTAATATCTTCCTGATCATCTTTTTCAAGACCTATATCATAGGTTTCTGACAGATATTCCTCTATTGCTTCATGCTTCCTTATTTCATCCTCCACCAGCTTAATTTCTTCCTCAGAGGCATTCCCGTATTTATACTTCTGGAGCAACTCCTTAAAGTCCATTAATGTTCCTCCTTTAAACTTTCTTTTAACTTTTTTCTTGCCCTAAACAGCAGGGTTCTGGCAGCACCTTCAGAAATTCCGATTATAGATCCGATTTCCTGAAGAGTTAATGAGCAATAATAATATAAGATAATTATTTCCTTGTAAGACTGCTGCAGTTTTAAAACTTCACAGTAAACTTTCTTTCTTTGTTCACTTTTTATAATTTTATCCAGAGTATTGTCCTCCTGAAATAGTTCCTTCATATGAGACTCCATATCCTCTAACCTTTTATTTTTCTTAAGATAATCCAGATATAAATTTTTACATACCCGAAACAGCCAAAATTTAATATAATGCTGAATATTATCTATAGATAACAGCGCTTTAAAAAAGGTTTCATTTATCAGGTCCTGGGCTAAATAATTATCTTTGCAGAGGGAAAGGGCATATACGTAAAGTTCTTTATAATACTTATTATATAAAACTTCCAGTTGGTCATTTTTCATAACTTTCCCTTCCCTTTCATTTAATAAACGATTTGGTTTTAAATATGTTACAGATTTTTTAATAAAATATGGTATTATATCCATATTTATTATACTCCTATTACTCAGAGGGACAAAATAAAAAGGGCTTACCTTTTACGGGAAGTCCTTTATAACATATTTACTTTGCTTTATTAAATTCCTGCCTCAGATACTCCCTGTCCATTTCCTTATCCTTCTGCCTCTTCCAGGAATGAAGCACTAAGGCCAGAGTTACTACACCGTAGGATACAAACATTCTTAAATATTCTCCTATCATAGCCTGGTTGGTAAGATTTTTGCCAGCCATTGGCATAACTATGAACATCAGATGGAAAAGACCGGTACCAATGAGCGCATTAACTATTGATGCTTTATTTACCGTAGCACCTCCAACCAAAAGGGAAGCTGCTGCAAATAATGCCAGCTGGTCAGATCCATTATAGGTATTTAATGTTCCTATATTCTGAAGGAATATAATCTGGCCGTAGCAGGCAAGCACAGTGGAAATTATAATGGCCTGTTTTCGGACCTTATCCACCTTTATTCCCGCTGTGTCAGATACTGTCATGTCCTGACCTACAGCTCTCATATCCTGACCCAGCTTTGTTTTTCTGAACCAAACAGTAAATATGCATAATAAGCCGACTATAAGGAAAGTACCTACAGGAATAACTATATTTCCTTTTTTTATCATAAGCAGATTATCAAATCCATATATAACATCTAAGTTTATTGCATTTCTTATGCCATAGCCTCTTGAAAGCAGAAGCTTAGGATTCTTAATAGGTATTACCGGGCCGCATAAATATAAAGTAATGGCCTGATATATTCCAGATATAAAGAAGCCCAGCATCATAGAGGTAATCATTTCCCTTCCCTTAGCCCTGTTTAATACATCACCGCAGAAATACCCCAGTAATATTGCTATGGGAGTAGCTATAACCATGGCAAGCAAAAGTCCAGGGGCTCCCTTTACTCCCCAGTCTGTTATGAATATCAGCCCCATCTGTCCTGCCATCGCGCCAAGCACAATCCCAAAATTAATTCCCATGCCTGCCATTACAGGAAGCAGCAGCGCCAGTACCAGAAATGAATTCCTTGAAAGCCTTGTAATTATCTCAGCCACCATAAAACTTCCGCTGTATTTTGAAAGGGGTATTGCTACTGCACTTATTATAATAAAAAGTATTGGAACAGCGCTGGCTGTTAAAGTTCTGTTTATAGACTTTTTATTTAACTTCATTTTTATCTCCCCCTTCTTGTCAGTGCATATACAATCATGCCATAGGATATAATAAGCCTTAAAACCTCTGCAATATCTATTTTTATAGCACTGTTAATTACTGCCGGAGTCATGGTAACTATTCCCTGGAAAAGTATTGTTCCAATAATAACATTAGCTATGCTCGCTTTATTTACTGATGCTCCTCCAAGAAGTACTGCTGCTACTGATGGAAAAACATAGGCAAGCGGTGCTGCATAGGATTGAATAAATCCAAAGCTCTGGTAATAAACTACTATACCAATTGCAGCTATTACTGTAGACCAGATAACAGATATAGTCCTCATTTTGTCCACGTTTATTCCTGCAGCTCTTGCATATTCAGGATTAGAACCCACTGCAGTAATGGCTGTGCCGGTTTTAGTTTTAAATAATGCCCAGACAATAAGCGCCATTATAATAAAAAACATTATCATCCCGGTGGGAAATATAAAATTTTTGGTAACATGTATATGTAAAAAATCATTTAATACATGATACCAGTAATTTTCTACACTTATAATAACACGGAGTCCTGTCCCCTTATAGCTCTGTACACTGGCCGGATTTTTAAAAGGAAGTATTATCCATAGTATGCTCATGAAATATATTATAGAGAATCCCACATAGGTTGCTATAATCATTTCATCGCCTTTTACCTTATTTAAAAGCTTGCCATAACCATAACCTAATATTACAGCTGCAATTATACCAATTGCGATTGCCACAACAAATCCCAGGAATCCGGTCAGCATAAGCTCTAAACTGAGTACACTTCCAAGAAGGCCGGCAACTAAACCAACGGGAATGCCAAAGTTAAGTCCGCAGCCGGATTGTATCATGGGAACCATGGCCAGGACCAGTATGGCATTTTGTCCAAATCTAACAATTACATCATTAAAAGAGGCATCAATCCCAAGCCCGAAAATTGGTGCCGCTGCAAACAGCACGCATAAAAATATTCCTATAATAATACGGGCCCACCCGAAGTCTTTGATAAAATTATTTACCCTATTCATAGCTTTCCACCTTCTTCTCCTTATATCCGCCTGCCATAAGAAGTCCAAGTTCTACTACTTCAGCATCTGCCTGAAGAGTTCCGGCTATTCTGCCTTCAGTAACTATTGCTATTCGGCTGCATATGGCTCTCAGCTCATCCAGTTCTGATGAAACCATAACAATAGTCGTTCCATTTTCCTGGTTATATCTTCTAAGAGCATCAAGAACAAGTTTTTTTGCTCCTATATCAATTCCCCTTGTAGGCTCTGACACAAATAAAAGCTTAGGTGAAAGTGCGAAGGCCTTAGCGAGGCATACCTTCTGCTGGTTACCGCCTGAAAGCTGCCTGGTAAGCTGCTTTTCGCTTGTACACTTAATTTCAAGAGCTTTAATATACTCCAGGGCGCATTCCCTCATGGCTTTGTCATCCCGCCATTTAATTAAATTTCCGAAAGGCTTTTTAAGAAATTTATCCTGAACCTGCATGGCATTAAAAGTAATATTCCAGTCAATAGGCTCATCCAGCAAAAGCCCCACACCCCTCCTGTCCTCAGATACAAAAGCTATTCCGCTTTTTAATACCCTATCTGTGGAATTTAAGGGAAGTCCTTTCCCGTCAAATATTACTTCTCCTCCTGATGGAGTAATACCCATTATTCCATTGGGTATTCCCAGCTTACCCTGTCCTGCCAGACCGCCTATTCCAAATATCTCTCCTCTTTTTACTTTAAAAGACACATTTTTCACTATTTCCCCCGGCATATCAACCCAGAGGTTTTTTACTTCTAAAATTGTATCACTGTTATCATTTAAATGTATTACCTTTGCTTCAATATCAGATCTTTTTTCTACTTCACGTCCTACCATCCATTCCGCTAACTGCCTTACGTCTACCCCTTCAGCTTCCTTCTCAGTTACCACAATTCCATCTCTTAAAACCACGATCTTATCACTTACTTCTGTTATCTCATGAAGCCTGTGGGATATAAATATTATTGAAATTCCTTTCTCCGCCAGACTTTTCATAGCCTTTAAAAGAATTTCCGCCTCACTTTCAGTTAATACCGCCGTAGGTTCATCAAGGACCAGAAGTTTAACCTTCTCTCTTTGAATTTCCCTTGCTATTTCTATAAACTGCTTGTGCCCAACCGGCATTTCTGAAACCAGCATGTCAGGATCAAGCTGTACTCCCAATTTTTCTATTGAACCTTCTGCATTGTTTCTTACTGCCTTTTTATCAATGGTCTCCAGTTTTTTGCCCAGCATTTTTGATATTACACTTGGTTTTGTTTTTTCCATATTCAATAAAATATTTTCTGCTGTAGTAAATCCCGGAATAAGAGAAAACTCCTGATGAACCATGCCAATTCCTGCATTTAAAGCATCAAGAGGACTTTTAAAATTTATATTATCTCCGTCAAAATATACATTTCCCTGATAACCTCCTGTTTCATGAATAACATTCATTCCAAACAGTATTTTCATAAGTGTAGATTTACCTGCTCCATTTTCTCCAACAAGGCCCAGTATCTCCCCCCTGCCCAGTGTAAAGCTGATATTTTTCAAAACCTTGTTTCCATCAAAATCCTTACTTACCTCTTCAACCTTCAATAAAATGTCTTCTGACAATAATTTCACCTCTTTTTTAACTGCATAACCATCTTTATTGCATTAGGAACGGCAATGGCCGTTCCTAATTATCATTTACCGGGATTATTTTATTTTCTTATACTTTTCAGGTACTGTCTCCTTAGTCATTCCCAGATAGCCTTTTCCTAAAATATAAGTATCCTGATATAAAAGTACGTGATTCTTCTTTTCTGTTCCTGTTGCCATATCTACATAATAAGAGCCGTTCCACTCTGCTCCAGGTGTAAATTTCATGAAGCTTTTCATTAAATCATCAAAGGAGTCCTTCTTAGCTGTTCCGTCAACTACCCTTTTGCCAAATTCAGCAAGACCGGCTGTAGTTGTATATGAGAAGGAATATGCCCAGGTTCCCATTCTTCCTCCGCCGCCTTTTGAAACAACAGTGTCTTCAACCTTTTTAAGAAGTGCAGGCCAGTTGCCGGCATCTTCCTTGGTGCTGATTCCAAGAGCTTCCGGGTATCCTAATATTGGAGATGGCAGGTCTGATTCAACAAATATTCCGCCCTGTTCACAAATTACCTTAAGAAGCGGTGCTGTCTGTGCATCGTTTGTGCAGAAATAAGCAGCATCCTTCCCGTATTTTGCTATCCATTTAGGCAGATTTTCAAGTATGAACTGCTGAGCTCCAGGTATTCCTACATCACTCATTGGGTCAGGTGCAGTTTCTGCTACAAATTTTAATCCTAAATCCTTACATGCCTCTTCCATTATGGCTTTTCTTCTTGATAAAAGCTCAATGCTCATATGTCTTGGAAATGAAATATGAACAAAGGTTTTAGCTCCTAATTTTTTAGCAGCAAGAATCATTAAATATCCACGGTTAATATTATCTGCATCCACAGCTAAGTCTGCCGCTGCCTCTATCATGTTTGTATCTTCCTGTGGAATTCCTGCTAGCAGTAATATGTCCGGCCTCTTCTGTCTTATCTTTGTAAATGCTGCTGAAGTTCCAGGCACTGACTGGCATACTACGATAGCCTTCATAAGAGGATCATCAGCCATACCTGTAATCTGTGCTATAACTGTTTCCTGCTCATTCATGAAGTTATCAGGATAGGTTACATGTGTAACAATTCCTCCGGTTTTAGAATCTCCATACTCCTTTACAAAGGCCTCTGCTCCTCTGTACTCATCCTCTGACTGAGATGTGGTTCCTGTAACTATACCGATATGGTATTTTGCAGTATTTTTATTTCCTTCATCGGTTTTAGTATCTTTGCTTGTCCCTCCACATGACGCCAAACCAACTGTCATAATGACTGCAGTAAGAAATGCTATGATTTTTTTCAAACTTTTTCCCCCTTTTACTAATTTATTAGATTTCTTTTACTAATTGCTTTTTATAATATTATATGTTGCTGCTTTCCTAACTTTCCGAATATGGAAATTTCTTTTAGTTTTATGTAAAAAAATAAAAGTCAGCATTGGGGTACTGACTTTTATCATATATTATATATTTAAAGGGGGGTTAATTACTATACTTTAATAATAAACCCCAATTATGACAATTAGGTGACATTTAAAAAGTATTAATTTATTTTATTCCAGTTTAATTTTTTAGGTCTGTTTAATTTTTTTCCATTCCCTTTTCATAGAAATAAAAACCAAATAAGATAATAAAAATGAAATAGAACATGATATTACAGATATAATAATGTTTCTTTTATCTATTAAGGTTTCATTTTTTAAAGATAGAATCATATCCTGATTTAGATTAGCTGCTGTACTTATAATTTCTGAATTTTCGCTGAAAGAGTATACCTCCAGCAGGAGCATAGCAGAACAAAGAACTGCTGAAACAGCAAACAATATTTGTAATCCTATTTTTAATCTGCTGCAGCCTTTGTAATTCACTAAGATATTTTTAAATAAAAACACCTCACATGTAACCACCAGGACGAAAATGGCAATCGTTATATTACCACCCAATAATATTCCTCCTTTAATATAATTTAATTAACTTTATTATATTGTTATTTATACCATATTATATACAATTACCAAATAAAATATGTATACTGTGTATTATTTAGCAAAACAGACAGGGTGCTGTCCTGTCTATGATTTTATTTTAAGTTAAATTGTGACTTCATTTCTAATTTTCCGCCGGTGAAACTTCCATTCATATTTGAACCATCTTTATTAATCCACTCATAAATAGTAGATTCTATGCTCATAATCTTAGTTTGAGAGATTATCTGTCCCTCTCCTAAAATAGCTTTTACCTGTGCATATGTCATCTTCTCTTTAACTTTATTGTACTTTTCCAATGTGACTTTAGCATCCATCTCCTGCAAACCTGCCTGAGCTTTTCCCGTTATAGCCCCATTTTGTACTGTAACATTCATATTACTGATTCCTGGCCCGTTCCAAGTATACATTACAGTCTTAATCCCGCCAACCTCAGAAGAACTTTGCTCACTTCCTTCACCTAAAAGTCCGGTTACATCTTTTAATTTTGCTCCCATATTAATTTTAAGGAAGTTATCATATGTAATCTTGGAAGCTTGCTCAGCCTTTTTGGTAGGATTGTTATTTGTTTTTGTAGGTACTTTAGTTTCTGGTTTGCCGCCTCTCCATAAAGCTGAAGTAATAACTATAGCAATGATTACCCAAAACCACCATCTTTTAAATATTGATTTTTTTCTTTCTTCCATTTCAATACCTCCATATTTATCAGAGTTATCTTATATTATTTCCTTAATTAACTAAAAATATTACAATTTTTTAATATTTAATGAAAACTTTTAAACGCAGCAGAACCCTTGAAAACTTACATTTTCAAGGGTTCTGTTTGGAGATACTGCCCAAATTTGTATTTGGCTGAAAGTTTTTCAGACCTGTTCAGTTATTAATTCATTTTATTTTATTCCAGTTCCACTTTTTCTTAGGTCTATCTATTTCCCTTTTCCATTCTTTTTTTATAAAAAGGAAAACCAGGAAGGTAAGTAAAAATGAAGAAAGTCCTACTATTGCGCCTCTTATTATACTTACTTTTTCTGATGCTATTTCATAATTCAGCGATGAAATCATATCTGGGGTAAGGTTATTTAAATTAAGGTTTTTTGTATTTTCATACATATTACATCCTTCAATAATCACTGCCACAGCACAAAGGGCTGTAGTAACAGCTAAAATAATCAGAAGCAGGATTTTATATCCACTGCAGTCTTTGTAATTAACCATTATATTCTTGAATAGAAAAATTTCGCAAACAGCTACAATGAAAATAACACCAAATATGAATATATCTTCCATAACAAATAGCCTCCATATTTACTTTATTATCCTTATTAGTTAAATTATACTTTATATTAAATACTTTTTCAAACTTTCTCAAGCCTATTAATAAAAAAATTGCTCTCTGCTCTTCTTCCTGATGTGAAGTTTTTCCTGCTCTTGTCACATTCATAGTTATCTTTCTTAAATTGAAAGAACTACACAAAACTTTGTAACTGCTGAAAATCTGGCGCACTAAAAAAAGCAGCTAACCTTTGGTTAACTGCTTTTTATGTTTTGGAGGCGCCACCCAGATTTGAACTGGGGGTGAAGGTTTTGCAGACCTCTGCCTTACCGCTTGGCTATAGCGCCGCAAATGGTGGCCAATCCAGGAATCGAACCAGGGACACGAGGATTTTCAGTCCTCTGCTCTACCGACTGAGCTAACTGGCCACTATAAAATGGGACTTAAATATAATAACATATTATGAGAATATATAAAACTGTCAAATCCCTAAAATTTTAAACTATCCTTTAATTCCTTTAATATTCTATTAATTTATCCAAAACATTATGATAGATACACCAGGCAGTGTTTATAATTATACTACCTGGCTTAAAATTGTTCCTATAGGTGAATGCATAACTAAATCAGCTCTTCCATCCTGGGAGGTTTCCTCTTTATTAATCAAAACCAATTTATTATTAGTATAATAATTAATCATATTTGCAGCAGGATAAACAACCAGTGAGGTCCCCCCTACTATTAGGACATCAGCCTTTTTTATCAGGTTTACTGCCTTTTCAATGTTGTCCATATCAAGGCTTTCCTCATAAAGGACCACATCAGGCTTAACTACACCACCGCATTCTTCACAGACCGGAACAATATCCTTACTATTTAATATATATTCCAGAGGATAAAATTTACCACATTTACTGCAGTAATTTCTATGTATGGAGCCGTGCAGTTCTATTACATTTTTACTTCCTGCCATCTGATGAAGTCCATCAATATTTTGAGTAATAACCCCTTTAAGCTTTCCCATCTTTTCAAGCTTAGCAAGTGCAAAATGAGCCTTATTTGGCTTAGCATCCTTATATATCATCTTTTCTCTGTAAAAAGTAAAGAAATCTTCTGTATGCTGCCTATAAAAAGAGTGAGAAAGCATAACCTCAGGCGGATATGAGAATTTAGATTTAGTATTATATATGCCTTTATCTGATCTGAAATCCGGAATATTGCTTTCTGTCGATACTCCCGCTCCTCCAAAAAATACTATGTTGTCGCTGTCATCAATAATATTTCTCAGCTTATGAAGAATATCCAAAATACCATCTCCTTATTTCATTTCTACATTATATATTCCTTTAAGCTCTTCAATTTTATCAAAATAAACCTGGCTTTGCTTTTGCTGAAGAAGATTATTATATATTGTAGTTTTTACTTCCTCAAAACTTGATACATTATCATCTTTTCTCTTTGTTACAAGAATCAGGTGATATCCAAACTGGGTCTTAACCGGAGAACTTACGCTGCCTATAGGAAGAGAAAATGCAGCATTTTCAAATTCCTTCACCATAGATCCCCTGGGAAATTCCCCCAAGTCTCCTCCTCTTTCCTTAGATGGGCAGCTTGAATATTTTTTTGCGGCATCTTCAAATGATAAACCGCCATCTATTTCTTTTTTTATATCCAAAGCTTTTTCTTCGCTGTCAACTAATATAT
>JAJBWD010000475.1:0-10633 GCA_032907345.1 Bacillota bacterium | reverse complement strand
CTGTCGGGCTTCAATACATGGATGAAAAAATTTCGCGGTGTATCCAGTAAGTACCTGAGCAAATATGTATCTTTTTATAAGGCTCATCATGTATTTGATACAATGGAGTTTACCATATTTTCATGTCTGGTTAAAAACATAGAGACAAGTAACAGCATGGCATCCAGAGGGGATGTCCTATTTTAAATGAAATAGTAATCAATAAATTTCTTAACGGAAAATCATAGTGATAGAAAAATATTAAGTATTTATTTATTATAATATTTAGGTTAATATATTATTAATATGATAATTTGAATTTATACGGAAATGAGGAATATATATGTATCTTATTGTTGGGCTAGGTAATATTGGCAGTAAATATAATGGAACAAGGCATAATGTAGGGTTTCAGGTTGTAAATTTATTGGCTGAAAAGTATAGTATTGATATAAATAGGGAAAAATTCAAAGGTACGTTTGGAGAGGGAAGAATAGGAGAGGAAAAGGTTATACTGCTTAAGCCTTCTACTTATATGAATTTAAGCGGGGAAAGCGTTATTGCTGCTTCTGCTTTTTACAAGATATCTTTAGATAAGATAATAATAGTAGCTGACGACATATCACTTCCCATTGGAAGGATAAGGATAAGAGAAAAAGGAAGTGCCGGCGGTCATAATGGGCTCAAGAATATAATACTTAACCTTAATTCAGAGGACTTTATAAGAATTAAGGTAGGTGTAGATATGCCCAAATATGATCTGATCTCCTATGTGCTTAGTAAATTTGAAGGAGAAGAAAAGGATATAATAGAGAAGGTATATGAAACTGGAGCAGAGGCAGTAGTCGCCATTATGGGTGATGGAGTTCAGGCGGCCATGAATAAATATAACGGTTTAAAGATTGAATAATGTTTAGGAGTGTTTTGTATGAGACTTAGTGGTTTATTAAGGCCATTTATTGAGTCAGAAGAATTCATAAAAATAAAAGGAAGCGTTAGTAAAGATAAATATCCTATATCCCTGTTTGGACTTTCAGAGTCTTCAAAAAGCTTTGTTATAAGCTCAATATTTAATCAGTTTGATAAGAATATTTTAGTAGTTACACATAACGAAATTGAAGCCAGAAAAATATATGAGGATATATCTTTTTTCTATCCAAATACATATTTATTTCCCTCAAAAGAAATTGTATTTTATAATATTGATGCAATAAGCGGAGATCTTAGGTGGGAAAGACTAAAAGTAATAAGAGAAATAGTCAGGCAGAGTAAAAAGATCATTGTAACAGCTGTAGATAATTTAACATCATCATATATACCTTTAGGATTATACAGCGAGTATACTTTTAAGATATCTTTAGGTCAGACGATTGATTTGGATGATATCTCAGCAAAGTTTATAGAATCGGGGTATGAAAGAATAAGCACAGTTGTATTAAAGGGACAATTTTCTATAAGAGGAGGCATACTTGACATATTTCCTCCTGCATCTTCATCACCATACAGAATCGAACTGTTTGGAGATGAAGTAGATTCCATAAGGACATTTAACATAGAAACTCAGAAAAGCATAGATAAGGTTCAGTCTGTAGAGGTTTTCCCTGCAAAAGAACTCATTCTTAAAAAAGAAAATATAGAAAATGGCATAGAAAGAATAGTCAAAGATTATAAACATCAAGAGGCCATGTTCTCATCTAAGAAGGATAAAGAAAAAGCAGAAAGTTTAAATTTAAATGTAGAGAAATTATTAGAAGAACTAAAGGAAAAAGGAAGCTTTGAAAGTATAGACAGCTTTATTGATTATTTTTACGAAAAAACCTTTAGCTTTCTTGATTATTTTAAAGACTGTTTTATTGTTTTAGATGACACAGACAGAAGCTTTGGGAAAATGGACAGCATATATTTTGAATTCCAGGATACTTTTAAAGCATTTTTTGAAAAAGGTGACATAATAAAGGGACAGGGAAATGCACTTATTCCAAAAGAACAGGTTATAGAATCACTTTTGTCTGAGAACTTAATTACCATGGATACTTTTCCTAAGGCAAATAAGTTTTTTAAACCTAAGGGAGTAGTTACCATGTCTGAAATTACACTCCATAATTTCAGCGGAAAGATGGACTTTCTTATGGAGGATATAGTAAGCAGAAAGAATAGCTATTATAAGACCCTTATTCTTGCAGGAACCAGATCTAGAGGAGAGAGACTTGTTAAGAACTTTCAGGACAGAGGAATAGAAGCTGTCTATAAGGATGATATAAATGAAATCAGCAATAGAGAAGTAATTGTTACTTTTGGTATTTTAAATAAGGGCTTTGAATTTCCTGACCTTAAACTTTCGGTAATTTCTGATACAGAAATATTTGGAAACATCAAAAAGAAAAAACCGCCTAAAACTATTAAGGGCGGCAAAAAAATAGATTCATTCCTGGATCTGAAGGTTTCAGATTATGTGGTTCATGTAAATCACGGAATAGGTATATATAAGGGGATAAAACAGCTGGAAGTACAGGGAATTAAAAAGGACTACCTGCATATTAAGTATCAGGGAGCGGACAGTTTATATGTACCTGTAGAGCAGCTGGACATGATACAAAAATATATCGGAAATGAAGGCAATGCCCCCAAAATCAATAAACTGGGAGGAAATGAGTGGGCAAAGGCTAAAGAAAAGGCTAAAAAATCTATTAATGAAATAGCAGAAAGCTTAGTTAAACTATATGCAATAAGATCAACAGTTAAAGGGTATTCATATTCAATGGATTTAGAGTGGCAGAAACAGTTTGAAGAGGAATTCCCCTATGAGGAAACTCCGGATCAGCTGACTGCCGCAGAAGAAATAAAAAGGGATATGGAATCAGAAAAGCCTATGGACAGACTGCTTTGCGGGGATGTTGGCTATGGCAAAACAGAGGTGGCACAGAGGGCAGCCTTTAAGGCCGTCATGGATGGAAAACAGGTAGCAGTTCTTGTGCCCACAACCATACTTGCGGATCAGCATTATAATAATTTTGTCCAAAGATACTCGGATTTTCCGGTGAAAATAGATCTTTTATGCAGATTCAGAACCAGCTTGGAACAGAAAAAAACTCTTCAGGCTCTGAAAGAAGGGAATGTGGACATAATAATAGGTACTCACAGACTTCTTCAAAAGGATGTAATTTTCAAGGATTTAGGTCTCCTTATAGTAGATGAAGAGCAAAGGTTTGGAGTAACCCATAAGGAAAAAATAAAAGAAATTAAGAAAAATATAGATGTACTTACTCTTTCTGCTACGCCTATACCCAGAACCCTTAATATGTCTCTTACAGGAGTCAGGGATATAAGTATAATAGAAACAGCTCCTATGAACAGATACCCAATTCAGACATATGTTATAGAGTATAATGATCAGCTGATACGTGATGCGGTGCTTAGGGAAATAAATAGAGGTGGACAGGTATACTTTGTATTTAACAGGGTTAATAAAATTAAGGAAATGACAGACCACCTGCAGAATATGATTCCTGAGGCCAGGTTTGGTTATGCTCATGGGCAGATGTCAGAAAAAGAACTGGAAAAGGTAATAATTGATTTTATTAACAACGAATTTGATGTGTTAGTTACGACTACCATAATTGAAACAGGGATGGACATTCATAATGTAAATACCATGATTATATATGATGCTGATAAGATGGGACTTTCACAGCTTTATCAGCTTAGAGGAAGAGTAGGAAGAACTAATAAAATAGCCTACGCTTATTTTACATACAAGAAAGATAAGGTTTTAACTGAGATAGCAGAAAAAAGGCTGAAGGCAATAAAGGAATTTACAGAGCTGGGGTCTGGCTTTAAAATAGCCATGAGAGACTTAGAGATAAGAGGGGCTGGTAATATGATGGGCTCAGCTCAGCATGGGCATATGGCAGCCATAGGATATGATCTTTATGTGAAACTGCTGGAAGAGGCCGTTAAAAAGCTAAAGGGAGAAATAAAAGAAGAGCCTGTAGAAACTACTTTGGATTTAAAGGTGGATGCTTATATACCTGCAGATTATATTGAGGATGAAACTCTGAAAATTGAAATTTATAAAAAAATTGCAGCAATCGGCAGTAATCAGGATAAGATGGATATAATTGATGAGCTTATAGACAGATTTTCAGATATGCCGCCTGCTGTGGAAAACTTGATTCAGATAGCTTACCTGAAAAGCACGGCAAATTCCTTAGGCATTGAGGAGGTAAAGCAAAGGGATGGAGAAATAGGTCTGTTTTTCCCCAATGGATACAATGTAAACCAAAATCTTATACTTAGCATAATAAATAATAAAGCTGGCAGGATCAGCATTAAAAACAAGCCAAAGCCTTATATTTCAATAAACATAGAAGGCGTTGACAGGGAAAAAATACTAAATGTATTGCTGGAAGTTTTGAACTGTATGAAAACAGTTGTTGAATCTTAATATATTTGTGATAAAATTAAAATGTTATAGTTTATACATAAAGAGTGTATGATTATCTAATTATACAGATCTCTTAGTTTAATGAGAGTGGAGGAGTAACAGTGAAAAACATAAAAAGGATTCTAAGCTTAATATCTGCAGGAGTACTGGCGTTTTCATTAACATCATGTTCTCTAATAGAAAAAACTCCCGAGGCTATTGCGAAGACAGTAGTTGCCAAAGTAAACGGAGAAAAAATTACAAAAGGTGAATTGGATACTGAAATGACACCTGTATTAAAGCAAATTGAATCCCAGTATGGAGCAGATTATGCTAAAACAGCAGATGGAATTAAATTAATTAAAGAACAAAAGCTTTCTATGTTAGATGAATTAATTACTAATAAACTGCTTGCACAAAAAGCAGTTGAATTAAAGTTAATGCCAAGTGATACGGACCTGCAGAAGGAAATTGATACTAAATTTGATGAAATAAAGAAGGCATATACAGATGATGCAGCCTGGAAGTCAGCATTAGAACAAGCAGGATTTACTGAAGCTAAGCTTAAGGGATATCTTAAAATTCAGGTCATTAACAGTAAGGTATCAGAGTATATGGTTAAGGATGTTACTGTAACAGATGCACAAATTAATGACTATTATCAGCAGCATACTATGGATTACACAGAAAAAACAAATACTATAACCCTTTCTCACATAATAGTTGCTGATGAAAATAAAGCAAATGAACTGAAAAAGAAATTAGATGCTGGCAGCGATTTTGCTACACTTGCAAAAGAAAATAATACAGATGGAACTAAGACCAGCGGCGGATCTTTAGGAACAATTAATCAAAATACTACAGATTATGATACCACATTTATGACTGCGGCTTTATTATTGAAGAAAGGCCAGACATCACCAGTTATAAAATCAGCTTATGGATACCATATAATAAGATGTACTGACAGGAAAGATTATCCTGTTAAACCTCTTGCAAAAGTTAAGGATTCAGTTAAGGAAACAGTCTTAAACACAGCAAAGCAGACAAAATATACGGATACATTAACAAAATGGAAAAGCGCAGCTACAATAAAAAAATATGAAGATAAGATTTAGGGATGATTTAATCATCCCTTTTCTTTTTAGCGCATCTAAACAGCATAATTTATAAGAAATACGTATAAAGTGTATAATATTTCATATTTAGCTAATAATATTACTACATTGAGGAAATTTCCTGACAATCATTATATTAGTTAAGGAGGTATTTTATGAAGGCCACAGGCATTGTAAGAAGAATTGACGAACTAGGAAGAGTTGTTATACCAAAGGAAATAAGAAGAACTTTAAGAATTAGAGAAGGAGACCCCCTGGAGATATTTACTGACAGAGAGGGCGGCATCATTCTGAAGAAATATTCCCCGATAGGAGAGCTTAGTGATTTTTCAAGAGAATATGCTGAATCTCTTCAGATGTCTATAGGCCATATAATATTAGTCAGCGATAATGATAATATTATTAATGTAAGCGGTACTCAGAAGAAAGATTATATGGATAAAAAGGTAAGCAGCGAAATGGGGAAAATAATGGATGACAGGAAGGCAGTAATAACAGGAGAAGGAGCCAATAAACCAATTCCGGTTTATGAAGATGATGATGCAGCTTATTCTTCTCAGGTTATAGCACCCATTATATCTGCAGGAGACGCTATTGGAGCCGTTACCATCCTTTCCAAGGAAAAGGGCGAAAATTTTGGAGAGATGGAGCTAAAACTGGCAGAGACAGCAGCAAGTTTTTTGGGAAAGCAGATGGAAGAATAACTCTCTTTTATTACAAATTTACCATAGGAAATTGCGTAGCAGTACTTTCTATAAGGTGCTATGCAATTTCCTTATTTTTAGTAATATTTTGTATTTATTTAAATAGTTATAATAATAATCGATATATGGAGGTTATTATTATGAAAAAGCAATCCCTTATAAAAGGGACTTTAATTTTAGGACTAGCAGGCATATTTGCTAAGTTTCTAGGTATATTCTTCAGATGGCCGCTGCAGATGCTTATAGGTGATGAAGGTGTTGGTTATTACCAGCTGTCATACCCCTTGTATATGTTTTTTATTGCTGTTGCATCAGGGATACCTATTGCTGTTTCTAAGATGGTATCTGAGAGAAATGCTCAGGGGGACAGCAGCGGTTCATTTCAAGTATTAAGGAAAGCTCTGCTGCTTATGATTATTATAGGAGGAGGCTTTTCCTTAGCGATGATAACCTGTTCCAAACAGCTGGTTTCCTTTTTTAAGTGGGATCAGAAATCAATATATTCACTGATGGCTATTTCTGCTGCACCAATTTTTATTTCTGTAATGAGTGTTTACAGAGGCTTTTTTCAGGGACTTCAGGATATGACACCTACGGCCATATCTCAGGTACTGGAACAGGCCGGAAGGATAACGGTAGGGATATCTTTGGTTTATATTCTTCTTCCCAAAGGGATTGAGTATTCTGCAGCCGGTGCAGCTTTTGGAGCTTGTGCCGGTGGGATTATAGCTCTTATCTATCTTTTTATCTTATATAATAACTATAAAAGCAAAATGTACATTAAAAACATTAAGAGAAAAGATACAATGGACATCCTAATAAAAACTGCGGTTCCCATATCTATTGGAGCTTCTGTTGGTTCAATTATGAACCTTATTGATTCTGCATTAGTTCCTATGAAACTATATCAGGCTGGATTTACACACAAGGAAGCAACAATTTTATTTGCCCAGCTTTCAGGCAAGGCTGCTGTACTTATAAATGTGCCTCTTACACTTTCTATGGCATTATGCTATTCTATAGTTCCCGTTATTGCAGAAAGCTTCGTTTTAAACAGAAAGAATTCATTAGATGCTCTGGTGTCCTCATCCATAAAATTATCTTCCTGTATAGCATTCCCTACATTTTTAGGGCTGTTTATATTCTCTCAGCAGGTATTAAGCTTTATCTTCAGAGGTCAAAATTCAGGAGCAGAAATATTAAAATATCTTTCAGTATCTATACCATTTTTAATTCTTACTCAGTCAACTACTGCGGTGCTTCAGGCTATAGGCAGGTTTAAGGAACCAGTGTTTGACCTGTTGATCGGATGCATTGTTAAGGTTGTTTTAGTTATATATTTAGTTAAAGTTCCTGAAATGAATATTTATGGAGCAGTTTTAGGGACTATCTTTGCCTATATAACAACCATGATTCTTAACTTCATTACCCTTTATAAAAACCTGAGAATCAAACTGGATTTAAATCAGGTTATAATAAAGCCCCTGCTTGCCTCATCTGTCATGATATTATCTGTTGAATTTATTTATTTAAATGTCTATAATTATACCAAAAGCAACGACATATCCTTAGGCTTAACTGTTATAGCCGGTATTATTATATATACTTTTCTTATAATAATACTCAGGGTATTCAGTTACCAAGATATTAAAGGAAGAATAAAAAGGAGATAAACTATGATAAATATCGTTGGACTGGGTCCGGGCAGCATAGAATCATTAACAATAGGGGCACTGAAGCAGCTGAAATCAGGGGAAAAGGTTCTGCTAAGGACAAGAAAACATCCTACAGTAGAGTATTTAGACAGTGAAAATATAAGCTATGAAACATTTGATTCTATTTATGACAAAGGAAAAAGCTTTGATTTAGTATATGATGAAATCGTAACAGAGCTAATAAAGCAGCAGGAACTTTTTCAGGATATAGTATATGCAGTTCCCGGCAACCCTTTAGTTGCAGAGTCAACAGTTACAAAGCTTATTGAAAGGTGTAAAAAAGAAAAAATAACTTACAGGATATTTCCGGCAGTTTCATTTATAGATTCCGTTATGCAAACCATGGAGATAGATCCTATTAACGGGCTTAAGATATTAGATGCTTTTGATATAAAAAATCATGTACTTGATAAAAGATGTGCACTTTTAATAACCCAGGTTTATGACAGATTTATAGCATCAGAGGTAAAACTGGATCTTCTTAAGTATTATAAAGATGAGACAGATATTTATTTTATCAAGGCTGCCTCAGTTAAGGACAAAGAAGTAGTGAGAAAAATAAAACTGTATCAGCTAGACAGGCAGACAGATACCGATTATCTTACCTCTGTGTATATTCCAAAGGATATTAATAACAGATATGATTTCAGGTCTCTCACAGATATTATTGGTATTTTAAGAGGGGATAATGGGTGCCCCTGGGACAGAGAGCAGACCCATGAAAGTCTTAAGAAGTGCCTGATAGAGGAGAGCTATGAAGTTATAGAGGCAATTGACAATAAGGATGAAGCGGCGCTTTCTGAAGAACTGGGGGACCTTCTTCTGCAGGTTGTAATGCATGCCCAAATCGGAGAAGAGGAAGGATATTTTGATATAAATGATGTGGTGGAAGGTATATGTAAAAAGATGATAGAAAGGCATCCTCATGTCTTTGGAAATATAAATCTAAAAACCTCCAATGAGGTTTTAGTAAACTGGGATAAGATAAAAAATAAAGAGCAGGGATTAAATACATATACAGATGGCCTTAAACATGTGGCAAAGTGTCTTCCTGGACTTATGAGGGCAGAAAAAATACAAAAAAAAGCTGCAAAAGTAGGCTTTGATTGGGATTCTGTAAATATGGCAATAATTAAGGCAGAAGAGGAGATAACAGAGATAAAACAGGCAATTTTTAAGGATGATAAGGAGAATATGAAGGAAGAAATAGGAGATTTAATATTTTCAGCTGTAAATATTGCTAGATTTCTTGACATAGACCCCGAAAATGCTGTAAATTATACTATAGAAAAATTTATTAAAAGGTTCCAATTTATAGAAACAAAAGGATTGGAAGCCGGTAAGAATTTAATGGATATGTCTTTGATGGAAATGGATGCTTTGTGGGAGAAGTCAAAAATCAAATAATATATGACTAAACTCTCAAAAAAAGAAGGATTTTAAAAACATTTGAAGAATATCCTTAAATATACCTATTATAAAGGAGGAGACAAAAGTGAATAAAGCAGAATTAATAACAAGCATTGCTGATAAGAGCAAGCTATCAAAAAAGGATGCTGAAGTAGCATTAAAGGCTTTAGTAGAAAGCGTTGAAGAAGCATTAGAAAAAGGTGAAAAGGTTCAGTTAGTTGGATTTGGAACATTCGAATCAAGAGTCAGAGCAGAAAGAATGGGAAGAAATCCAAAAACTAAGGAGCCAATGCAGATTGCAGCTTCAACAGTACCTGTATTTAAAGCAGGTAAAGAGTTTAAGGAAAGAGTAAACAAATAGACTCAACATAAAAAGCCTAGTTAACTAGGCTTTTTATGTTATGGAGGTAAAAATGAGGTTAGATAAGTATTTAAAAGTATCCAGGATAATAAAAAGAAGGACAGTGGCAAAGGAAGCTTGTGATGGAGGAAGGGTTTCTATAAACGGAAAGACAGCGAAATCCTCTACAGAGGTTAATGAAGGAGATATTATTGAAATAGCTTTTGGCAATAAATCAATAAAGGCAAAAATCTTAAAGGTAGAAGCTGCTGTAAAAAAAGAGGATGCAGAAAATATGTATCAGATTATTGAGGGGTAATATAAGAATAGCTGACTTCATATAATTTATATAAAGAGTGAATCGCATAATTTATAAGACTGTTTTTCAGCTCTAAAATCAATTATGCAATTTTGAAGGAATTATATGGAGGTTTCTATGGAAACTAAAAAACCGGTAATCGAAAAAGAAAATAAAAGTACCTTAACCTTAATTAATCGGAAGAAGCTGTCTATGAGCGGTATATTAGAGGTGGTTTCATTTAAGGATATAGAGATTGTTTTAAAAACATCTCTTGGAGAAATGGTAATTAAGGGAGAAGATTTAAAAATGAACAAGCTGGACGTGCAAAATGGAGATATAGTAATAATCGGGGAAATAAATTCCTTGTTATACACAGGCAGAGACAGCAGCGATAAAGAAAGTATTTTAAGAAAGCTGTTTAAATGATATTACCTGTTGGTCTTCAATTCAGAATTTTGTTATTTGGGCTGGCTGCTGGTATAATAACAGGGTTTACTTTTGATATATATAAAACTATAACTCAGGACAAAAGTACTAATAAATTTATATTTTTTATTCAGGATATACTTTTTTGGATATTAACTGCTTTAGTTATATATAATTTTCTTCTTTATTTCAATTATGCTTATATTTCTTCGTATAT
>JAJBWD010000474.1:0-5523 GCA_032907345.1 Bacillota bacterium | reverse complement strand
ATTTCATTTTCTGTCTGCGGGAATGCCATGAAAGCTTATGGAATTACAAAGGACTTACTTCTAAAGGAAGCAAAAATTGTACCTTCAGGTATAGGGCAAATCGTTAAAAGGCAGGCAGAGGGGTACTTATATATTAAACCATAAAGGAGACTAATATGAACCAGGTACTTAATGTTATAAACAACAGAAAATCAATAAGGATATATGAGGATAAAGAAATCTCCAGGGAAGCTAGGGAAGAAATATTAAGGGCAGCAATGAAGGCACCAACAGCAGGGAACATGATGCTTTATTCAGTAATAGATGTAACAGATGAAAATATAAAAGAAAGATTAAGTCAGACTTGTGATAATCAGGCATTTATAGCTAAGGCTCCTATGGTTCTGATTTTTCTGGCAGATTATCAAAAATGGAATGGCTACTTTGAAGCTTCAAATGTAAGAGAGATATGCAAAGAGAAGAATTTAGAATATAAAAAGCCGGAAGAGGGAGACTTGTTTTTATCTGTCTCAGATGCACTGATTTCAGCCCAAACTGCTGTTATTGCAGCAGAAAGCTTAGGCATCGGATCCTGCTATATTGGAGATATAATAGAAAATTACGAAATTCATAAGCAGCTTCTAAATCTGCCGGAATATGTATTTCCTATAGCTATGCTTTGCTTTGGATACCCTACAGAGCAGCAAAAGGAGAGACCGGTGACAGAAAGATTTGATGAAAAATATGTAGTATTTGAAAATAAATATAATAAATTAGAAGAAAAAGATCTTAAAGACATGTTCAAAGATAAAAAATACCCAGGAGAGTATAAGAATTTTGGACAATTTATGTATCATAGAAAATTTGGAGCAGCTTTTTCTAAAGAAATGACAAGATCCGTCAGAGAAGTACTTAAAAATTGGAAGTAATTTATTGGAGATTAAAAACTGTTACAAAAGATTACCCTTCCATAAGAATACTTAAAAAGGCTGGGATGAAAGAAGTGGGCAGAGATGACAAACTTATCTACTGGAGAAATGAATAAATTTAAGGAAGAGGATTTATACAAACCAATAGCAGATTATCTGAATAGCCTGGGATATGAAGTAAGAGGAGAAAATAATTACTGCGATTTAACAGCCATGAAGGGACAGGAGCTTGTTATTGTTGAGCTTAAAAAGAACCTGACTGTTGACCTTCTCCTTCAGGGAACAAAAAGGCAGAAGATGGCGGATCTGGTCTATATAGCGATACCAAAACCAAATAGGATGATATATTCAAAAAGATGGAAGGATATACTCCACCTTTTAAGAAGGCTGGAACTGGGACTAATACTTGTTTCCTTTATAAAAAAAGAAGCAATTGTAGAGGTTCCTCTAAGCCCGGAATATTTTGACAGAGAAAAAAGCATAAGATCAGCCAGAAAGAAAAGAGAAAAACTGATATCAGAATTTAATGGCAGAAGCATTGATTTGAATACCGGAGGCAGCAGAGGAAAAAAACTTGTCACATCTTACAGGGAAGATTCTTTGTACATTGCCTGCTGTATAAATAAATTAGGTCCGTTGTCGCCTAAAAAATTAAAGGAATTAGGTTCAAATGAAAAAAAGACACCCTCAATTCTTCAAAAAAATCATTATAACTGGTTTTTAAGAGAAGAGAGGGGAATTTATTCTCTTACACCGGAAGGAAAAGAGAGCTTAAAGGAGTATCATGAGCTCACCGGTTTATATGATGAAAAAATAGGAGGCATCCTAAATGATAAAGGTTAGAAAATTAAAAAGGGGATCTAAAATAGCTGTAATATCTCCATCTAATGGTCTGCCCTATAAATACCCGGATATATATAATCTGGGACTTCAAAATCTAAAAGATAATTTTGGATTTGAAATTGTTGAGTATCCTACAGCAAAGATGGAGGGCCGTAAGCTTTACATGAACCCAAAGCTGAGAGCAGATGATATTAACAGAGCCTTTAAAGATGAAACTATAGATGGAATAATTTGCTCTATCGGAGGGTATGAATCTGTCAGAATTTTAGAGTATCTGGATATTGAAAATATTATAAGAAACCCTAAACTTATTATGGGATTTTCAGATGCTGCATCCTTTTTATCCTATTTAAACTATAGGGGATTAGTTACTTTTTACGGCCCATCCATTATGGCCGGATTTGCTCAGATGAGGAGTCTTCCTGAAAAGTTTAAAAATCACGTAGAAGATATTTTGATAAAAGGAAAGGTGCCCTACAGCTACTCTCCATATGAAAAATGGACAGATGGGTATAAAGACTGGAACAATAAAAATACCTTGGGTGAATGTACTGAATTTTATCAAAATGAGGGCTTTCAGGTACTCCAGGGAAAAGAAGATTGTGAAGGCTACCTATGGGGAGGCTGCATTGAGGTTCTTGAATTTTTAAAAGGAACTTCCTTTTGGCCGGATAGTTCCTTCTGGGATGATAAAATATTGTTTTTTGAAACCTCTGAAGAAAAGCCTCTTCCCGACAAAGTGGGCTATATGCTCAGAAATTATGGAACTCAGGGTATATTAAACAGGGTTAAAGGTATAATATTTGGCAGACCTAAGGATTATACTGCTTTAGAGCGGGAAGAACTAAAACAAATAATATCAGATATTTTAAATATCGAGTATAAAACAGACATACCAGTTTTCTTCAATGTAGATTTTGGTCATACTGATCCTAAAATAATTTTGCCTTTGGGTGTATTGATAAAGTTAAGCGTAAAAGATAAAAGTATAACCTTAATGGAAAGCCCGTTTTCTATGGATTATTAGAATTTTGCTTCTCACATAAAGAAAGTGCATAGGCAATAATAAATATATTTAAGGATATGTCAAATTCTACACAGATGGAGGGGCCGCCTTCTTCAGGTTCACTTTCAATACCTATATAGGTTTGTATTGATTCATTGGCGGAGTCACTTACTTCACTTGACATGATTACCTTCTAAAAATTAATATATTATATGATATTAATAAAATTTCCTCTTTGCTACAGTAAAGGAGCACTAATAAACAGAGACATTGAAATGGATTTTCAAATAATATAAATATATATATTAAGACTGTCCTATGTAATTGGCAGGTCTTTTTTCTCCCAATAAAGAGTAAAATATTCTATAATTAAATCAATAAATGAAGGAGGCTGTTTTATGTACATTGTATTTATTTTCATGGCTTTCATATTTTTGCTTATTGGTATAGTAATAAAACATTATAAATGTTATTTCCTGATAGCAGGCTATAATACAATGACCAAAGAGCAGCAGGCTAAGGTAGACATAGAGAAAACTGGGAATATTGTAGGAAACTTTGGTTATGCAATGTTTTTTATCCAAATTTTAGCTTCCATTCTTGGATATTTTAATTATGAAATTTTAGCCTTTATGATAAGTTTTATATCAATACTATCAGGTGTAGTAGTAATTCTTATCAAATCAGAAGAATATGACGGAAATGACAGAAATCCGGATGGAAGCTTAAAAAAAGGGAAAAAGATTATGATTTCAGTCATATCAGTTTTTTTTACAGCTGTAGTTATAGGAGTTTCCGTTTTAATGTTTTCCGGCAATAAAGCTTCAGATATTATTATTGGCAATAATGATATTGAAATAAAAGGAATGTACGGAACGGATATTCTTATTGATAATATAAAAGAAGTTACATTGGAGGAAAGCATTCCAAGAATAATTGCAAAAACAAACGGGTCAAATTTAGGTTCTAAGCTGAAAGGAAATTTTAAATTAGAAGAGCTTGGCAAGGTTAAATTATTCATTGATAAAGACAAGCCGCCTTTTATATTCATAAAATCAGATCAGGGTTATATTATAATTAATTTAGAAAGCAGACAGGCCACAGAGGATATTTATAAAAAGATAAAGGAGAAATTAAATGAAAAGTGATAAGGTATTTAAAATATTAAACTGGGTGTTATTGATAGTGATTATAATAGCAAGTATAGTTTCATACAAATATCTACCGGCTAAGGTAGCACTGCATATAGGAATTACAGGTGAGCTTTCAAATTATGTAAGCAAAGGTATTGCAGCTGTTGCTGTTCCTGCTATAGTACTGCTTCTGAATATATACTCATCATTTATTGATAAAGAGGAAAAAGGAGTTAAATTTTTCTTCATAAGTTTAATAATAATTGCCGCACATATTTTCTTATTATACAAGAATTTGTAAAATATTCTGTACTGATTTGTATCTTCAGTAAATTAAAATCACGGACAATTATTTGTTCCGTGATTTTTTGATTATATAAATAAAATGTTAATTTGCTGAATTATTCAAATTTTCTTCTTTTACTTCTATTGGCCTATCCATTTTATCAAGAAGGAACATAAAGCTGCAGGATATTAACATAATTATGCTGATCAGTATCCAACCGGAAGAAATAGTTTTAGCAGCAATATATTTTCCCATAATCATAGGAGATATGGCACTGCCGGCTCCAAATATAAGCTGTATTGCAGCACTAACCCTTCCTCTGTGTGAGGCTGGAGTGTGATTTGCAACGAAGGTAGAACCGTTTATTGATATGCTTATTTCGCCTATCGTCATTATTATTATAAATATTATAAACAGAGGCATAGTTCTGATGAAAGCAAAAGAGCCAAAAGCTATTGCATACATAAGGCCTCCAAATCCCATTATAAACAATGGCTTGATGGAATGGGTAAGCCTGACAATGAGAGGAGTCAGACATATGACAACAGCCCCGTTTATTCCTCCTAATATGCCATAGTTAGTTCCCCCAAATGTTCCATATATTTTGCCCAGCTGAAGTGGAAGTGTGAATCCCCACTGAGCATAGGAGAATTGATATACGAACATGATTAATGCAAAATACAGAAGGATTGGTCTTTTTAACAGCACTGAGAAAACCGAGCCCTTTTCGCTTCTTTCCAATACTCTTTCCTCAGTTTTAATTTCATCTTCATCACTTTTAATAGTTTCTTTAACAAATAATGCTAAAAGGGTAAGGGAAGCAAGTGTTGTTAAACCATCACCAATGAATACAAGTGGCAGATGGCTCCTGTATAGAAGCCCGCCAATTACTGGCCCTATTGCAAAACCTAAATTGTGCCCCATATAGAGAAGTGATAAGGCTTCTCTTCTTTTGCCTGGTTCTGTTAAATCTATAATCATGGCATCCTGAGCAGGCTGTGCTATAGCATTTAAAATTGGAGCTGCCATAATAAAATAAACAAGTGAAATATTTGGCTTTAAAAAACCGCAAATAATAAATACTATTGCTGCCAGCCCCTGAAACAATAAAATAACTCTTTTCCTTCCAAAGGAGTCAGCTACTTTTCCTCCTATTATCATTGAAAGCCCTGTAAAAATTGAAACTGTGGTTATCAGCGTCCCGGTCCGAGCCGTGCTGAGCCCTATTTTTTGTGTCATAATTAGTGCCAAAAGCGGATAAACAAAGCTTCCCATGCTGTTTACAACCCTGGCAGTAAAAATTATGTAAATTTCCTTTTTCAGTCCCCGGTATTGTTTGACAATACT
>JAJBWD010000473.1:0-17264 GCA_032907345.1 Bacillota bacterium | reverse complement strand
GTAAATGACTATATCACAAAATGGGTTCATGAAATTAAAATTCCCATTGCAGTATGTGAGCTGATTTCAGATAAAATAGAGGAAGCGGCTGATAATGATGCTCTTTCGAAGGTATCTGAAGAACTCAGGATGGAAATTGAAAGAATTAAGTTTTTAATAAACCAGGTTCTTTATACCAGCAGATCCTCCAGCTATTCGGAAGATTTACAGGTGGAAGAGGTAAGTGTAAATAAGGTAATCCGTGATGTGGTTAAAAGGAATGCATCATTTTTTATAGCAAAGGATATAGAGCTTAATCTTAATAATATTGATTTTAAGGTTATGACAGACGAGAAATGGGCCTCCTATATTATTGATCAGATAATAAACAATGCCTGTAAGTATGTAGATAGAGAAGGAAAAATATTAATTTATGGAGAAGAAGATGAAAAATCCGTAAGAATCAGCATCAGGGATAACGGCATGGGCATATGTGAGAAAGATATCAGAAGAATATTTGATAAAGGCTTTACCGGTGAAAACGGAAGAAAGACTTCGAAGTCTACAGGCATAGGACTTTATCTCTCAAAAAAGATGGCTGATAAGCTAAGTCATGATATATTTGTTAAATCAGAGCAGGGCAGCTTTACTGAATTTACAATATGCTTTTATAAGCTGTCAGATTACTTCTCTGTGACAAAAATGTAACATTAAGTGAAAATATGTAACCTGAATTCGATGGCAGAGGGGAACCTGTCAGGCTAAAATAACAGTAGATCAAAATTCAGGAGGTTTATTATGAGTATTATTATTGAAACAAAGGATTTAAAAAAACTATATGGCTCAAAAGGAAACATTCAGGCAGCATTAAGCGGAGTTGATTTGCAGGTTGAAAAGGGTGAGTTTCTTGGAATAATGGGGCCCTCGGGAGCAGGGAAAACTACTCTTTTAAATATAATATCCACAATCGACAGGGAAACCAGCGGAAGCTACTTTTTTGAAGGAAAGGATATGAGCAAGGTTAAGGGAAAGGAACTGGCTGAATTCAGGAAAAATAAGATAGGATTTATATTTCAAGACTTTAACCTTTTAGATACCATGACTGTTCAGGACAATATCGCACTGCCGCTGGCACTTGGCAGAGTAAATCATCAGGAAATACTAAATAAGGTTAATGAGACAGCCGGCTTTTTAGGCCTTAAGGACCATTTAAATAAATATCCCTACCAGCTGTCCGGGGGGCAGAAGCAAAGAACAGCTGCTGCAAGAGCTTTAATGACAAACCCCTCTGTTATATTTGCAGATGAACCTACAGGAGCCCTTGACTCAAAATCATCCGCAGAGCTTTTATCATGTCTTACCGGTATGAATGAAAAATTTAATACCACAATAATCATGGTAACCCATGATGCTTTTGCTGCCAGCTACTGCAGAAGAATTATGTTTATAAAGGATGGGAAAATTCATGCTAAAATAGATAAAAATAAAGGAAGAAAGGAATTCTTCCAGAGAATTATGGATATGTCAGCATCCATGGGAGGCGATATAAATGAACTCATTTAGCTTAGCCTTCAGTAATTTCAAAAGAAATATAAAAACTTATGGGTTATATATAATATCCATGATTTTTTCAGTTCTGGTTTACTATAATTTTATATCATTAAAATATAATCCGGATTTTCAGAAGGCAAAAGGAACCTTTGATTATATAAGAGGTGTATCTGATGTAGTTTCATATCTGCTGCTTTTTTTTCTGATATTTTTCATCTGGTTTACCAGTTCCTTTTTCTTAAATCAAAGGAAAAAGGAAATAGGAATATATGCTTTTATGGGAGTGACTAATTACCAGATTGGGCTTATATATGCAGCAGAGGTTATATTCATAGGCCTTACAGCTATAGTATTCGGATTGCTGCTGGGAGTCATATTCTGCAGGCTGTTCTTAATGATGCTGGCAAAGGCAGCCATAATGAATATGAAGATAGGCTTTTTTATATCTTACAAAGCATTAATTCAGACTGCAGTTACCTTTTTTATTATATTTTTCATAAACTCCCTGCTGGGATATATTAATATAGTAAGAAGCAGATTAATTGATCTATTTAATGCATCAAAAAGGGAAGAGCAGCTTCCTAAGGTTAACTATATAAAGGGACTATTATCTATAATATGTATAGGAACCGGATATTATTTTGCCACCCATGCCATCGGGGTGAAATTTTTAACCTATATTCCCCTGGCTGTTTTATTTGTAGTAATGGGAACCTACTGGCTTTTTGAATCCGTCTATTCCATAGTTATGAAGCTTATTATCAGCAATAAAAAAATATTGTATAAGGGAGTAAATATAGTCAGTATATCAAATATTGCCTTCAGAATAAAAAATAACTACAGGGCTCTTTCAGCTGTGGCAGTAATGATTGCAGTTACACTTACTTCTTACGGAACTGTGGCATCATTAAAATATTTCGTTAATATAAGGGATTCACTTCAGTCTCCTTATGCCATATCCTATATATCTGACAACCAGGATGTAAAAAATCAGGTTAAGAATGCAATAAAAAAGGATAATTTAAATATTACTACAGAGGAAAATACGAAGTTCTGCCTAATAAAAACCAAGATAGACAGTGGATTCGGAATTTCTTTAGATGATACCTCTGCCATAAGATATTCAGATTTTTTAAGAATAAGCAGAAATCTGAATGCAAAAAAGCTGGAGGAAATAGAAAAAAATAAACCGGAATCAGGAGAAATTTTATATATTGAATCTCCGGCTGTTGTCATGAGTCTGGTTAATTATGAAAATGTAAAAACCACCATCAGCGGGAAAGAGTTTATAATAAAAAATACATTTAAAACTCCTCTTTTTGGAGCCGGACTTGCTTATCCCTGTATTGTGATGAGTGATAATGACTATAACAGCATAAAATCAGCAGGCGGAGAGTTTGAGTTTAATGGTATCAATATAAATAATACAGATAACTTAAAAAGTCTTGCGGAGAAGCTGAAAAAAATAACTCCTATAAAAGAAAGCCTATATGCAAGTACCAGTAAGGATATTTCTTCCTATAACATGTTTGGAATAATATATTTCCTTGGAGCTTTCCTGGCACTGGTGTTTATCATAGCTACCGGAACCATAATATATTTCAAGCTTATCAGTGAGGCATACCTGGATAAAGAAAAGTACAGTATGCTGAAGAAGCTGGGGATGACAAAAAAGGAAGTATACAGGGCATTGTCAAAACAGATCAGCATAACCTACCTGCTGCCTTTAATTGTTGGCATAATTCACAGCTGCGTTGCCATGTCAGTACTTAGTGATAAGATGCATTACAATATAATTATTCCTTCTCTTTACAGCATATTGCTGTTTGTTCTGGTATATGGTATTTACTTTATAGGAACTGCAAGAAAGTATTTAAAGATAGTAATGTAGGTTGTTTATTCCCTGAGTTAATACTATAATTAATGTAATAATATTCTATTTATAGTTAAATTTGCTCAGGGAAAGGATGGATGGTTAAATGAAGAATTCTGAAGAAAAAGTAAAATCTTTTGATGGCACAGAGCTTTTTTGTGTCAGGAATTTAGTGGACAATCCTAAGGCTGTACTTGTTATAGTTCATGGTCTATGTGAGCATTTAGGACGATATGAGTATCTTACTGAAAAGCTTAATGGATTCAGTTATTCAGTATACAGGTTCGATAACCGGGGACATGGCAAATCCGGAGGAGAAAGAGGATACATTGAGGATTTTCAGTATTTCTTTGACGATGCAGATATTATAGTTGATTTAGCCATGGCTGAAAACAAGGGAGTTCCCGTATTTATGCTGGGTCACAGCATGGGAGGATTTATTACGGCAGGTTATGGCATTAAATACAGAAACAAATTGAGAGGACAGATATTGTCCGGTGCTGCAGTAATTGAGCTGCATCTGGCAGAGGGAGGTAAAAAGGATAATTTCTTTGAAAAAAAACCAAGGGCAATACTGCCAAATAGCCTGTCCAGCCTTATATGCAGGGATAAGTCAGTAGTTAAGGCCTATGATGATGACCCGCTGGTATTAAAAGAGTTTACTGCCAAGCTTATGGGTGAATTTGGAGTAAGGGGAGCTGCATATATTTCTAAAAATATAGACAAGTATGAATATCCATGCCTGATTCTTCACGGCGGAAATGATCAGATTGTAACAAATGAGTGTGCAAAATGGATGCTTGCCAACGCAAAATCAGCAGATAAAGAAATGAAAATATATACGGACTGTTATCATGAAATTTTAAATGAAAAAGACGAAAAAGATACTGTTATAGAAGATATTCATAATTGGATTGAGAAAAGAATATAAAATAATGAGCCTCTGGATAGGATTGACCTGTCTTGTGAGGCTCTATATATTAATGGAGAAACTATGAAAAGTAAAGTAGCACAAGTTAATTTAGAATATGGAATGCCAACAGCAGAAATGGCTGTTCAAAATATGAAAAATGCCTTAGCTGCATATAAAAAGCAGGATTATAAGGCAGTTATCTTAATTCATGGTTACGGCTCTACAGGTGTTGGGGGCAAAATTAAAACTTCAGTACAGAGGAGTCTGGGAGACAGCAGCATGAGAGGAATAATCAGGTTATATACAGGCGGAGAGCAGTGGGTCAGCAGAAAAAAAGAAATGCTGTCATTATGCAAAGATCTGGAGAATTATCAGCATAAACTGTCAGGTAATCCTGGTATTACCGTAGTTATTTTAAGATAATTTGGTTTACTTTCACAATGCAAAGTTATATACTAATATTCAATAATGAGCAGTAACTCATATGGCAGCATATGAGTTATTTTACGGAGGTAGATTTTTTGCAGAAGGTTATTTACGTAGGTATTGGAGGCTTTGTTGGAGCGGCTCTCAGATATTTCATATCTATGCAGTCATCAAAATTGTTTAATTGCAGTATTCCATTAGGCACCTTGATAGTAAATGTAATAGGTGGATTTCTCATAGGAATGATAATGGAAATAAGCTTATCTACAGATTTAATTTCAGGAAATTTAAGATTATTTTTAACAACAGGCATTATGGGCGGACTGACTACATTCTCCACATTCAGTTTAGAGACCATTAACCTTTTAAGTGATGGCAGCTATTTATTCGGAACCTTAAATATTTGTCTTAATTTATTTTTAAGCCTGGGAGGAGTACTGCTGGCAAGATTTATATGTAAAACTATTCTTTAAGGAGGTTTTATTTTGAAAATAGAAGGCAAAGGAAAGCTGTTAAAGATTTTTATCGGAGAGTCTGACCGGTATCATGGAGATGCTCTATATCATGCAATTATTAAAAAGGTAAAAGAAATGGGACTGGCAGGAGCAACTACAGTAAGAGGAATTGAAGGCTTTGGAGCAAACAGCAGAGTTCATACATCAAAAATTGAAGTTCTGTCTCAGGATCTTCCTATAGTAATTGAGGTAATAGATAAGGAAGAAAGAATTAATGAACTTATAAAGGTAATTGATCCTATGATTACTGAGGGTCTTATTGTGATTATGCATGATGTGGAAATAATTAAATATGCTAAATCAAAATAAAAATAGCGGAAGCAGCTTCCGCTATTATTTTATAACATTAACTTAATTAAATCATCAGCACTTATATTATAGAAATAATTATCTAAATTAAGTTTTAATAAAGTACTTCTTAAATCATCTTCAGTATAAAGTATTCCTATAAGAGCCTTTTCTACATCTGATACATCGAATCTTCCAAAAAAGTCTCCAAAGAACTTAGCTTCCTTAATGAAACCTTTTTCTACATTACAGTTAAATTCAATGAGCCCCCCGGCATATTTCATTTCATTTCTGAAACTATATTTCGGAGAAGTTCCGAAATTCCATTCATAAGTACTGTATTTCTCACTTTTAAGTTTTTCAATTTTATTTATATCATCAGAAGTAAGCTGATAGGATTTACTGTTATCCATAGAATTTAAAACGTAGTTCATAAGAAATTCAATAAATTCAGTAACTTCCATTTTTGATTTTAAATGGCTGCTTATGTTCGTTACTCTGCTTTTTACAGACTTAACAGCTTTGCCTTCAAATTTTTTTTCATTTACCTTCAATGATTTTGATATGTCTGATACATTTGAAGAAAAAAGAAGGGTGCCGTGGTGAAGAACTCTGTCTTTATAGCAGTATTGGGCATTTCCGGAAAACTTTTTATCATCAATAGTTAAATCATTTCTTCCGGAGAATTCTGCATTAATGCCTAAATTGTTCAAAGCATCTATTATTGGCATTGTAAAACGCTTAAAATCATTAAAACTTTCTTTTTTACTGCTGATGAAGGTGAAGTTAATATTTCCTAAATCGTGAAATACTGCGCCTCCTCCAGACAACCTTCTTACTATGGTTATGTTATTTTCCTTAACATATTCTCTGTTAATCTCAGATAAGGCATTTTGGGTTTTACCAATTACAACGCAGGGAGAATTTCTCCACAGCATAAAAAATTCTTCATCAAAGCTTTTCAGCAGATACTCTTCACAAGCCAGATTAAAATAAGGATCAGTATTTTTATTATATAAACAAAGCATAAATATTACCTCCGTAATATTTAGAATATCATAAACTTATAATAAAAAAAACAGGACATAGTTAAATTTTAGATTATTATTGAATTAGTGGAATCGGGGTGCTAAAATCAAATTAATGATATATTGTCATAGGATGGTAACGGGAGATGTCAATTATGGCAGCCGAAGAAGAAATATAGATAGTGCTGATATCTATAAAAACTTTCAGGCTAAGGGATCGTTATCTGATGAATCTCTGGAAAGCCTTAGGGCACCGACGGAGCAATACTATTTAGTAGAAAACTCTCAGGTAAAAAAACAGAGGTATAGCGCATGTTATTTTTGTGCGTCTATACCTCTTTTTATTTTATAAAGATAATGTAAAAAACCTAATTTATATGAAAAAATGGAGGTGCTCAAGTGGAAAATGTAAAAAAAACTTCTCTTTATGGAAGCCATCTGAAATCCGGCGGCAAAATTGTAGAATTTGCAGGCTATTCTCTTCCAATTCAATACGAAGGAATAATTGAAGAGCATAATGCTGTAAGAAATGCTGCAGGAATATTTGATGTATCACATATGGGAGAGGTTCAGGTTAAGGGAAAAGACGCTTTAAAATATCTTCAGCATGTGGCTACAAATGATTTAGAAAAACTTGAAAAAAATCAGGTAATTTACAGTCTGATGTGCTATGAGGATGGAGGAGTGGTAGATGATCTTCTTATATATAAAGTTGAGGATGATTATTTCTTCCTTGTAGTTAATGCGGGCAACAAAGAAAAGGATTACAAATGGCTGCAGGATAATGCTGAGGATTATGATGTGAGCCTGAATAACCTCTCAGAGGTAATAAGCGAGGTTGCTCTTCAGGGACCTAAGGCAGAGGAGATACTCCAGAAGCTGACAGAGCATGATTTATCAGAAATTAAATTTTTCTGCTTTAAGCAGGACATAAATTTAGCCGGAGTAAAGGTAATGATTTCAAGGACCGGTTATACAGGAGAAGATGGCTTTGAAATATATGCAGACAATGAAGGAATAAAAAAGATATGGGATGAAATATTAACATGCGGAAAGGATTCAGGCATAAAACCTGCCGGTCTTGGCTGCAGGGACACCTTAAGATTTGAAGCAAATCTTCCGCTGTATGGGAATGAGCTTTCCCGGGATATTACACCCTTAGAAGCCGGATATGGATATTTCGTACAGGTTTCTAAAGAGGATTTTATCGGGAAAGATGCTTTGAAAAAACAAAAAGAAGAAGGCTTAAAGAGAAAAATTATAGGGTTTAAGATGGAAGACAGAGGGATACCAAGACATGGCTACCAAGTATTTTCAGGGGATAAGGAAATTGGCTTTGTAACCACCGGATATTATTCACCAACGCTTAAAGAGAGCATAGGCCTTGCCATGGTGGATATAGATCATTCAAACCTGGGAGACGAGATAAGCATTCAGGTAAGAAATAAATTCCTTAAGGCTAAAGTTGTAAGCAGAAAATTTCTTGTAAAGAATTATAAAAAATAAATGGAGGTATGTAAAATGAAGATAATTAACGGTTTATTCTATACTGAGGATCATGAATGGGCAAGAGTTGAGGGAGATTTTGCCTTCATAGGAATTACGGATTTCGCACAGCATGCACTGGGAGATATAGTTTTCGTAGATCTTCCTGAAACTGACTCGGAATTTAATAAGGGAGATTCCTTTGGAGCAGTAGAATCTGTTAAGGCTGCTGAGGATATATATATTCCTCTAAGCGGAACAGTTATTGAAATTAATGAGGATATAGCAGATGATCCTTCTCTTGTAAATAAGGAGCCTTATGAAAGCTGGTTTGTTAAAATAAAGCTTAATAATAAGGCAGAAGCTGAAGAATTAATGGATGCAAAAGCATACGAAGACCACTGCAGCAAGGAGGAGTAGTATGTTTCCTTATATACCAAATACTCCAAAGGATCAGGACCGGATGCTAAAGGCAATAGGCATCTCCTCTGTTGATGATTTGTTCAGTGATATTAATGATGATATAAAGTTTAAGGGAAGGCTTAATATAAATTATCCCCTGTCTGAAATGGAAGTATCAAATAAGTTAAAATCTATGGCAGATAAAAATAAATCTGTTGATGATGCAGTCTGCTTCCTGGGAGCAGGAGCTTATGACCACTTTATACCTTCAGCAGTTCACCATATAACCGGCAGATCTGAATTTTATACTGCCTATACTCCCTATCAGGCTGAGATAAGCCAGGGGACACTTCAGGTAATATTTGAATATCAGAGCATGATATGTAATCTGACTGGAATGGATACAGCCAATGCCTCTATGTATGATGGAGGTACTGCTGCTGCTGAAGCTTCATTCACTGCCTGTGAAGCAGCAAGAAGAAAGAAGATACTTGTTTCCAAAACTGTAAATCCTGATACAAGAAAGGTTCTTAAAACCTATATGAGATTTAGGGGAATAGAGCTGATAGAGGTAGAGGAAGCAGGCGGAGTTACAGATATAGATAAGCTTAGAGCCTTAGCAGATAAGGAAACTGCAGGCTTAATAGTCCAGAATCCAAACTTCTTTGGGATAGTTGAGGACTATTCTGAGGCAGAAAAAATAATACATGAAAACAAGGGACTTCTTATAATGAGTGTGGACCCTGTATCTCTTGCAATATTAAAAAGCCCGGGAGAAATAGGAGCAGATATTGCAGTAGGAGAAGGACAAAGCTTGGGGAACAGTCTTAATTTTGGCGGACCTTATTTAGGATTTTTAGCAGCTTCAGCTAAGCTTATGAGAAAAATCCCGGGAAGAATAGTGGGAGAAACTAATGATTTAGATGGAAAAAGAGCCTTTGTCCTGACTCTTCAGGCCAGGGAGCAGCATATAAGAAGAGAAAAGGCAACCTCAAATATATGTTCAAACCAGCAGTTAAATGCACTGACTGCAGCAGTTTATATGACGCTTATGGGGAAAAGGGGACTTACAGAGGTGGCAGATTCCTGTCTGGCAAAATCCCATTATGCATATAATGAGATAATAAAATCAGGGAAATACAAGGATGAATTTAAGAAGCCATTTTTTATGGAGTTTGCAGTTAAAAGTGATACTCCGGCGGATAAGATAAATGCAGAGCTTATTAAACACAATATAATAGGGGGATATGATTTAGGAAAAGAATATCCTGAGCATAAGGATAATATGCTTTTCTGTGTAACTGAAAAAAGGACCAGAGAAGAAATTGATAACTTAGCTGCTGTATTGGAGGGGATAAAATGAAGGATTACAACAAATTAATATTTGAGGTTTCCAGTGAAGGAAGATGTGGTTATACTCTTCCAAAGCCGGATGTTCCAAAGGTTGATATAAACTCTGTTATTCCTGAAAATCTGCAGAGAAAAGAAAGTCTTAACCTTCCTGAAGTAAGTGAAGTGGATACAGTTAGACATTTTACTGCCCTATCAAATAAAAATTACGGAGTAGATACCGGGTTCTACCCATTAGGTTCCTGCACTATGAAATATAATCCGAAAATTAATGAAGATATGGCTGTACTTCCCGGATTTGCATCAATTCATCCCTATGAAAGTGAAGAGAATGTTCAGGGAGCCCTGGAGCTTATGTATGATCTTTCAGAAAAACTTTGCCAGATAACAGGAATGAATGGAGTAACACTGCAGCCTTCAGCCGGTGCTCATGGTGAGCTTACAGGACTTATGATAATAAAGGCCTATCATGAAAAAAGAGGAGACTTTAAGAGAAATAAAATCATTGTTCCTGATTCTGCTCATGGTACTAATCCTGCCAGCGCAGCATCCTGCGGATTTGAAGTGGTTGAGATAAAATCAAACAGTGAGGGAAGAGTAGACCTTAATAAGCTTAAAGAAGTTTTAAATGATGAAACAACAGGACTTATGCTTACAAATCCAAATACTCTCGGTATATTTGAAAAAGACATACTGGAGATATCAAAGCTTGTACATGAAGCAGGGGGACTTTTGTACTATGACGGAGCAAACATGAACGCCGTAATGGGTATAGCAAGACCCGGAGATATGGGTTTTGATGTAGTTCATATTAATCTTCATAAAACCTTTGCAGCACCTCACGGAGGCGGAGGACCTGGAAGCGGACCTGTAGGAGTTAAAGAGGAGCTTATTAAATTCCTTCCTTATCCTGTTATTAAAAAGGAAAATGATAAGTATACTTTAGACTATGACAGAAAAGACTCTATAGGAAAAGTAAGAACCTTTTATGGTAACTTTGGAGTTTTGGTAAAGGCCTATACCTATATACTTTCCATGGGAGCAGAGGGCCTGAAAAAAGCAAGTGAGATGGCAGTTTTAAATGCTAATTATATTAAGGAAAAGCTTAAAGGTTATTACAGTCTTCCAATAGAAACACTTAGCAAACATGAATTTGTTTTTGCCGGACTTGGGAAAGAAATTGATAGTGTTACAACTTTGGATGTGGCTAAAAGAATTATTGATTACGGCTACCATCCACCTACAATATATTTCCCTCTTATCGTTGACAGTGCATTAATGATAGAGCCTACAGAAACTGAAAGCATGGAAACCTTAGACGATTTTATAGATGCACTGATAAAGATATCAAAGGAAGCAAAGGAAAATCCGGAGCTTCTTAAGGAAGCACCTCACAATACTCCTGTCAGAAGACCGGATGAGGTTAAAGCAGCAAGAAACCCAGTACTTAAATGGAGCAAGTAAATTTAAAGGCGGGTGTTTTTATGGATTATGATATAGTAATTATAGGAGGGGGTCCCGGCGGCTATACGGCAGCTATCAGAGCAGCACAGCTGGGAGCAAAGGCAGCTTTAATTGAAAAAGATAGTTTAGGAGGAACCTGCCTTAACAGAGGATGTATTCCGACTAAAACATTATACAGAAATGCTGAAATTCTAAATACTTTAAGTAAAGCAGATGATTTCGGCATATATGTTGAGGGCTTAAGATTTGATATAGAAAAGATGCAGCAAAGGAAAGAAAATGTAATCAATCAGCTGAGAGGGGGAATTTATAACCTTCTTAAGGCTAATAATGTAGATATTATTAATGGAGCAGGGAGCCTTAAAGATAAAAACACTGTAGAAGTTATTAATGCAGACGGCACTTTAGAAGAATTAACTGCAAAAAATATAATAATCGCAGCAGGATCAAAGCCTTCAAAACCTCCAATAGATGGGGCAGATTCAGAAGGCGTATATTCCAATGAGGATATGCTTAATTTTAAAAAAGTACCGGATAAGCTTTTAATAATCGGAGGCGGGGTTATAGGCATGGAGTTTGCAGGAATTTTCAGAAGCTTAGGTTCCAGGGTTACTGTTATCGAATTTATGCCGGGTATTCTAATGCAGGTTGATACGGATATTACAAAAAGATATTCAGTTCTATTAAAGAAACAGGGAATAGATGTTTATACATCAACTAAAGTAAGTAAAATTGAGAAAACAGGAGAAAGTTTTATTGTTCACACTGAAGGGAAAAAAGGAGAAGCTTCTTTTGAAGCTGACCAGATTCTTATTGCGGCAGGAAGAAGCCCTTTAATTGAAGGACTTAACATTGATAAACTGGGTATTTTCTATGATAAAAAAGGAATCAGTGTGGATGAAGATTTCATGACAAATATAGAGGGGATATATGCAATAGGCGATGTTAATGGAATTTCAATGCTGGCTCATGCTGCCTCCCATCAGGGAATCCATGCAGTTGAAAAAATAATGGGAATAAATAAAGAAAATAAAAGTCCTATCCCCGGCTGTATATTTGTATTCCCTGAAATTGCATCTGTGGGCATTACTGAGGAACAGGCTAAAGAGAGCGGGTTAAAATATAAAACCAGTAAGTTTTTATTCGGAGGAAATGGAAAAGCATTAGCTTTAGGAGAAACAGATGGGTTAGTTAAGGTAATTGCATCAGAGGACGATGTAATTCTTGGAGTTCATATAATGGGCCCTCATGCTTCAGATTTGATACAAGAGGGAACCCTTGCAGTAAGTATGGGCTTGAGAACTGAAGAAATCAGGGGTATAATTCATGCCCATCCAACACTTTCTGAAGCATTTCATGAGGCTGTGCTTGGAATAGAAGGCCTTGGAATTCACAGTATGCCTGTAAGAAAAAGATAAGTTTAAGTGCAAAGTCAAATTGATTTTGCACTTTTTTTAATAACTTATTAGTATATAATATTTATATAGATTATATTAAACTTACAAGGAGAAAAAATGAGAATTGATTTAGATAAATATATAACAGAGCCTGGAAGTAAATTAAATGAAGACTGCATAGGTTTTGGTGAAAATTTTGGTCTTCTGTTAGACGGTTCTACAGGGCTCAGGAAGGGAATAATACCAGAAACGGCAAGTGATGCAAAATGGTTTGTGGAAAGCTTCAGGGATATTATTATAAAAAATATTGATAATGATAAGCCTCTGCCTGATATAGTGAGAAACGGAATATCAGAGATGGAAGAAAATCTTAATGGTTTAGGACTTGGGGATATTGATAAGGTGGACAAGCCATCTGCATCAATGGTTTTAATTAGGCAAATAAAGAATAAGCTGGAGATTTTCAGTTTGGGAGACTGCACTACACTAATTGAAAAAGCAGGGGGAGAAATAATTAAAGTATATGATGACAGTGTATCCAGGCTGGATAAAAAAGTTTTAAATAAAATTATTAAATTAAGTAAAGAAAAGAATATATCTGTTTCAGAAACTAAAAAATACGTATCAGAAGATTTAATTAGAAATAGGTATAAAAAAAACACAAAAGAAGGATACTGGATATTGGGGTTTAATAAAGCGGCTGCTGATTATGCCTATTATAAGAAATGGGATCTTAACGAAATAAAAAGTTTATGCTTTTTCAGTGACGGTTTTGGAGACTTTTATGAAAACATGAACCTGGCTGAGGATTACGAGGGATTCTACAGCATGCTTAAAAAAACTGACATTAATGAAATGTATAAGGAATTAAGAAAAAAGCAGCAGGAAGACTTAGGCTGCAATAAGCATCCAAGGCTTAAAGCAAAGGATGATGCTTCAATTTTATTTTATAGTGTTAAAAGAGATATTACATAATTCAATAATAATATATTTTAAGTTAAAAAAATGCTTATGATTCGTTATCTAAACTGAAATCAGGACAAAAGTAATCATGCAATTTTCTGAAGGAGCAAGAAAATGAATATTCAAATATTTGGTGTTAAGAAATGCTTTGATACACAAAAAGCAGAAAGGTATTTTAAGGAAAGAAATATAAAATACCAGTATATTGATTTAAATCAGAAGGGATTAAGCAAAAGAGAACTGGAAAGCGTAATGGCATCTGTAAGCTTAAATGATTTAATAAATACAAAAGCTAAGGAATATAAAACATTGAATATGGAATTTATAAGGAGCAGCAGCATGAAATCAGAACTGCTTCTTAATAATCCTAAATTATATAAAACCCCCATAGTCAGAAATGGGAAAAAGGCCACACTGGGATTTAAACCTGAAGTGTGGGATATCTGGAGTAAGGAGGAAATATGATAACAGTAATAAAAAATTGTGAGATTTATTCACCGGAGTATTTAGGAAAGAAAGACATAATAATAAATGGGGATACTATTGAAGGCATTTATGAAAGTGTAGATATACCAGAGAACTTTGGCGAAATTAAGGTTATTAATGCTGAAGGAAAATTGGCGGTTCCCGGATTTATTGATTCCCATGTCCATATTCTTGGAGGGGGAGGAGAAGGAGGCTTTAAGACAAGGACACCTGAACTTCAAATATCTGAAATATTTGAAGCTGGAATTACCAGTGTTATAGGATGTCTTGGAACAGATGGGGTATGCCGTGATTTAAATTCTCTTCTTGCAAAGGCAAGAGCATTGGAGGAAGAAGGCGTAAGCACATATATATATTCTGGATCCTATGAAATCCCTGTCAATACCATTACAGGAAGCATAAGATCTGATATTATGCTTATTGATAAAGTAATAGGTATTGGGGAAATCGCACTTTCTGACCACAGATCCTCCCAACCCACCTATGAAGATTTTGTTAAAGTATGCGCAGCTGCCAGGGTAGGCGGAATGCTTTCTGGAAAAGGAGGAGCAGTAAATGTTCATTTGGGAGCCGGTGAAAGAGGTCTCCAGTACCTTTTCAGGATGGTAAAGGAAACAGAGATTCCAATAAGCCAGGTTATTCCAACTCATTTAGGGAGAAGCAGAAAATTATTTGAAGAAGCAATAGAATTTGCCAAAATAGGTGGAATTATTGATCTTACCACCAGCTGTGATCCTGATAATCTGGAAGAAGATGAGGTTAAGGCAGGTACCGGACTTAAGATGCTTTTAGATGCGGGAATACCAATTAACCAGATACAATTTTCCTCAGACGGACATGGAAGTCTGCCGCTGTTTAATTCAAGAAGGGAATTAGTTGGTCTTGGAATAGGATCTGTAAGGTCTCTTTACAGAGAAGTAAGAGATTCAGTGCTGAAAGACAGCGTTAAATTAGAAGATGCCATAAAGGTTATAACATCCAATGCAGCTGATCACTTAAGCCTTAAGGGTAAAGGAAAAATTGAAAAGGATAGAGATGCAGATATTGTTCTTCTCGCCAAAGAGGATTTAAATATCCGCAGCGTTATTTCCGGCGGAAAAGAAGTTATGAAAAATGGAGAGCTGTTGGTAAAAGGTACATTTGAAAGATAAAGGACGTTTGTTCCTTTATTTTTTTATGCTCCTATATCATTTATAGCTGCATAACATAATTAGGTCTGGGAATAATAAAATTAAAATTGTAATGAGGTGTTAAGTTATGGCAATTGCTCATAAATCAGTAATATCTTTTGGTCTTGTAGCTATTCCTATATCCATGTATACTGCAGTGCAGGATAATGATATACATTTTAATCAGCTCCACGAGGAAGACAAGGAAAGAATTAAATATAAAAAGGTGTGTTCCCACTGCGGCAAGGAAATATCATCTAAAGATATAATAAAAGGTTATCAGTATGATCCGGATCACTATGTGGTGGTAACAGATGATGATTTGGAAAAAATAAAAACTGAAAAGGAAAAATCCATTCAGATACTGCACTTTGCAGAGCTTAACCAGATATCACCGGTTTATTTTGATAAATCCTATCAGGCCATACCTGAAGCTGGAGGAGATAAGGCTTTTGAACTTTTAAGAGAAGCTCTTATGGCGCAGCAGAAGGTTGCCATAGGCAAAACCGTTATGGGAACAAAAGAGACGCTTCTTGCCATTATTCCAAGGGAAGAGGGAATAATCATATCAACCATGTTTTACGAAGATGAGATTAAAGATCTTCCTAAAGGCTATAATAAACCGGAATTATCAGAAGCAGAGCTTAATATGGCAAAGACTTTAATTAATTCAATGGATACTCCTTTTAATCCATCTGAATATAAAGATGAATATCAGATTAAGCTGCGCGCGCTTCTTGAAACAAAAATAGAAGGAAAGGAAATTGTTTCTCCTAAAGATGAAGCTCCGAATAATATAATTAATCTTATGGATGCACTAAAGGCCAGCATTGAGCAAAATAAAAAAGATACTAAATCAAAGTCTAAACCTAAACGTGAAACTCATAAGAAAGGGGCATAATGGATATCTTTGAAAGTAAAAACATAAAGCCCATGCTGATTGGAGAAATGCAGGATGCCTTTGACAGCCCTGATTATATTTATGAACTAAAGCTTGATGGAGACAGATGTATAGCTTATCTTAATAAAAATGAAACTGATCTTCGCAATAAACGTAATGCTAAAATGCTTGAAAAAGTGCCTGAGCTGTCAGAAATACATAAACAGGTTAACTGTCCATGTATCTTAGATGGAGAATTGATAGTTGTAAAGGATGGCAAGCCGGATTTTTCAGAAATACAAAGAAGAGTCATTACTTCCAATTCTTTTAAAATTAAGCTGGCATCATCCAAGCTGCCGGCTACTTTCACTGCCTTTGACATACTTTATTATAAAGATCATGAAGTTATTGATTTGCCTCTCATGCAGCGCAAAGAGCTGCTTGAAAAAACCATTAATGAAAATGAACGGTTAGCTGTTTCCAGATATATAGAGGAGCATGGGATTGAATTTTATAAGCTGGCTGAGCAGAACCAGCTGGAAGGTATAGTTGCCAAGCGAAAAGACAGTAAATATTATTTCGATAAACGGACTAAGGACTGGATTAAAATTAAAAATCTTTTAGATGATGATTTTGTTATATGCGGATACATTTTGAAGGATAAAGGTGCTACCAGTATTATCCTTGGACAATACTCAAATAACAGCCATAAGGAATTAATATATAAGGGACATGTGATTTTGGGTGCCTCCTCAGCTGATTTTAAAATCATAAAATCCATGCCTGAAGCTGTTATGCCATTTAATGATTTACCTTCCGGGAATGATAATGCGGTGTGGATAGAGCCTGGACTTGTATGCACCGTAAAATATATGATGAAAACATCAAATGGGGGCCTCAGGCAGCCGGTTTATAAAGGGCTGAGAGATGATAAAGAACCAGAGGACTGCATAATATAAACTATATATTTTTGTCTGTATTTTTCACCCTGAATTTAAAATTGGGGTGATTTTTTATATAAGTCTTAGTATTAGCTTTAAATTCCATAGAGATTTTCTCCTTGTAAATGGTATGCTATAATTATGGCATAAAAAT
>JAJBWD010000472.1:0-8561 GCA_032907345.1 Bacillota bacterium | reverse complement strand
TGGTTATGGAAACAGGGCCTATTTCCTGCCATAATTCCTTTTGTGTTTCAATTGCTTCCTTTTTAAACTTATCCTTATAGTCAAGTTTTTCATTAAGCTGCTTTTGAGCTTCTTTAAGCACATACTTCAGCCATTCATTTTCCAGTTCCCATTCAAAGTCGTTAATGTTCATACATCCGCCTCCCTTATAATGGAGAGAATTGCATAATATCATTCGGGTGATTTTTCAGTTTAAAATAAGTGAATTTAGGATGTTTTTCAAGCTGAAAAAGTTAATTTTTGAATTATGCAATTTCCTCAATGGACAAATCCAACCTGAAATTCTTCTTAATTATACTGGGAAAAGGCGCCAATAAACAGACTGTAAATTAATTTACATTTATGATATAATTAAAGTGGGGGAGTGAACAGAGAGTTTGCTTTAGAGGTGAAGAACTAAAATTACAACAATTTTTGAAATGGAAAAAGCATGTTGAGATTAACATGCTTTATTATATTTAATTGCAATTTCTCCTCAAACCTATTGTAAAAATAAATTTTCTGCTGTTTTCTTATCTGAGAGGTTCCCCACGATTAAGGCAAAATGTGAAAAGTGAAAAGTGAACTGGGTGCCATCTTAAAGCTTTTGCTCTTCTCCCTTATCATTAATAAAAACTATTTCCGTTCTGTTAATATTCAAATCAATATACAGTGTGCACTTTTTATCTTCTTTTACCCAGGCTAGTCTTATTTCATCGTCGTTACAATTAAGAATATGAAACTTTCCGTTAAAAGCATCATATTCATTTCTGAATCTTATAAGTTTAAGAAGCCTTACCACAACCTTCTTCTGAAGAGAGTTCTCTATCTCCTTTAAAGTAAAGTTATGGCGGTTAATATCCCTGCCTTCTCCGGAAGCGATAGCAGCTTCAGTATCATTCTCACCTGCAAGAAGACCTACGTAATATACCTGAGGAATGCCTGGAGTAAAGAATTGGATTGCTCTTGCCGCAATATATGCATCATCATCACAGCCAAGCAGAGAGTAATAGGTACCTCTGATCTGGTGGACATCAAATCCGTCTTTGCCCTTGTACTCATCAGATAATATGAGACTTAAGTTTGAGCCTCTTTCTATAGTTTTTTCAACAACTTTTCTGGCCACCCCGGTATCAATCAGGTCATCCAAATCAGGTTTAACCGGAATCCCATCGTGGCAGTCCAGCATGGTAAATTGTTTTTCCGGACGATGCCTTAAATAATTGCAGAGCTTTTTGCTTGATTTATTTATTAAAGTATGGAGAACCATATAGGGGAGAATAAAATCATAAATCCAGAAGCCCTTCTCCGCCAGCCTGTACTGAATTGAATAATGGGAGTGAACCTCAGGCAGCAGCTCCAAACCAAGTGAATCAGAAGTCTCCTTAATTGAATTCATAAATTCATATATTTCCGGTTCAACAAAAAAACAGCTCGTACCAAGTTTTTTAATTACATAGCCTACAGCATCAAGTCTTACGGTTTTTACATTATGTTTACTGAAATTAATAAAAAACTCCTGAAGAAGCTGCTTTACCTTTGGTGACTTTACATCTAAATCAATCTGCTCTGAAGGATCCGTTTTACCAAAAGTAGTCCAAACCTTTTCCTCAATACCCTCAGCACCTACCCTGAAGGTGGAATAGGGTATCTTCCTTCTTAAAAACATTTTATTTATATCCTCTACATCAGGTATGCCATCACTCCAAAGCTTATCTAATGTAATGAATAAATCAGCATACTTGGAGTTCCTGCCATGTTTTATGAAATCCTGAAAATAAACAGACTGTTTTGAAATGTGATTTACCATCAGATCAACCATTATATCAAAGTTCTCACCTATAGCACCTATATCTTCCCATGTACCGAACTTTGGTTCTATTTCCAGATAGGTAAGGGGAGCGAACCCCCTGTCTCCTGAGGAAGGAAATGGAGGCAGTATATGAATTCCGCCTTTGAATATATCCCTGAAATATTTAAGCATTACTAAATTAAGTGCTTTAAGGTCACCGCCTAATGAATCAGGATAAGTGATCAGCTGCACTTTGTTTTTAACAGCCATGCCTTTTGCCTCCTTTTCTATAAACCATATATGCTTTTTATATCTTCAAGCCTGGGCAGATCCACCACTGCGCCTGTATACCTTAACTTATATGCACTTACTGCAAAGCCGCATTTTAATGCTTCTTTAATGGTATACCCTTTGATTATCCCCGCATAAAACCCTGACCAGAAGGCATCTCCTGCGCCTGTGGTATCCTGAACTTCCGCTGCCATGGTATCAAACTTAAGGGTTTCTATGCCATTGGATACCAGAGCTCCTTTACTGCCCAGAGTCAGTATAACAAGCTTAACACCCAGTTTTAAGAATTTATCTATCTGATTTTCATTGGTATCTTTTCCGAATAATCTTGCGGCATCATCCTCAGAGGGCTTTATGATATCTACCTTGCTGATAATTGATTTAACATATTCAATGCCGTCTTCTCCCTTTTCCCATATCATTGGATGATAATTTGGATCAAAACAAAGTAAGGTCCCATTCTCCCTGGATACCTTTATTGCATTTTCAATGGTACTTCTTGAAGGCTTCCTTGATATTGGCCAGCAGGAAAAATGAACTATTTTAGAGTCTATGATGGTTTCATTAATTTCCTCAGTATACTTAAGATGGTAATCTGCATCTCTATAAAATATAGGTAAAGGACTGCCTTTGCTCTTTGTAATAAATACCATACTGGTTGAAAATTCAGGCTGCTGAATACAGCAGGTATCTATGCCCCGGTTTCTGACACAGCTTATAAGAAAATCACCAAGATAATCATTTCCCACGGCTGAAGCAACCATGGATTTTATACCAAGGTTTTTAACATTCATGGCTATATTTCCCGGGGAACCTCCAAAATATCTTCTGTAGGTATCACAACTCAAATTGTCCTCATAATCTTCTGAAATCATATCTACTAAAAGTTCGCCAATAGTCAGGACATCATTTTTTTTATATTTAAAATTAATTTTGCTATCAAATTCCAGCATAATTTACTCCTGTCAATTTTATTTAATGGACCCCTGCATAACTCCTTCAATAATATATTTCTGGGCTATAAAGTATACAATTAGTATTGGAAGTATTGTTAACAGAAGTGCCGGTATTAAAAGTTCCCAGTTGTTCATATAGGTCCCGTTGAATACCTTCATTTTAATAGGCATTGTATATAGATTTTCTTTATTTAATATAAGGGATGGCAGCAGATAGTCATTCCATATCCACATAACATTCAATATGCCTATGGTAGTTGAAGTGGGTGCCAGCATGGGAAATACAATTTTGAAAAAGGTCTTCTTAGTTCCGCATCCGTCAATAAGGGCAGCTTCCTCCAGTTCTTTTGGTATGGACTTGATAAATCCATGATATATGAAAACTGAAAGGGCACTTCCAAATCCTGTATATAATATAATCAGCAGGGGAATAGGTAATGTATCTATAAGATGTAGTCTGGCTCCGTAAATGTAAATCAGCGGTATCATCACTGACTGGAAAGGTATTATCATGGAAGCTACCAGCAGCGAAAAGAATATTTTGCTGAATTTATTGTTATATCTTACTAAATAGTAGGCTGTCATTGATGAAAACAGCAGTATCAGCCCGGTGCTTATAACAGTAATTATCAGGCTGTTAAAAAAGGTAACAGATAAATTCATTTTCGCTATTACATCTGCAAAGTGCTTGAAGCTAAAGGCAGTTGGAAGTGAAAATGGATTCTCCAGTATTTGTCCATTTGTTTTAAAGGAGTTGATAATTATTAAAACAAATGGAAATATAAAAACTATAAAGGTAATTATTAAGAATAGGTAAATTAATATTCTTCCGATTAATTTTCTATTTGCCATTATGCTTCCAGCTCTCCTTTCTTTCCTAAATAAACCTGAATTCCGGATACAACAGCTACAATTACAAACAGAATTATTGCCTCAGCCTGTCCTATTCCATAGTTGTTTTCAATAAATGCTTTGTTAACTATTTTCATAGTTGCAAAAAGTGTGCTGTCATATGGTCCTCCTGCAGTAAGTGAATAATTCAGGTCAAAGACCATAAATGTGTTTTTTAAAGTCATGAATAAAGTTATAACAAAAGCCGGTCTCATTAATGGTAATATTATTCTAATCAAGCGCTGCCAGCCATTTGCTCCGTCTATGGTAGATGCTTCCAGGACATCCCGTGGAACATTAACAAGTCCGGCTATAAATATCAGCATCATATATCCGGACAGCTGCCAGACGGTAACTATGACAAGTGCCCAGAAGGCCAATGTGGAATCACCCAGCCATCCCAGCTTAAGTATTGCAATTCCCAGCTTATTGCCAACTGCAGGCATTGACTGAACGAATACAAACTGCCATATATAGCCAAGTACAAGTCCTCCGATAAGATTTGGCGTAAAAAGGGAAGTCCTGAAAAAATTCTGCCCTCTTATTCCGGAAGTAACCAGATATGCCATAGCAAAGCCCAGTGCATTTACAAGAAACAGACAGGCTAATACATATTTAACCGTGAGCACCATTGATGCCCAAAATTTAGCATCATGAAATGCAGTTTTGTAATTTGACAGACCGGAAAAGGCAGGTGTACTGATAACTGTGGGCATCTTCATAAAAGTCAGATAAATACCATAGATAAACGGTATCAGCAGGGTAATGGAAAAAACAAAAACTGTTGGGAATGTAAAAAACATCTGATTTCCGATTTTCTTTAATGGATTTTTTTCCCTAATCATAAGCTACCTCAACTCCTAATTCAATAATATATGAATCTGTTAAAACAATGGGTGAGACTAAGCTCACCCATAATCAGTTAGTTTTTCTTTGATTTATAGTATTCTGTGAATGCCTTAGCAAGATCCTTACGTGTTTCCTTTTTATCTATATATTTCTGAACGTCCGGTCCAAGGATTGACATGTAATCAGATGCGTTTACATAATTTGTTGTAAATGACATTGTCTTATTCTGTGCTATAGCATCTGCAATAGCTGCTCCTAGAGGATTAGTTACTTTATTTGGATTGTTTTTGAAACCTGATATTACCTGTGATTTGTTTACAACAAAGTCTTGTCCTGCTTTATCATATACTAACCAGTTAAGGAACTTCTTAGCTGCATCCTGCTGAGCCTTAGTAGCGCTCTTATTAATTATGAATGCCTGTGTTGCACCAACTACCAGTTTATTGTTTAATGGGTTATTCTCATCGTTGTCAACAGGAACCGGAATAAATCCAAATTTATCTCCTGCAACAGCCTTTAAGGAATCATATGCCCAGTTTCCATTAAACAGGAGGGCGCTTTCTCCTTTTCCAACTGCCAGATGTGCATCATCATAGTATTTTCCTAGCGGACGGTCGCCGTATTTGTTATAATCTTTTGAAGCTAAAAGATCCATAGTATCATAATATCCGTTCCAAACTGCATTGTTTGCAAAGTCAAATTCTCCATTCTTAGCCTGTTCAGCTAATTTAGCCGGGTCATCTGACTGATTCAGCCACTGGGAGCTGTAGTGGTTAGCTACTGACCAGGCTTCTGTCTGATAGGCTACAGGATATTTAATTCCGGATGCTTTAATCTTATCCAACAGAGCTTTCAGCTTATCTCTTGTGTTTATGGTAAATGGATTAAAAGTTCCTCCAACTGCCTTATCAAGAACCTTCTGATTATACACAAGTCCAAAGCCTTCAACTGCAAATGGGAAGCCTGTAATTTTTCCGTCAGAATCTTTTATTGCATATGAAGTATCACTGTTCCATTTTTCACCGGAAAGATCTATGCCTACGCCTTTGTATTTGTCTACTATTGTATTTGGCTCAACCATTGCAAGAGTAACTACTTTACCTGAAGCTGTAAGTTTATCGAATACATTTAATGTATCTCCAACAGCTGTCGAATAGGTTTCAACAGTAATGTCAGGATTAGCTGCCATGAAATCCTTTGCAGCCTGTGTAAACTGACTGGCAATTTCACCTTTTCCATTAGTAGCTATAATAGTTACCTTTCCGTTTCCATCCCCCTGAGCACTTTTTGATCCCGATGAGGTCCCGCAGCCTGCTAATGATGCAGTAAGCATAAGTGCTAAACCCATCGATAAAATTTTTTTCATCTTTACCCCTCCAATAATAAATTATTTAATGAAAGCCACCTGGCTTTATTTAAGAATCAGAAATATGTCAATCGTTTAACATATTTTGATTATAATCCTGTTTTAAGGGTATGTCAATCGTTTTCATACATATTTTAAAGGGTTTTTTGAAGAATTAAATTCCACTTACCACATGCTGAAGAGGAGGTTAATCCTGCTCAAAATTCCAATATACATTAAATGGGGATAATGATATAATTTAATACATATTTAAAATAAAAAAGCAGTAGTGTTTTCATTATGATAATAGCAGCCGGAAGTAAAAGTACTTATATGAGAGAAGAACATAATGGGAGGCTATGACTTTCATTATGTTCTTGCATTTTATGAACTCTGAGGTCATATAAGGGCATTAAGATTTTGTTAGGAGATTTTTATGAAAAGGGCAATAATTTTATTTCCAAGTTTCGATAATATTAATATTATTAAAAGTATAAGAGAAAAGTATGACCCACTTGCAAATTGCATTGCTCCGCATATCACTATTGTTTTTCCATTTGATAGTGATATATCAAATGATGATTTGAGATTGCATTTTAATAAGGCGTTAAAAGGAATAAAAAAGTTTAATATTCAATTAAAGGATTTTACAGGGGACTTTAGAGACGGGTATTTATTTCTTAATGTAAAGAAGGGAAATGACAATATAATTGAACTGCATGATAAATTATACAGTGGAATATTAGAAAGTTTTTTATTTAGGAAAGTAACGTATTGCCCTCACTTAACTGTGGGCAGATTACATCAGCAGATTGAATTTGATAAAGCACTTAATGAATTAGGTTTTTATGGCGAAAGTTTTGAAACCGTAATTGATAAAATATATATAGAAAATATTGATACTCTTGAACATTCTACGATTGAATTTTCATTTGATTTAGAATAAATTTTCCCTAAAAAATGATGTATTATCAACATTATCTTAAAACATAGCCATAAAATAATAAAGACTGCAGAATAAGCAGCCTTGATTTTCTATGTGGTTTTACGCTCTATAAGTTCTATTGGAAGTACGTTAACCTTTTCCACATCCTCACCATTAATCAGGTTAATCAGTAATTTAACTGCCAGCTCACCGACTTTTTTGATAGGCTGCCTTATTGTAGTAAGTGAAGGAGTAATAATATCAGCTATGTATGTATCATCAAATCCTACTATTTTTAAATCTTCAGGTATCCTTTTACCTAAGCTCTCGGAAACTTCAACTATGCATGCTGCAATCAGATCACTGCTTGCAAATATTCCATCAATTTTAGGATGCTGCTCAAAAAGAGAATAAATAAGTTTTAAATATTCAATTTTGTTAAAATTATTCAGCTTGGTTTCTACTACTGTATAAGGTACATTACGACTTTTAGCAGCATCAATAAAGGATTCACATCTTTTATTTGCAGGTGTATTAAGTATTAAGGGACCGCTTATATGGGCAAGACAACTGCAGCCTTTATCAATAAGAAGGTTTGTAGCTAGTGTACCTCCATGGTAATTATCAGACGTAACGTAGGGAATATTATCAGATAAAATTCTGTCTACAGCTACCACCGGTATGTTCAGATTGGAATAAAAGGAAGTTTCAAGAGAATGACTTCCCATAATAATACCGTCTACCTGGTTTCTGTTTAATGTATCAATATAATTTTTTTCTTTCTTGCTGTCCTGGCAGGTGTTGCAGAGCATAATTTTATAGCCCATTTCATAGGCACAATTTTCAATATGGTTTGAAAGCTCTGAAAAGAAGGGGTGGGATACGTTAGGAACAAGAAGACCTATAAGGTTTGATTTCCTTTTTAAAAGAGCTCTGGCTACCTCATTAGGCTGATAATTAAGCTCTTCTATTGCTTTATATACCTTTTGCCTTGTTTTTTCACTTATGTATCCTCTGTTATTCAATACTCTTGACACGGTAGTTACTGAAATTCCCGATCTTTCAGCCACATCCTTTATATTTGCCATTATCAGCACCTCCAAAACTATTCCGGAATTTTAAATAAGGTCTTAAAAGCATGTATTTATAATATAAATTATAGCTTATTTAAATGTGTATTGCCACCCAGTTCACATTTGAGGAAAAAATAGTCTGCAATGTTGACTATTTTTGATTACTTAGATAATATGATTTTTAACTCATTTTATAAGAAGATTGCCTAAAAATTGTATTTATAATTGAGGCAATCAGAGAACTCTTAATAAAGATTCAGTATATATTTATTGATTAACAAAACAATCACTGCGAGAAGCATAACGATAACAAAACCTATGGCTCGCTTGACATAAAATTCTTTCAACTTCATAATTATTTACCTCCTCAAAATATAAAAAAATCTTAATTCACTTTTAAGTACAATTCTGAATTAATTCT
>JAJBWD010000471.1:0-3714 GCA_032907345.1 Bacillota bacterium | reverse complement strand
GGATATCTGATTGAAAAGCTGAAGTCTGCTGCCTCCTATTTTGAAATAAAAGGGAAAGTACAAAGAAAAGTAAATTCCCAGGATAATAAGAGCATATAAAACATCAGACATATAAGCTGCCCTTCCGGTAATTTTTATAGATGAAGAGACAAATATGATTTTCATTACTTCAGAAGATATTATAAGTGTAATTCCGGTAAAAATAATGAAAAATATTATATCCAGATATTTTCCCAGAACCAGGCTGCTCCGTTTTACAGGCATTGAGTTAAATATTATTTCCCCCTTATTTTTATCATCATAACCATTTGAATATATTATAAAAACATAGCTGAATATAACCATGATGATAATATATATGAGCCCCGGCATGGATGAACTCCTAAGCCCCAGAAAATCAATATAGAGGCTGAAAGCCAAAAAGAATAAAGCTGCCTTTTTTATCAGCATAAAATCCTTATAAATTAGTCTTAACATAGGTCCTCCTATAAATCACGAGTTTTATATAAATTAATTGATATTATTGAAGATATAAAATAAATTAATAGCGTTACAAGAATTGCCAAAATAAAATACATATTTGTTTTATCCAAATATTTTTCAACATTATACAAACTTCCCATATCTCCGCTGAAGAAAAAATTAAGCATAGTTAATATGAAAATAACAAAAATTATATTAAATATTCTGCTTTTATTATAGGAAAGCTTGAAATATACCGGAAAGCTTATGGATGTAACCAGCATAATAAAAACTCCGCTTAGAAGTAATTTATGAAAGCTTATAATCCCAATATTAAGTCCCAATATATTTAAAATAAATAAAATTAATTGAAGCACCAGTGTAATAACTGCATAATTTATTACCATTCCTAAATACTTAGAGTATATTACTTCCTCAGGTCTGACAGGAAGAGATCTTATCATTCTTATGGATTTATTTCTGTCATCAAAGGAAAATGAAGTCTGCATTATAAAAAAAGGAATAATTACTGCCAAGAGCAGAAGTCTTTTTTCCACAGTTATATTATCCAGCATATTAAAATAGAAAAGAGAGAATAAACTCAATGTAATAACATTCCACTTAGACAGAGAAATTAAGATGTCTTTTCTGATAAGATTAATCATAGATTCTCCCCCTTTACGGTATAGAACATGATATCTTCAAGAGAGGCCTTTTCAAATATAGCTTTGTCCCTGTATTTCTTTATAAGCTGCTGCTTTTTATCTGTCATGGCTTCAAAACCAAAAGAGTTTCTCTTTATTCCAATAAAGTCCTTTTCGTTTTCACTATTTAATAATTCAAGCCCCCCCTTTACCAGACTGTAACTTTCCGCTATCTGATCCTTTTCCTTTGAAAATACCAGTTCACCGTTGTTGATAAAGGTAATAAAGTCTGCTATTTTATCTAAGTCAGTAGTTATATGAGTGGAGAAAAATATGCTTTTATTTTCATCCTGAATAAGTGAATATAAAATATCTATTATTTCTCTCCTGAATACCGGGTCAAGCCCTCCTGTAGGTTCATCCATTATTATAAGCTCAGCTTCATGGGACAGTGCTGCAGCCAGTGAAAACTTCATCTTCATTCCCTTAGATAATTTCTTTATCTTCTGGTTTTTATCCAGGTCAAAATCCTTAAGATAGCGGCTGAATGTATCCTCTGACCAGTTTTTATAAAATGGTGCTATGATTTTCTTCATTTTATCTATGGTAAGCTCTTCATAGTAGTAGTTTTCATCATAAACAAAGCCAATTCTTTCTTTAACTTCTTTCTCATTTTTTATATTATCAAGTCCAAACAGTTTTATTTCCCCGCTGTTTTTTCTGATAAGATTCATAATAAGCTTAATAGTTGTGCTTTTACCTGCTCCGTTTGGCCCGATAAATCCCATTACATATCCTCTGTCCAGAGACAGGGACAAGTTCTTAATAGAAAAATTTTTATAATCTTTTTTTAAATTTTTAATTTCTAATATTTTATCCATGATTATTTAAACTCCTCAAATAATATTTTTACCATATCTATAACTTCCTCTTCTGTAAGTCCTAAGGCATTTGCCTCAGTTACAGCTTCCTCCAGTTTTTCTTCTATCAGCTTAAGTTTTTTTTCTTTAAAAAGCTCCTTATTTTCTTCCGCTACAAAGGACCCTTTTCCTCTCACTGTTTCTATGAATCCCTCATTTTCCAGCTCTTCATAAGCTCTTTTTGTGGTTATCACACTTATCTGCAGCTCTTTTGCCAGGTTTCTGATAGAAGGCAGCGCTTCTCCTTCAGTCAAATCACCTTTTAAAATAAGTGATTTCATCTGATCAACTATCTGATCATATATTGGTTTATCCGATGAGTTTGATATTAATATCCTCATTTTTTTCTCCTAACCTTATATACTGTATATACTTTATATATACAGTATATAAGGTTATCTAATATTTGTCAACAAAAATATAATAATTTTAATCGGTTTAGTGTAAATTTTTTTTCTTAATAATTTTTAAATAGTTAAAGCAAAAAATAAAATAAGAGTCATTCATAATTGAACAACTCCTATATAAAATGTCTTTTTAATACATGAATTTATTCTTTAGTATTTTGTTTAAGATTGTTTACACTGGCTGCTATATCGTGTATAAAATTAGCTCCCCTGGATATTAACAAACCGGTAAGAATTGTACCCAGGTATGGTACTGCAACAGGAACTCCAAATACAGCCATAAGATCAATATTGCTGCCAAAGGCCAGTAAAAGTCCCACAACCAGCGCACCTATTCTGTCTATATTTAATTTTCCGTTCTGCCATGTCATCTTTAGGGTTTCCCAGACGGATTCTCCAATAAATGCTAATATTATTAATCCTAAAATATTCATCATTACCCCCTAATTAAAAAGTTTACTCCAGGTAATCGGTCCTACTATCCCATCTATTTCTATTCCTTTAGCTTTTTGAAATGCCTTTACAGCTGAAAGGGTTTTAGGTCCAAAAACACCATCTGCAGGTCCGGAGTTAAAACCTAAATTATTTAATTTCTGCTGAACTGTCTTTACATTTGTTCCTTTCATCAGTTTTTCCGGAATATATTTAAGCGGCTTCCCCGGATATGTGAGTTTTATTATGTCATCCCAATGAAGTGATAATTCCGAAATCCTGTTAAACGGGAAATTCTTTCCAGGACAGGCTGTTGACCACTTTTGTCTATGTCCATATAAATTCAATTTAGTTTTATAGCAGTCATTACAGTAATCTATGACCTCTGCTATTGCTTTGATCTGAACTTCAGGCATGGAAACCTCAGTCTCATAGTTACCTTCAGCACAAATTCCAATGCTTTTGCTGTTCCAGCCTATAGTATGGGCTCCAATTGCCCAAATTGGTCTTAGCTGATATATGGTTCCATTTTTTGATACAAACCAATTATAGCCGGCACCATTAAACCCCCTATCCAAATGCCACTTTACTATGTCGCCGGGAGTACAAGTTACTGCAGCTGCATGATGAAGTATTATGCAATTTGTAGAAATTCTTTTCACAAACGGTTTTTTGTTTCCCGGATTGTAAACTTTAAACTCCATTTACATTACATCTCCCTCTATAAGTACTCCTAAGAAAATTACTAATCTAATTATAACTATGCTTATTTTTTATTCTTTTGCAGAATTATCACCGGTTTTGTCTTCTTTCTGTATTAATATGATAAAAGGATATATTTTGTGATTT
>JAJBWD010000470.1:0-7428 GCA_032907345.1 Bacillota bacterium | reverse complement strand
GATTATATGTATATTCAGAGTATTTCTCCAAATCCTTACAATTAATAAAATAATTTAATTTATCTGCAGCAGCTTCAGGGTCATTTTTAGGTATTATGGCTCCATTGCCTCCTTCTGCAATTTCTCCTGCTATTCCAACCTCTGTGCTTATTATAACATCTCCGAAGGAAGCTGCTTCCAGCATGGCTATACCAAAGCTTTCAAAGCTTGAGCTGCAGCAAAATATCTTTGACTTTTCATATTCTTCAAATAACTTTTTTCTGTCATATACAGCATTTTTAAATATTATTTTATCCTTCATATCTGGATTTATCATAAAAAATTTATCAATATATTTCTTGAATTCTTCTTCAATTTCGCCGATAAACACCAGCTTCCAATTAAGGCTTTTTATATCCGGAATTTTTGAAAAAGCCTCCATTAAAACATTGCTTCCTTTTTCAGGGCTTCCTATTCTTCCTACATTTATAATAATATTTTCTTTTTTGCTGTAATCAAACTCCTTTGATCTGTCTTTTGAATCATAATCATTGCCGTTAGGAATATAGAGGATTTTATTTTTGCTGCCAGGCAGAATAGCCTGCAGTCTGCTGTATAATTTCTGCTGTTCCACGCCTATAATATGAACTTTTTTCAGGATAAATTTAAATATGCATTTTTTCAAGCCTTTAAGACCCTGTATTTTATAAATAAGATCTTCTGTGCAGTCAAGTTTTAAGAATATTATACCTTTTGGATTATTTAACTTATATACAAATATATAGAAAAAACTGCTTAAAGTAACATGAAATAATTGGAGTACGTCAATGTTTTTTGACTCTTTTTTCAGATATAAAATTCCATTTATGATTTCATTATCAAATAATTTTTTTATAAAATCAAGCTTCAGCCCTTTTACCTGATCTTTAAGATAGGAATACTGATCATTATTGTAACATGCTAAAACTGATTCATATCCAAAAAGCTGATTCAGCTTATATGCTATCATACCTACATCTTTAATAAGATGAACATTTTTTGCTTTTGGGTAAAGTACATAATATCTCATAATTTTCTTCCTTTTTAAATTAGGTTAAAAAAATAAATATTTTTTTTATTTTTGCCTATACTAAACAGTATAATATAATCCGTAATAAATTCAAATAAAATTATAAAGATTGTAAGGAGTTATCAGCTTAAATAAAGTTCCTGCTTTATGAAAATAACTTTACAATATAAAGGAGTGATCTCATGAAAGTTACAAATATTGAAGAATTAATGCTAAAGGTTCAGGAAGTAAGAGAAGCACAAAGGGTATTTTCAGATTTCTCCCAGGAACAGGTGGATGAAATTTTCAGGCAGGCAGCTATGGCTGCTAATAACTCCAGAATTTTTCTTGCAAAAATGGCAGTTGAAGAAACAGGTATGGGCATAGTTGAAGATAAGGTTATAAAAAATCATTTTGCTTCTGAATACATTTATAACAGATATAAAGATGAAAAAACCTGCGGAGTTATTGAAAGGGATAAATCTTACGGCGTGGAAAAAATTGCAGAGCCCATTGGAGTTGTAGCAGCTATAGTCCCAACAACCAATCCAACATCCACTGCCATATTTAAAGCACTTATTGCATTGAAGACAAGAAATGGAATAATATTCTCTCCTCATCCAAGAGCTAAAAATTCAACCATAGAAGCGGCAAGAATAATTCTTGATGCAGCAGTTAAAGCCGGTGCCCCGGAGCATATAATAGGCTGGATAGATGAACCCTCCGTGGAACTTTCAAATGCTGTTATGAAAAGCTGTGACATCATTTTAGCTACCGGAGGGCCGGGTATGGTAAAAGCTGCATATTCTTCAGGCAAGCCAGCCATTGGAGTTGGTGCCGGAAATACACCAGCCATAATAGATGAAACTGCTCATATAAAAATGTCAGTTAACTCCATACTTCTTTCAAAAACCTTTGATAATGGTGTAATTTGTGCTTCAGAGCAGTCAGTTATTGTAATTGACAGTGTATATGAAGAAGTAAAAAAAGAATTCTATTCAAGGGGAGCTTATATATTAAATAAAGAAGAAACAGACAAGGTAAGAGAGACAATATTAATAAATGGAGCCCTTAATGCTAAGATTGTAGGGCAAAATGCTTACAAAATTGCTGAAATGGCCGGGCTTAATATACCTCAGGATGCCAAGGTGTTAATAGGAGAGGTGGAATCAGTTGAACGTGATGAGCCATTTTCCCATGAAAAGCTGTCCCCGGTTCTGGCAATGTATAAAGCAGTAAGCTTTGAAGAAGCACTTAAAAAAGCTTCCAGGCTTATAGAACTGGGCGGGTTCGGTCACACTTCCGTTTTATATACAGATCAGGTTAAATCCAGGGACAGAGTTCAAAAGTTTGGGGCTGCCATGAAGACAGGAAGAACAATTATTAATATGCCATCCTCTCAGGGTGCCATAGGTGATTTATATAATTTTAAGCTGGCACCATCACTTACCTTAGGCTGTGGATCCTGGGGCGGAAATTCAGTATCTGAAAACGTAGGCGTAAAACATCTTCTTAACATAAAAACAGTGGCAGAGAGGAGAGAAAATATGCTTTGGTTTAGAGTTCCTGAAAAGGTATATTTTAAATATGGATGCTTACCTGTTGCCCTTAAAGAATTGATGAGCATGGGAAAGAAAAAAGCATTCATAGTTACAGATAAGGTACTCTTTGAACTGGGATATGTGGATACAGTAACCAGGGTTCTTGATGAAAATGACATGGATTATAAGGTATTTTCAGATGTACTTCCTGACCCCACATTGGCAGCAGCTCATAAGGGCGCAGATGAAATGATGTCCTTCCAGCCTGATACCATAATTGCTTTAGGCGGAGGATCACCTATGGATGCCGCTAAAATAATGTGGGTTATGTATGAACATCCTGAAGTAAAATTCGAAGACTTAGCCATGAGATTCATGGATATAAGAAAGAGAGTATTCCAATTTCCAACAATGGGTATAAAAGCTATGATGATAGCAATTCCAACATCTGCAGGAACAGGATCTGAGGTTACCCCATTTGCTGTTATTACAGATGAAAAAACAGGAATAAAATATCCCTTGGCAGATTATGAGCTTACTCCGGATATTGCTGTAGTGGATAGCCAGCTTATGATGAATATGCCAAAAGGACTAACCGCAGCTTCAGGGATAGATGCACTTACTCATGCAATTGAAGCCTTCGTTTCAACACTGGCTTCTGAATATACCAACGGCTTAGCTTTAGAGGCTATAAGGCTTATATTCAAATACCTTCCGGCAGCTTACAGTAATGGATCTACAGATGTTAAGGCAAGAGAAAAAATGGCACATGCTTCCTGCATTGCAGGAATGGCCTTTGCTAACTCCTTCCTGGGTGTATGTCATTCCATGGCTCACAAGCTGGGATCTGCACATCACGTACCCCACGGAATTGCTAATGGTCTATTAATAAATGAAGTAATTAAGTTTAATTCATCAGAAAGTCCAATAAAGCAGGCAGCTTTCCCTCAATACAAGTATCCAAATGCTAAGTGGAGGTATGCAAGAATAGCAGATTATCTGAACTTAGGCGGAGAAACAGATGATGAAAAGGTAGATTTATTGATATCAGCTATACAGAAATTAAAGGATTCTGTAAATATTCCAAAATCAATAGAAGAAGTTGGTATAACTGAAGAAAAGTTCTATGCCACCCTGGATAAAATGTGCGAAGAAGCCTTTGATGATCAATGTACAGGGGCAAATCCAAGATACCCGTTAATATCTGAAATAAAACAGATGTATATAAATACTTTTAAACATAAAGAGCTCTAAAAGCAGACATGAACAGAAATACTTTTATGGAGATTGCATAATTACCTTCGTCCAGGTTGAAAATAACGAATCCTGCCGTTTTTTCAACCTGGATTATAATTATGAATTATGCAGTCTATTTTATTCATTACTTCGTTAATTTTTTATCATTAATCAATGTAAACATTTCCATAATTCTTGCATTATGTTCTATTTTTCAATATATTTCAGATGATTTAATTCAGTTTTCTTAGTATTCTTATAATTTATTGCTTTTTTGATATATTTAGCGAAAATATGGAATAAATATATTGACAACTTTTTAACAATGTTTTATAATTATAATTGTCAAGAGTTAAGAAAATAAAGAGGAGTGATCTTATGAAGGTTACAAATATTGAAGAATTAATGTTAAAGGTTCAGGAAGTAAGAGAAGCGCAAAAAATTTACTCAAAATTTTCTCAGGAACAGGTTGATGAAATATTCAGGCAGGCAGCCATGGCAGCTAATAACTCAAGAATATCCCTTGCCAAGCTGGCAGTTGAAGAGACAGGCATGGGCATAGTTGAAGATAAGGTCATAAAAAATCATTTTGCTTCTGAATACATTTATAATAATTATAAAGATGAAAAAACCTGCGGAGTTGTTGAAAGAGATAAATCCTTTGGCATAGAAAAAATAGCAGAACCCATCGGAGTTGTTGCAGCTATAGTTCCTACAACAAATCCTACATCAACTGCCATATTTAAGGCACTGATAGCATTAAAAACAAGAAACGGCATCATATTCTCCCCCCATCCAAGAGCTAAAAAATCTACTATTGCAGCTGCTAAAATAGTTCTTGATGCAGCAGTTAAAGCCGGTGCTCCGGAGCATATAATAGGCTGGATAGATGAACCCTCTGTAGAACTTTCAAATGCGGTCATGAAAAGCTGCGATATAATCTTAGCTACCGGCGGACCCGGCATGGTAAGAGCTGCATATTCTTCAGGTAAACCGGCAATTGGAGTTGGTGCAGGAAATACACCTGCTATTATTGATGAGACAGCTCACATTAAAATGGCAGTTAACTCCATACTTCTTTCAAAAACCTTTGATAATGGCGTTATTTGTGCTTCTGAGCAGTCAGTTGTTGTAATTGACAGCATATATGAAGAAGTAAAAGAAGAATTCCTTACCAGGGGAGCTTATATATTAAATGAAGAAGAAAAAGAAAAAGTAAGACAGATAATATTAATTAACGGCAGTGTAAATGCTAAAATTGTTGGGCAAAGCGCTTATAAAATTGGAGAAATAGCAGGTATTAAAGTTCCAAAGGATGCTAAGGTATTAATAGGAGAAGTTGAATCAACAGAACTTGATGAGCCCTTCTCTCATGAAAAACTTTCTCCAATACTGGCAATGTATAAGGCAGCTTCCTTTGATGAAGCTCTTAAAAAAGCTTCCAGGCTTATAGAACTGGGCGGCTTTGGCCACACTTCTGTTTTATATACGGATCAGGTAAAATGCAGAGACAGAGTTGAAAAATTCGGAGCTGCAATGAAAACTGGAAGAACAATAGTTAATATGCCCTCCTCTCAGGGTGCCATAGGCGATTTATATAACTTTAAACTGGCACCATCACTTACCTTAGGCTGCGGATCCTGGGGCGGAAACTCAGTATCTGAAAACGTGGGAGTAAAACACCTTCTTAATATTAAGACAGTTGCAGAGAGGAGAGAAAATATGCTTTGGTTTAGAGTTCCTGAAAAGGTATATTTCAAATTTGGCTGCCTTCCCGTTGCACTTAAAGAATTAAAGGATATGGGAAAGAAAAAGGCATTCATAGTAACAGATAAAATATTATTTGATCTGGGATATGTAGATATAATAACTAAAGTATTAGAGGAAAGTAATATAGAATTTAAAGTTTTCTCTGATGTCCTTCCGGATCCAACCTTAGCAACTGCTAAAAGAGGTTCAGCAGAGATGAAATCCTTCCAGCCGGATACCATAATTGCTTTAGGCGGAGGGTCACCTATGGATGCTGCTAAAATAATGTGGGTTATGTATGAACACCCTGAAGTTAGATTTGAAGATTTAGCTATGAGATTTATGGATATAAGAAAAAGGGTATTTACCTTCCCTCATATGGGAGATAAAGCTATGATGATTGCAATTCCAACTTCAGCAGGAACAGGCTCTGAGGTTACACCATTTGCTGTTATTACAGATGAAAAGACAGGAATAAAATATCCATTAGCAGATTATGAGCTGACTCCGGATATGGCTATTGTAGATGCTGAGCTTATGATGAACATGCCAAAAGGACTAACCGCAGCTTCAGGAATAGATGCCTTAACTCATGGAATTGAAGCTTACGTTTCAGTACTGGCCTCTGAATATACTAATGGTTTGGCTTTAGAAGCTATAAGACTTATATTTAAATATCTGCCGGATGCTTATAATAATGGAACCACTGATGTTAAAGCAAGGGAAAAAATGGCTCATGCTTCCTGTATGGCAGGAATGGCCTTTGCCAATGCCTTCTTAGGTGTATGCCACTCCATGGCTCATAAATTAGGATCAGTTCATCATGTACCTCACGGAGTTGCCAATGCTCTTCTTATAAATGAAGTAATTAAATATAATTCAGCAGAAAACCCAAGAAAGCAGGCAGCCTTCCCACAGTACAAATATCCAAATTGTAAGTGGAGATATGCAAGAATAGCAGATTACCTTCACTTAGGCGGAGAAACAGAAGATGAAAAAATTGATCTTTTAATAAAAGCAATCCAGGGATTAAAGGATAGTGTAAATATTCCAAAATCAATAAAAGAATATGGCATATCAGAAGAAAAGTTCTATGCTACACTGGACACCATGTGTGAAGAAGCCTTCGATGATCAGTGTACAGGAGCAAATCCAAGATATCCTTTAATGTCTGAAATTAAGCAGATGTATATAAATGCTTTTGACAAAAAATAATAAAATGGGGCTGTTGCATTAGCGATTTTTTAAATCGCTATGAACAGCTTTTTTCTTAACAAAAATAATAACTTGTGGATTAAAATTATTCATCTGTGAGTTTCTATTTAAAAACTGGTATACAAATTAAAGGTTAAACTTTCGCCCTGTTTTTTATCTTTTATGTTTTAAAAATTATGCCGTTTTTTTGTGTTAAATTTTTTATTTCCAAAAATATATTTTACACCTTTTCCCAGGTTTTTTAGCCTGGGAATCGTATTTTTTGCAGTTTAAAAAGGCTGTCACACTGATTTCTTAATATATTGTTATAAATTCATCCATACTTATTCTTAAAAAGTGATAAAAATCAGTAATTAAGTAAAACAATATTAAATTGTTAAAATTTTGTATATTTATCCAAGTGGTGGTATAATTTACTACGGTAATACTAAATAAATATTATGGAGTTGTATCATTATTATAAGGTTAATCTTATATTTTATTTGTTTAGGTTGCTTGTATATTAAAATAAGAAGGGGGGGAATTTAATTTTGGTTAACAAGAAATTTATATCTGCATTTTTATTTGTTTTTATAATAACAACCAGTTTATTTTTTTATAATATTAATGTAAAAGCAGATTCAGATGTAACGCCGCCAGTTTTCAATAATATAAGTGCGG
>JAJBWD010000469.1:0-3065 GCA_032907345.1 Bacillota bacterium | reverse complement strand
TGCAGTAAAGGGCTTTAAAAATTTGTATAGTTTTAACATAAGCCACCTCTTAATTCTGTATTTTCTACAAGTTGTGTTTTTTCAGATCTATATTTATAATATTCAAAATTTGCAAACAGGTTATTTAGAAATTTTATTCTTATTATTATTTAAAATCCTGTTTAAAGTATTTAATCCTTCAATTATTTTTTCCACTTCTTCATCGGTACCTGAGCTGAGCAATCCCTCAAGACTTTTTTCTACTTTTTTATGAATTCCCTTATAAATTTCTTCAACCTTCTGTGTTGCTTTTACATAGACTTTCCTTCTATCCTCCTCACTTCTTGTTCTTACAACCAAATCCTGATTTTCCAGTCTGTCAACTATGCCGGAAACTGTACTGTTGGACAACTTAACTTTATTGCTGAGTTCACTTATTTTCATCTCTCCTGACTTAATCAGAGTGCCAATAACCAGACATTGGGGCATAGTCAGGACAACATCTTCAAAAGTCTTACGCATGCCGTGTTTTAAAGTTTTTTCGACTTCGGAAAAGAGCCTTGCCGCTTCCGCCCTTGAACTATCGTTTTCCAATTTTATACCTCCTGTATTCTATTATTTAATCTTATAATTATTTCGTATTAATATATTTTGTATGCAACTATTTCGTACACTAAATAATTGTATGCAAAATAAATCATTTTGTCAATAGAATATTATAATATTTATATCTTCTTCATTTATATATAGTGAATATAAAAAAGCAGGGCTTAATACCCTGCAAATCTATCCTATAAATTAAATTCAGGCATTTTTGTGCATATTGAGCCCATGAAATTCAATATAAGATACTATCAGTCTTTTAATTTATGTAAGAATGCCCTCTCACATGGTGCCGTAACAAAGCTGACAGGTTTTACTGCAATAACATTCCATTAAAGGTCAGTTTCAGTGTTATTCCTGTTTAAAATCTTGATTTCTGTAGTTCCGCCCAGATACTTTTGCGTCCATTCTGCAAGTTTATTAAGTGCTGCCTTTAAATCATCTGAGCGGGACGGGTCAACAGATTCTATGATTAAGAATGCATTTTTCGTATCCTCTGTCAGCATGGTGCGCTGGCCATCCCGCCAGTTCCAGCAGCGGCAGACTGCTCCCTCATCATCCAGATAACAGATTTCTCCCGGCAGTGTATTATCATATTCTTCATCTCCAAGAGCCAGAAAAAGATCTCCTCCCTTTGTTTCTGTAAGCCTGAGATTTCCCCTGAAGGTATCCAGATCTTCTCCCCCACAGGGCAGTCCATACTGAAGGGAAACTGAATTATATATATCCACCAGTGGATTTATCATATCAACTTCTTTTCCTTTTTCAACTCTTTTCAGCAGAGCTTCAATGGAACAGCGAACCCCTTTTTTTGTCTTAAATTTACGATAAGCATCACGCCATACGGAAACCACCTTATTCTGGCTCAGCACCTCTTCAGTAAGATATTTTTTAGCCTCCTGATTGCTCTTTTCCAGAAGTTCAATGAGGTCAGGACGTACTGCTTCTGCACCTTCTTCTGTATTGTCTATATTCCTTGCTAAAACTATGCCGATTTCTGCATCAGGAAACAGGTTCCAAAATGGTTCTTCAATAATAAATTTACTCATATGTTCCTCCTAAATATATTTTAATTGTTCCATGTATTTAAATATTCTTATATATTCTTTCAAAATACATTTAAAATAAAACTTCATAGCCTAATTAATACTATAGATATTAGTACAGTTTTTCCCATTTTCCTTAGAATGATACAAAGCATCATCTGCATTCTTTATAAGCTTGCTCAAGGAATTATCTTTAACCGGAATACAGGAAGCTGCTCCTAAACTTATAGTAACAATATCCATAACTTTAGATCCTTTATGAGGTATCCCAAGTTTGATGATCTCTTTTCTTATTCTTTCAGCCACTAAAAATGAATCCTCCAGGCTAGTATCAGGCAGCATGCATACAAACTCTTCTCCGCCATATCGTGCTACCAGATCAGTTTTCCTAAGGACTGCTTTTGAAAGACTTTGTGCCACCTGAAAGAGACATGCATCACCGGCCTGATGTCCATAAATATCGTTAAATGCTTTAAAATAATCGATATCTATCATGATTAATGAAATTTCTTCTTTTTCTCTTTTTGCAATATTCCATAAAAGCTCAGAATGTTCATCAAATCTGCGTCTGTTTGCTATATTTGTTAAACCATCCAGGTATGAGATAGATTCTAAGTAATTTCTATACCTTATTAATTCCATATGAGTGTTAACTCTGGCATTAACAACAACAGGACTAAAAGGTTTTGTAATATAATCTACCGCACCTATGCTGAATCCGTATATTTCATCATCTTCTCTTTCATTTCCCGTTATAAAGATGACCGGAATATTTTTAGTACTATCCTCTGCTTTTATTTTCCTGCAGACCTCATATCCATCCATATCCGGCATAACCACATCAAGAATAATCAAATCCGGGGGATTTGGGGAAAATGTTATTTTCAGGGCTTCAGCACCATTAGCTGCAATATTTACATTATATTGATCTATTAACAGGCTTGAAAGATACATTAGATTCAGTCTGGAATCATCTACAATCAAAATTGTCTGTTTCTTATAATTCATATCCATTAGAGTAATTTCATCCTCCGTTTTCAGCTGTAAAAAATCACTGCTGCCTTCTATTTAGTTTAACAATTCTGTTATATCAAGTAATTATACCTGTGTCAATATGCCGGATTCAAAGTATTCTTAGTTTAATGGAATATACATGTTTAGGTGTACCTGCCTGGAATTTCTTTCGGGAACACTAACAAAATCATTTCATATATTATATTAAAATAGCATTCGCATTCGCAAGAACCTGATTTTCTACTGCCTGCGTTTTTAATTTTTCAAAATCACTTGATTTTATAACGACTTGACCAAATCCCTTTTTAGCATTTTTATCAATCGTATCAAACATTTTTTCTGTATCATTGATTCTTTTTAATGATTTTTCAAAAGGTTCTAACGCATCATTTTTCATTCTGATAACTGCTTTTTTTTGCTCTA
>JAJBWD010000468.1:0-3622 GCA_032907345.1 Bacillota bacterium | reverse complement strand
GATATATTTAATAAATTAAGAAAAGAAATGAAAACAAGAAAGGAATTAGTTAAGTCAGCAGGGTATGCTGCTTTAATAATAATATTAGGTATACTTACTTACATCACATATAATGATTATGAAAAAACAATTGTAGCAGCACAGCAGCAGAATATGCTTGGAGTATCCAGGGCCATATCAAGAAGTATACAGCTATTTGTTGATGATATAAAGTACAGCATGAAAATTATTACTTCAGATAAAGAAGTTATTGACAATATGCCTTACATTGAACAGGGAAAAAACATTGATTTCTATAATGAAAAATTTAAACATTATTATGATGCAGAAAAAAAGGCAATTGTTAATATTTGCATGCTCGATAAAAATGGGAAAATTCTGATTCAGTATTATGAAGGGAAGGACAGTATTGATCCCGGTAATAAGATTTTAGAAACTGAAATAGAGAATGCCATAAGAAGCAAAAAAACATATATTGGAATGACCTATTGGAACAAAACCCGGGACAGTTTTATTTTCAACATATATGAACCTATTTTTGATGGGAAAGATTTTAAAGGGATAATTTCGGTAACACTGAGCCTTGACAGTATATATGACAGGTTAATTGCTCCTGTAAAAATAGGAGAAAAAGGTTATGCCATGGTAAAAGATCATTATGGAACTATAATAATGCATCCTGTAAAAGAACAAGTTGGAATGGATGTTATTGAAACAAGAAAGCAGGTATTTCCCAATTTAGAATATGGAGAACTTGAAGAATTAATAAAAAGGCAGCTTATGGGCAGGGAAGGTACTGCAGTTTATCATTCTTACTGGTGGGGGGATAATGACCTGAAAAGAGTTAAAAAGCTTAATGCGTATACTCCCCTTCAGCTAGGAGATCATTTTTGGATTGTTGCAATAACCATGTCTTATGATGAGATTCAGGGACCAATAAATGAATTCTTATGGAAAATCCTTGGTATAGATATTTTTATTATAGCTATAGTTTCTATCTTTATTTCAGCATTAATTAAGATGAAAAGGAATAAAGAAGAACTTGTAAAGGAAACAGAATATTTAAGAATGCTGAACGAATCCTCTGAGCAGCTAAGGAAAAAAGAAGCGGAATTATATCATTCGCATAAATTAAAAATTATTGGTACACTTGCCGGAGGGATAGCTCATGACATAAATAATCTGCTTACTCCAATAATGGGTTATTCAGAGCTTTTGCTTATGAGAATACCTGAAAACAGTGAGTATCATGAAGATGTGGAAGAAATTTTAAAAGCTTCTCAAAAAGGGAAGGAGTTAATTGAACAGATTTTAGTTTTCAGCAGAAATGATAATGAATCAATTAAGGTGGAAATGGTTGATGTTAATCAGGTAATGAAAGAAACACTAAAACTTATAAAGGCTGTTTTGCCTAAAAATGTAACATTAAGAGAAAACATTGAAGAAGGCTGTGGATTTATAAAAGCTAATTTTACACAAATCCATCAGGTTATATTTAATTTATGTACAAATGCCTATCAGGCGATAAAAAGCGAAAAAGGCACAGTTGAAATATGGCTGAAAACAGCTGGGATCAATGAAATTAATGATGACAGACTGCAATTTATGAATAAAACTTATGCAGAAATTATTGTTAAGGATACAGGCTGCGGCATGGATGAAGAAACTAAGTCAAGAATATTTGAGCCTTTCTATACCACAAAAACAATTGGAAATGGAACCGGGCTGGGGCTTTTTGTAGTGCAGAGCATAATAGGAAAGTATGGCGGAGTAATTACTGTAGACAGCGAACTGGGAAAAGGAAGCTGTTTTAAAGTATACCTGCCCTTAGAAGATATAAAATCAAAATCAGACAAGGAAAAAAATGATCTGATTACTTCCTGTAATAACAAAAGAATAATGATAGTTGATGATAACAGGGAAATTATCAAAGTATTAAAAAAATACTTAGAGCATCTTGGATATCAGGTTATGGCAGAAGAAAGCAGCAGTAGGGCTTTGGAAGTATTTAGAAAAAACTTAGAAGAAATTGATCTGGTTATAACGGATTATATGATGCCTGAAATTAATGGAAGCTGTTTAGCAGAAGAAATTAAAAAAATTAAACAGGATGCCATTGTTATTCTTATAACAGGATTTATGGATAAAAATTGGAAAAGCATAAATAATTGCAATGTTATTGATGGATATATTTCAAAGCCTGTAGAGCTTAAATATTTATCTGAAATGATTAAAAAGTTATTAAATTAAATCTTTTAAATTATTTTAAATTTATTTTAAGAATATTTTAAGAATTGAATAAAAGAACACCAAAAGTACACAGAAATGACGGGAAACTTGTTGAATGTCCGGATTTTTGTAGATATAATAACAATAAGTTAGCTAACATTATTAATGTCTTTATAACGTTTACAAAAATTAAGGAGGAAATATCTATGACATTTTTAGCAGCATTAGGTTATTTGTTAGTAATTGTCTTCATGGTATTAATTATGACAAAACGTATGAGCCCATTTACATCCCTTATTATTGTACCTCTGGTATTTGGTTTAATTGGGGGATTTGGACCCAGCTTACCGAAATTTGCACAAGCTGGTCTTAAGGGAGTAGCAACAACATCTTTTATGTTATTCTTTGCAATCCTTTTCTTTGGTATTATGTTAACAGTAGGACTATTCGATCCACTTATTGATAAGGTAATAAAGATAGTAAAAGGCGACCCGCTTAAGATAATTGTTGGAACAGCAATTTTAGCAGCTATCGTTTCCTTGGATGGAGATGGAGCAACAACAGACATTATTGTATGTGCAGCTTTAGTTCCTATATATAACAGACTTAAAATTAAAAAAATGTATTTAGCAGCAATGGTAATAATGATGAATACAATCCTTAATCTTGTTCCTTGGGGAGGCCCCACAGCTCGAGTTGCAGCAGCTACAAACATTGATGGCGGCGTATATTTAAAAGTTTTCCTTCCTGGAATGATAATTTCTATAATCTGGATTTTAGCAGTTGCTTACTGGCTGGGATTAAAAGAACGTAAGAGATTAGGAGTTACTAAGATTAATGGTGAAGCAGTTAATGAAATGGCTGCATCATTATCAGATGAAGAAAAATCTCTAAGAAGACCAAAACTTATATGGGTTAACTTTATAGTAACGGTTTTAGTTCTTGCAGCACTGCTTTCACAAAAGGTAGCAGCTAACATAGCCTTTGAAATAGGTACAGCTTTAGCTTTAGTAATAAACTTTAAAACTTTAAAAGATCAGAGAGCAGCAATATCACTTCAGGCGGACAGTATTATTCATACTGTAGGCATGATATTGGCAGCTGGTGTATTCATGGGTGTTTTAACTGAGTCCAAGATGGCAGAAGCTATGGGAAACAGCATTGTAGGATTAATTCCAGCTTCAGCAGGATCACATTTCCTGGGACTTACAAGTTTAATAAGTATACCAGGTACATTCTTCTTATCAAATGATGCTTATTATTTTGGTGTGCTTCCTGTACTATTAAAGGCTGGTTCAGCATATGGATTCAGTACTCTGCAAATAGGTATTGCAGCATTAACAGGACAGGCAGTTCACTTATTAAGCCCACTTGTTGCATCAATATATCTTTT
>JAJBWD010000467.1:0-7007 GCA_032907345.1 Bacillota bacterium | reverse complement strand
CTTGTGAAGGAGAATCAAGGTAAAAAGAATAGTTATTATATAACCTGGAGCGAAAAACTTATATTCCCTGATATGGATTCAGAGGATAAGGTGGGTGTAACCATTAAACAAGCTAAAAGGGGAGATATATTAGACAGAAACGGAAAAATTCTGGCAACTGACGGTAAGCTTGTTTCAATTGGCATTCTTCCTAAGAACTTTAATGCAAATAAAGATGCATCCATAGATCAGATGGCAAAAATTCTTGATATACCAAAAGAAAATATATCAGCAAAACTAACGGCAAATACAAATCCGGAATGGTTCGTTCCAATAATAACGCTTTCCAAGGGTGATCCTAACATAAAGAAACTGATGATGATTTCCGGAGTTGTTTATCAGGATACAAATGGAAGAGTATACCCGGGGGGTGAAGCATTGGGAAGGCTGGTAGGCTACATATCCACAGTAACGGCAGAGGATCTTAAAAATAACAAGGAGGTTGGATATACGGCAGCCAGTAAAATAGGGAAAGCAGGTTTGGAGCAGGTATATGAAAAAACCTTAAAAGGAAAAAACGGAGCAGAAATATATATAAGAAAGATTAAAAATGGAAATGAAACAGAGCAGGTAAGTATTGCAAAGAGCGATGCAAAAGATGGCGAAAATGTTAAGCTGAGCATAGATATGGACCTTCAGAAGAAAATATACAGTGAAATGAAAGGTGATTCAGGGACATCTGCTGCAATTAACCCAAAAACAGGAGAGGTGCTTGCCTTAGTAAGCAGCCCATCCTATGATTCAAATTTATTTTCAACCTATATTCCGCAAACAATCAGTAATGAGTGGAAAGATAAAACTAAGGATCCATTCACAAATAGATTCAGCAGCAGCTACTCACCAGGATCCACATTTAAATTAGTAACAGCAGCTATTGGGCTGAAACAAAAGACTTTAAATGCAGCTGAAGCAGTTAATATAAGCGGTTTAGCCTGGCAGCCGGACAGCAGCTGGGGAAGCTATAAAATCACCAGAGTGGAAGATCCTAAAAGGGCCGTCAATTTAAGAGATGCTTTTGTATACTCGGATAATATTTATTTTGCAATGCAGGCCCTGAAAATAGGAAAAGACAATTTTATAAAGGGAAGTAAGGATTTTGGAATAGGAGAAGCCCTTCCAATAGATTACCCAATAACAAAATCCCAGCTCACATCTGATGGCAGCATAAAAAATGATATTTCACTGGCAGATTCCGGCTATGGGCAGGGACAGGTCCAGGTAAGCTCCCTCCACTTAGCTCTTATATACAGTGCTTTGGTAAATAACGGGGATATAATGACACCTATTTTAGAATTAAAATCTGATACAAAATCATCAGTATGGAAATCAAAGGCAATAGCATCTGAGAACGTAAAAACCCTGGTGGACGACCTGGTTCAGGTTATAGAGGACAAGTCAGGGACAGGTCATGAGGCTAAAATTGCGGGAATTAGAATTGCAGGAAAAACAGGAACACCGGAGCTTAAAAAGAATGCAAATGACACAGCTGCTGAAGAAAATGGCTGGTTTGTAGCCTTCAGTCCGGATAATCCAAAGATATTGGTGGCTATGATGATAGAAAACGTGAAAAACAGAGGAGAAAGCCATTATGTTGTGCCAAAGGTAAGAAATGTAATACAGTATGAATTAAGTAAATAAGAGAATTTTATAATTGGATAAACTGCTGTCTTTATGAAGAAATTTATATAGGCGGCAGTTTTAATTTAACTCAAAACAGTTATATGATAATATATATATAAAAGAAAAAATTACCATAAATATTTATGATTGTAAAGACAAAGTAGTAAAGAGATGAAATAAATGGATAATTGGTTTACTGTTGAAAAAATTGATGATAAAACTTTTGCCATAAGTGAGTATGGTCACTGGGAAAAGGTTCACTCCTATCTGCTGCTGGGAACAAAGTATGCTCTTCTTATAGATACGGGACTTGGCATCGGAAATATTAAAAAAGAAGTAGACAAGCTAACAAGTCTACCCGTTAAGGTCGTAACAACCCATGTTCATTGGGATCATATTGGGGGGCATAAGTATTTTGAGAATATATATGTTCATAGGGATGATGAGAACTGGCTGAGATACGGGCTTCCCATACCATCTGAAATAGTAAAAAAAAGTATCATGAAAGAGCCTTTTACTATAAATCCTCCTGAAGATTTTGATATAAACAGGTACGAAGTTTTTTCTGAAGCATCAATGGACTTGGGGGGACCCAGAGGCTCAGGATATTTCATAAGAACTTTAAAAGATAATGATATTTTAGACTTGGGAGACAGAAAAATAAGAATAATCCATACACCAGGTCATTCACCGGGTCATATCTGCCTTCTGGATGAGCAGGGACAGGTCTTTACAGGAGACTTGATTTATTCCGGAACACTTTATGCTTTTTACCCAAGTACGGACCCGGTGAAATTTAAAGAATCAATAGATAAAATAAGCAGATTAAATAATATTACAAAGATTCTTCCCGGCCACAATGATATAGATATTCCTTTAGACATAATTGATAGAATAAAAGATGCTTTTACTTTAATAGATAATAAAAATTTACTGAGACAGGGCAGCGGAATTTTTGATTTTAAAGATTTTAAAATACAAATATAAAAGGGTGGGACACTTATGGATAATTTTAAACTAATAAATGATTATTTTGACAATGAAGAATATAGGGCAAGCTTTAACAAGCTGGCAATAAATACATTTGGTATTGATTTTGAAAGATGGTATAAAAAACAGCTTTTCTTTAATAAATACTGTGCCTATTCTTTTATCCACAAAAACCAGGTGGTATCCAACGTATCTATTAACAAAATGGAATTAATTGTGGATGGAATTAAGAAAGATGCTCTCCAGCTGGGGACAGTTATGACAAATCCGGAATACAGAAATCAGGGCCTGGCTGCAGCTCTTATAAATCATATAATAGAAAAATATAGAAAGGAATATGATTTTATTTATCTATTTGCCAATGACAGCGTTCTTGATTTTTATCCTAAGTTCGGATTTAAGAAAGCTGTAGAAAGTGCTTACATAATGGATACAGCTCAAATTAGTAAAAAAACATCAGTTATTAACAGGCTTAACCCTGAAAATGCTGATGATTATAAAACAATAATAAGAATTGCAGCAAACAGGGTGCCCATATCAGAAAAGTTATCGGCAGTTAATGATAACTGGCCTTTAACAGTGTACTGTCTTTATGAGTTTAAAAGCGACTTGTACTATCTGGCTCAGGAAGATGCAATAGTAATATTAAGAAGAGAGGAAAATACACTTCATATTTATGATATTTTAAGCTTAAAGCCCTTTGACCTGGATAATATTATTGAAAAAATTAAAGATAAAGAAGATGAAAAAATAGAATTTCACTTTATACCTGAACTTAAGAGATATAAAGTAACAAGAACTTTACAGGAAAGGCAGGATGATACTTTATTTGTAAGAGGAGAGGGGTCTCTTCCCAGTGAAATCCTGTTACCCATGACATCACAAACATAATTATAAGGAAAACTATTAAGAAATTGTAAAGAAGTTTGTTAAACTATTGTCATACCGTTCAAATAGATGTATTATATGGATGAGTTTTAAAAAACTACAAAAATTATACAAATTTGGAGGTAATATTTATGGCAAACAGAATAGTTTTGAATGAAACATCTTATTTTGGAATCGGTGCCATATCAGTAATCGTTGATGAAGCAAAAGCAAGAGGGTATAAAAAAGCCCTGGTTGTGACAGACAAGGATTTAATGAAGTTTAAAGTTGCCACCAAGGTTATAAAGATCCTTGAGGATAATAAATTAGCATATTCCTTATTTGATGATGTAAAGCAAAACCCAACTATAAATAATGTTAAAAAAGGTGTACAGGCATTTAAGGATGCAGGAGCAGATTATATTATAGCTATAGGCGGCGGCTCAGCTATGGATACAGGCAAGGCAATCGGAATTATTATAAATAACCCGGAGCATGCTGATGTAAGAAGCTTGGCAGGAGCAGTTGCCACAAAAAATAAATCGGTTCCAATAATTGCAGTACCTACTACAGCAGGGACTGCAGCAGAAGTTACAATTAATTACGTTATAACTGATGAGGAAAATCATAAAAAATTCGTATGTGTAGACCCACACGATATTCCTCTTGTTGCAGTTATTGATGCAGAAATGATGGCAAGTATGCCAAAGGGCTTAACTGCAGCTACAGGTATGGATGCACTTACCCATGCTATCGAGGGATATATTACAAAGGGTGCCTGGGAAATGACAAATATGTTTGAGCTTAAGGCTATTGAGCTTATTTCCAAATCTCTTAGAAAGGCTGTCCTGGAGAATGATATGAATGCCAGAAATGACATGTCAATTGCTCAGTATATAGCAGGAATGGGATTTTCAAACGTAGGTCTTGGTATTGTTCACTCAATGGCACATCCTCTAGGAGCAGTATATGATACTCCTCACGGTGTTGCAAATGCTATAATTCTTCCAACAGTTATGGCATACAATGCAGATGCTACAGGAGAAAAGTATAGAGATATAGCAAAGGCAATGGGTGTTAAGGGAACAGATACCATGACACAGGAAGAATACAGAAAGGCAGCTGTTGACGCTGTTAAAAAATTATCTGAAGATGTTGGAATTCCAGCAAAGCTTACAGATGTAGGTGTTAAAGAAAAAGACCTACAGTTCCTGTCTGAGTCAGCACTTGCTGACGTATGCACAGGGGGGAACCCTAAGGATACCTCAGTTCCTGAAATACTGGCTCTTTACAAATCAATGATGTAATTTATGCCTCCAGTAAAGTAATTTATCTGGAGGTTTATATTGTGTTTTTAATATAAAAAGTATATGGTAAAATTAGATAAAAGATTAAGTTATGTATATAGAATATAATTCTTTATTTATAAGAAGTTTATAGAAAATTAATAAAGGGGTACTTAAGATGAATTTAAAACTGGTAAAACCTGATAGTGAATTGGAAAGTCAATATAATGACTATATCAGCGAATGGGAAAAATCAGAGGAAAATATTGTCCCATATGCATCAAGAAGAGGTGGACAAGATTTTAAGACACTTCTTAATAATTGGCAAATCGGCAGTACAGAGAAGGCATATGAAAAAGGCTTTGTACCAGCCACCCTATATTTTCTTGTGGATGAAAATAAAAAAATATATGGAGCTCTGCATATAAGACATGAACTGAATAAATACTTATTAAGCTGTGGAGGACATATGGTTATGGAATAAGGCCAAGCGAAAGGAAAAAAGGATATGCTTCCCTTATGCTTTCACTATCTCTCCCAATAGTAAAGAATCTTGGCATAAAAAGAGCTCTCATTACCTGTGATAAGAAAAATATCGGATCAGCAAAAACCATTAAAAATAATGGCGGAGTTTTGGAAAATGAGTTAGAGCAGCAGGGGGAAATAACACAGAGATATTGGTTAGAAATTTAGAATTATATAACAAAATTAATAGTTCAAATCCTTTTAAATATTATATTATAATAGGAAGGGCGAAAATAATGGAAAAGAAGCAGTATATATATGTTTTAAAATTAATTCCATCACTTCTGGAGGAATCCAACTGGACTGAGAGGGAAGAGGATATAGTAAACAGGCATTTTAAAAGGCTGCAGGTTCTTCTTAAGGAAGGAAAGCTGATTTTAGCAGGCAGAACTTTAAACATGGATGAAAAAACCTTTGGAATTGTAGTATTTGAGGCAGATTCAGAGATTGAGGCAGAGAACATAAAAAATAGTGACCCCGCTGTGGCAGAAGGAGTAATGAAAGCAGAACTATTCCCATACAGGGTAGCCCTAAAAAGATAATAATCTATTTTAGAATTAATAAAATAAGTGTAGAAAATCGTTTACTTTTGTTGTATAATAAATCTGATTTAAATATCTAGTGGCAAGAGATAAGAGAGCCACATTAATAAATCTGCGTAATGATTTATTAATGTAGCTTTTTTTTATAAAACTAGGGAGGTATTGTTATGACAATGGAATATGAAGATTGTGTATGGCTTGATTTTGACATGCTTGAAAAATTCATGGTGGATACTTTTAAAGGAGTTGGAGTACCTGAGGAGGATGCAAAAATTTGTGCAGAGGTACTTATAACATCAGACAAAAGAGGAATAGACTCTCATGGAATCGGAAGACTTAAACCTATTTATATCGACAGAATAAAGGCAGGAACCCAAAATCCTGTAACTAAAATAGACATTATTAAAGAAGGACCAACTACAGCGGTACTTGACGGCAATAACGGCATGGGCCATGTAATAGCTCACAAGGCAATGAGCATGGCAATAGAAAAGGCTAAGAAATTTGGAATGGGAATGGTGGCTGTAAGAAACTCAACACATTTTGGAATAGCAGGCTATTACTCATTAATGGCAGTAAAAGAGGGAATGATAGGAATTACAGGAACAAATGCCAGACCATCCATCGCTCCTACCTTTGGCGTTGAAAACATGCTGGGAACCAACCCATTAACTTTTGGCATACCAACAGATGAGGAATTCCCATTTGTATTAGACTGTGCTACCTCAGTTTCCCAGAGAGGTAAGCTGGAGGTTTACGGCAGAATAGGCAAGGAACTTCCTCCTGGATGGGTAATAGACAGAGAAGGAAATACAAGAACAGATACAAACCAGGTTCTTATAGATTTAACAAAAGGCAAGGCAGCTCTGGCTCCTCTTGGCGGAATAGGTGAAGATACTGCAGGATATAAAGGATATGGATATGCTACAGTAGTAGAGATGTTATCTACAGCATTGTCTACTGCTAATTTCATGAAAGCATTAAATGGAGTAGGTAAAGATGGTAAAAAGCAGCCAATTCTCCTTGGACACTTCTTCATAGCTATAAACGTTGAAAGCTTTGTGGATATTGATACGTTTAAGAAGACAGCAGGAGATATCTGCAGAGATCTTAGAAACTCAGAAAAAGCTCCGGGATG
>JAJBWD010000466.1:0-3836 GCA_032907345.1 Bacillota bacterium | reverse complement strand
TAAAATTATGTAAAAATCCTATTAAAATTTGTTTATTTTTAATATTTTCTGTAGTTTTTATTATTGATTATACATATAAGTAGTGGTAAAATCAACTTTAATTAAATTTTACCAGGATGTGATTATTAATGAAATTTTATACAGTATTTTATAATAAAAACAAGCATTTTTTATCTTTATTTATATTCCTCATTTTAACGCTGTGGTTTGCTTATCTAAAAGAAACAATCGTTCCGGAACATATTATGTCAGCTGAATTTGATAATAAGATTCCATTTATTAAAGAGTTTGTCCCAGCCTATTATTTCTGGTTTTTATACATGGCATTAGGCTTTATTTATTTAGGAAGAAAGTCCATTAAGGATTTTTATAAGATGGAAATATTCCTGTCCCTGGGAATGGTTATTTCCTTTATAATATTTATAATTTATCCCAATGCACAGTTTCCAAGGCCTGATGTGCCTGGGAAAGATATTTTCTCATTTCTTGTAAATTTTATTTACAGCCATGACGGAACAAACAATGTTTTCCCCAGCATTCACGTATGCAATGCCATTGGAGTCCATCTTTGCCTTATAAATTATAGCAAAATAAAAGACAGAACAAAATTTCTATCTTTTACAGCAATGATTCTTATATGTGCCTCCACCCTGTTTATAAAGCAGCACTCAATAATTGATGTAATTGGCGGAATTATTTTAGCCGGTATAATATATTTATTAGTTTATAAGCTGCCTAAACTTGTTCCTGCTATGCAGATAGCAGAGAGATTTGAAAACAGATAAATCAACAATATTTGTAATATTTTTTGCCTAATTTATCTTTGAATATTTCTCTTAATGTTTCTGGTTCAGAAGTATTAAACCTGCTTTTATCTACCATATAAGCCTGAGACCTGCTGATGAATATATAAAAATAATCCTGAACTTCATATATCTTATATAAGGCACTATACTTTATTTGAGAATTTCCTTTAGCTTCATCTGTATTCTTTTCTACAGTGAAATAATCCTCAAAAAATTTATATTGGTTAACTCCTTCATACATTTTTTCAGCGGATTTATAATATTTTTTAGGCAGATAAAATATTAATAGGCTCATTAGTAAAGTTAAAAATATAAATATACTAAGAAATGTTTTTATTAGTATATCAAATCCAAAAGCGAATCCTGTTGCTAAAGATATAACAATTCCCACAGAACTTATTATATAATACAGTCTTGGTTTTGATTTATAATGTTTACCTTTAAACAGCGAAAATAAATAATACTTCTTATAAGCTTCATAATTTATTAAGGTTTCATTTTCCAAAATATCACCTTCACAATTTCCTTCCATTAATAAAATAATGATAACTAAATCCGGTATCCCAAATATCTTCTATATGCCTTATCTTTATTATCTCAAATTCCTTAAGAAGATTCCTTACTCCATCTAAATCAGAGTAAAAGTGAGGTATCCCAATTTCAGGCTCTTCAATCTTTAATACAGTATTCTCATCAATTCTTGGCAAGCTATTTTGTTTAAATGTGGGACTTTCCTTAGAACAGAGTGTTATGAAAAACTCACCGCCAGGCTTAAGTACCCTTTTAATTTCTTTTATTATTACTTTTATCCCCGCAGAATCAGTGTGGGATATTACATGATAAGCAAGTAAACAGTCAAAATAATCATCACTATAAGGCAGCTTATTTATATCACAGGCACAAGTCTTTATGCTAAGTCCTAAAGCTTTGGCTTTTTCAGACAATGAGTTTAATCCATATTCTGATAGGTCCAGACTGTATGTATCAAAGCCATTTTGAGCAAATAGTATTGAATGTCTCCCAAGGCCGCAGCCTAAATCCAGAAACGTATAATAGCCCTTTTCTTCCCACCTGTTTAGATAATAATAAACATCCTCTGATGGTTTGTTCCACATATCATCAGAAACTGCAGCCCAATTCCATTCCCTTGATTTAACCATACAAACCCCCAATTTAATATCTGCTTTATTTTATAAAATAAAGCAGTATAATAATGGCTGAAAGAAAAAGTCTAAAAACATGGTGCTTTACAGTGATTTTCCCATATAATTTTATGCCGTTAAGGACAGCAGCAGCATGAATTATGATAAGTCCGGATATAAGAAGAATCAGCTGGTACTTTTCCAAAACTTCAGGAACTGCAGCAATCAAAATAATTGCCCCGCCTAAAATCATAAGAACATTCCCGTATAAACTGGTTTCTTTATCCTTTAAACCGGCAAATCCGCCATAAGCTGAAAGTGCACCATATAAGGCTGCTGTTATAAGTAAAATCCATGAAAATACTGCCATGCTGTTTACTCCTTTCTTAATATTATTTCCCTTGCTCCGTTTTTCTTATAGTTCATCCAGATTATTATCTTTTTATATAAAACTTTTTCAATATCCTGATCAGAATAATACTTAAAAATCATGCCTTCCCTTCTGCCCTCTGTATATTTAAAGCTGCCATCATCTAATATTATATGGGGAGATGAAATATCCTCTTCTTCCAGGCCATCAAAGGAAATATATATAAGTCCGCCCTTCTTTGTTATCCTGAAAAGTTCATCTATGGCTTTATATGCTGCCTCCAATGTCAAATGATCAATAACAGAGTGGGCTATAGTCCCATCAAATAAAGAACTTTCAAAGGTTACATCTGTTATACTGCAAACCTTAAAGCTTTCATAGGGCAGAGAAAAGCTTTGAAGCATGTCCTCCGTAAGTCTTACAGCTTTTTCAGATACATCAAATCCGCTTAATACAAACCCATTATAAGATAAAATACTGCTGTACTTACCAAACCCACAGGCACCATCACAGATATTTTTAAGTCCTTCCCTTTTGAAATATTCTATAAATTCATATTCCAGATTTAAATCTATATATTTCTTATAAGATTCTATGCTGGAATCATTCCATACTCTCTCCCAGAAAACATCCATCAGTACTCCTCTTTTCACAGCTAAAATAAAATATTTACTACCTTCTATTTTAGCACTTATAAACCCATATTCTATAGATAATTCCATTATTTTTCATATAATGGGCTTTAGTTCCATCCTGAATATTTTACTTATATTTATAAGCCGTTTTATTAAAGCTGTCCCTGTCAAACCATTTTTTAAACCAATCACAGGTAAGACTAATCAGCTTTTCATAATGTTCCATAAAACTATGATCTGCGCCATCTATTATGACAAGCTTTGACTCAGGCATCAGAAAATTTATGCCTCGTTTTGATTTTTCAAGCAGAAATCTCTCTTCCTCACCCCTGTTTCCGTGGATGATAAGCACAGGGCAGGTTATATTTTTAAGGAGTATCTCACCATTGACCTGTTCAAAATCTCTCAGCATCTGCTCCTCTATTACTATCTTTTCCCGTTTTTCACCAGGCCTTAGCTCTGTTATTATCCCATTTTCCGAAAGTTCCATCATTTGACTCTCAGAAAAAACTTCATTCCAGTTATATTTCATGGAATCAGTACCTGCTCCGGACAAAACCATAGCTGTTATTTCCTTTGAAAATGCCTTTAGGCTGATAACCGTGCCTAAACTGTGGCCGTATAAAGCAATTTTCTTATAGCCTAAACTTTTTACGTAATTTACAGCTGATTTTAAATCATCTGTTTCTTTATCCATATTTAGTGAATCATCATCACTTTCCCCGCACCCTGAAAAATCAAAAGTAAAAGCATTTATATTTATTAAATTTAAAGCTTTGGCAAGTCTTTCAAATCTTCCTCTGGAATATTTATCTGAGGTGAAGCCATGACTTAAAATCACTATATCCTCAGATTCAGCAGCATATAGATTTCCTGACAGGTT
>JAJBWD010000465.1:0-9063 GCA_032907345.1 Bacillota bacterium | reverse complement strand
GATTATTTTCTCCAGTGCTTTTCAAAGAAAGATACTTTAATCCTTATGGATCCTATAATGGGCGATAATGGAAAGATTTATAGCTTTATAAATGAAGAAAATGTTAAAGATATAATAAAGCTTGTAAAAAAAGCTGATATTATTACCCCAAATCTTACAGAGGCTTGTATTATTCTGGGAAGGCCATATAAGGAAAATTTAAATCACAGTGAAATAGAAGAAATTTTAATTTCCCTGTCCAGTCTTGGTCCTGAGAAGGTAATAGTAACCTCAGTCCCAGGGACCGGCTTTATATCAACATATATATATAATAAAACTGATAATAGATTCGGAGTTATAAAAGGAGAAAAAAGACCTGGTTCTTATCCGGGAACCGGAGATGCCTATACAGCCTCTTTAATGGCACATTTATTAAATGGCTGCAGCCTTATTGACAGCGCATTTAAGGCAACTAAACTGGTTGAAAAGGGAATAGACATGATAATAAAAAATGGATATAATCCTATGGAAGGGCTTCCTTTAGCGGAGTATTTAAGTGGATTAAAAAACAGAAAATAGATGAATCCCGATTAATTAATAGTCGGGATTTATTCTTCTTCTTGACCATTATAATATTACGTCGGCGGTTTACTGAGAAAGAAGGAGATAGAAAGAGATAGAATAAGCTACAGGTATCTGTTTCTACAGGAATCGATTAAATTCGCATAAGATGCCCAAGGGGAAATTGCAAATTTCTCATAATAGGTATAATCTAATTATTATTCTTTTAAAAATTGACAGAGGTGAATTATGTTATCCTTTTTAAAAAAATTGCTTATCGGAGAAACACTGGCAAATAATCAATTAGAGCATCAGAAGTTTACAGTATTTTGGGGATTACCTATTTTGTCCAGTGATGCGATTTCATCTGTAGCCTATGCCAGTGAGGCAATACTTTTAGTTATGATTCCGGTTATAGGCTCCCAGTCTTACAAATATATGTTTTATGCAGCATTATGTATCGTTGCGCTTTTATTTATGCTGGTGTTTTCATATAGGCAGACTATAGATAATTATCCCTGCGGAGGCGGTTCTTATATCGTTGCAAAGGATAATCTTGGTGTAGTACCCGGACTTTGTGCCGGAGCGGCACTATCTATTGACTATGTATTAACCGTTGCGGTAAGTATCAGTGCAGGTACAGCGGCTATTACATCAGCGTTCCCATGGCTTTTGCAGCACAGGGTTTTGATTTCACTGGCCATCATTGCATTTATGACCATAGGTAATTTAAGAGGTATGAGGGATTCATCCAGATTATTCGGTGTGCCCACCTATTTGTTCATATTAACCATAGGGGCAATGATCATCACTGGTATTGTAAGGGTGCATGTCTTTGGGTATACACCTGCAGCTTCCAATGAAATTCTTCCCTCTTTCGGTAATATAACCCTGTTTTTATTCTTAAGGGCCTTTGCTTCAGGCTGCACAGCTCTTACAGGTGTTGAAGCAGTGAGTAATGGTATCCCTAATTTTGTTGCACCTGCTCAAAAGCATGCGAAAAGGGTTTTAGAACTTCTGGCTTTTGTTGTACTATTTATATTTGGCGGGCTTTCTTATCTTGCTACATTGTATCATGCAGTACCCAGTGATTCAAAGACTGTAATTTCCCAGATTGCCGCTCAGGTTTTTGGAACAGGCTTCATGTTTTACGTTGTACAGGCTACTACAGCAATGATCTTGATTATGGCAGCAAACACAGCTTATACAGATCTTCCGCTATTGTTATCTTTGATTGCAAAGGATGGATATGCACCAAGACAATTTAGCCAAAGGGGAAAGAGACTTAGTTTTTCAAACGGAATTATCCTTTTATGTTTATGTTCAGGAATATTGACTATTGTTTTCAGAGCTAATACAAATATGCTGCTGCCACTGTACGCAGTTGGTGTATTCATTTCCTTCACGTTGTCTCAGTCGGGTATGTTTATAAAATGGATTAGAGAGAAAAAAATTGGGTGGAGGCATAAGGCGTTAATAAATGGATTAGGTGCGTTAGTAACCTTCTTCACTGCTATTATTATAGGAATAACAAAATTCAGGCATGGAGCGTGGATTGTATGCCTGCTGATTCCCAGCTTCGTATATTGTATGCTTAAAATAAAAGAGCATTATAAGAAAGTATCAGCTGAACTAAAACTTACCAAAAATGAAAGACCTAATTCAAACGTTGATAAGGACAGAAAGGTTATTATTTTAGTGGATTCTTTAAATAAGGCATTTTTGAAAGCATTGAATTATTCCAGAAGTATTTCAAATAACATCATTGCTTTTCATGTTGCAACAGATGAGGAATCTGCCATGTTATTAAAAAAGAGATGGACTGAGTATAATGTAGGAATTCCGCTTATCATCGAATATTCTCCTTATCGTGATTTGGTAAGCCCCCTTCTTGGTTATATTAAGCAGGAAGAAGATCATACAAAATCCGGCCAAAGTGTTACAGTGGTATTAGGTCAGTTTGTTGTTACAAAATGGTGGCATAACGTGCTCCATAATCAAACTTCCATGTTCATAAGAAATAAGCTGTACAGGGAGAGAAATGTTTCTGTTGTTACAGTTCCCTATATAATTAATGAATAATATAACATAATATGAGCCCAGCTTATAAGGCGGGCTCATTTTTGTATACCTATTATGGACAATCTAAAGAGTGAAAGAATATCCTTAATTTAAGGACAAACTTCCTTTTCTTTTCTTATTTTGTTGTATGCCTCTGAAAGCTTACTCCAGGGCATGCACAGGTCCACCCAGAAGAAAAGTCTTACTAAATAGCACTGCACAGCTTTCAGTAAACCTGCCAATTCTTGAAAATTATCCATGCTATAAATTGAACAAGCTGCCCTCATAAGAAGCGTATGGCTGTCATACATATGGTAATCGGTTTTAAGAGAGAGCCCGGTATCGGAGATAAAACCAGCTGAAATATTTTTTAAAGTTTGGAAATCGCATTTGCCTTCATTAGCTGTTAAATAATATGTATATGCTGTAATTGTTACATTATCAAAGAATCCATTAGCATATACAATTGCTGGGAAATTTCTTCCGGTCTCATTGTTTCGTTCTAATAATCTTTCAATATCTAAAGGTTTGTTTATCCAGGCATCTGAAGTATATTTTTCAAATTCTTTAATAAGCTGACTCATATTATACCACCTTTCATTAAGCTCATTTCACTGATCTATAACCTCAATTTGAATAATATCGCCTTGTTTTTCCCAAATAGTATCTGCTTCTGTCCTTAATCTACCTAAATCTGCAGGTTCAATGGAAGCAAATTGGTTAACAAAGCCAAGGGGGGTGAGGTTATCATAAAAAATACATATACATTGTCTTGAACCGTAAAAAGCTACATCTCCAGCTTGAGAATAAGTTGGATTTTCAACTAAATCATAAAATGCCGGCGTTTGAAAGAAAAATTCTCTGTCTGCCAATTTTGCATATGATACTCTGGATTTAAAAGGGCAAATAGCTTCAATTGCCGCTATAGTATTTGGGGCTTCTTTCTCCAGCAGACTTGCATAAAAGCTCTTTTGATGAAATGTAATTTTCAGTTTCTTCAATTTGGTTACCTCCTATTACAAACCTAATATTACAATTATTTCTAATTTTATAGTAATTTTAAATTAAAAATTTGTCAATTAGTAGATGTATAGATCAATTAACTTTATAATATATTTAATAAGCTTTTCCAATAAAAAAGGAGGTTATTTCATGAGTAAATTATACGAATTTGAAGCAGAAATAAAAAAAGTACCGGATATAGATGGTGCATATATAGAAATACCCTTTGATGTTAAGGCAGAGTTTGGTAAAGGCAGGGTCCCGGTTTTTGCCACTTTTGATGGTGAGCCTTATGAGGGAAGTTTGGTCAGAATGAAAACACCCTGCCATATTATCGGAATAAAAAAAGATATCAGGGCTAAAATAGGGAAGCAGCCTGGAGATACCATTAAGGTTACAATACGCGAAAGAAAGGTGGAAAAATAATTTCTATAAAATTTAATATCTGAATTTGGTAAAATCGGAGTACTGATTTAATAAAATTATGTTTGCTAAGGAAGTATATATATTAACTTGAAAATGTTTACATAAACCATAAAAACGTTTACAGAAAATATTGTGAAAATTATTTTCGACAATCATTGACACCTCAATTATTTTGTGATAACATAAACAACAATAAACGAAAAACAAGTCAACTTGCAAATGTAAGAATATTTCGAATTAAAAATTATGACGAAGATAAAACTAATTAAATTTAATTACAGAGAACCGGAACAAGCTGAGAACCGGATTAATGGATTAGCAATGCTCACTTCTGAATTGTATGTCTGAAACTTATTAAGTAGTAGGTCATATCGCAGGTCTGCGTTAAGGACAGGGTTTGTTGGAACCGTCAGAGGCTGTTATTGTGAGATAACGGTAAATTAGAGTGGTACAGTGTTAAATGCACCTCTATATATGTATAGATACATGTATAGAGGTTTTTTTATAAGGTTTTTTAGAAAGGAGCTGTTAATAAGTCTAATATCATAGTGGCCATATGGTATTAAATTGGACCTATTAAAATAATTAAACAAAAATTATTCAGCATACATTTTTATAAATTTAATGGAAGATGAAGAGGAATAGACAGAAAAGTTTGGGGAACTATAAAATTATAAGTCAAAATAACAAGGGGGAAATAATATGAAAAAGAAATTGTCATTAATGCTTGCGGTAATGTTAATGGTATTATCATTTGCAGGCTGTAAAAAAAGTGAATCAGCAAAGGACTCAAAAACCATAAAAGTAGGATTAGATTATGAACTTTCGGGTGCAGTTGCCACCTATGGACAAAGTTTAGTAGCCGGCATAGAACTTGGTTTCGAAGAAATCAACAAAAATGGCGGAGTTTTAGGAAAGCAGATTGAAGAAGTTAAATCAGATAATAAATCAGATACAGCAGAATCTGCCAATGTAGCTACAAAGCTTGCTACAAGAGATAAGGTAGTTGCCATATTAGGACCTGCAACCTCAGGAAATACAAAGGCTGCAGCACCGGTAGCAATTCAGAATAAGGTTCCGCTTATATCAGCTTCTGCTACAGCAGATGACGTAACAGTAAACAGTAATGGAAAAGTAAGAGAATACGTATTTAAAACCTGCTTCAGTGATTCCTTCCAGGGAGTTATAATGGCACAGTTTGCAGCAGCAGACTTAGGAAAGAAGAGTGCAGCACTTCTTATAGACAGCACCAGTGATTACAGCAAGGGCTTAGCTAAAAACTTCAAAGATAAATTTACTAAAGCAGGCGGTACAATAGTGACAGAACAGGCTTATCAGGCAAAAGATACAGATTTTAAAGCTGTACTTACAAATATTAAGGGAACAAATCCTGATGTAATATACCTTCCGGGATACTATGAAGAGGTTGGTTTAATAGTTAAACAGGCAAGAAGTTTAGGCCTTAATGTTCCAATACTTGGCGGAGACGGATATGAATCACCAAAGCTGGTTGAACTGGCTGGGAAAACTGCATTAAATGATGTTTACTATACTAATCATTATTCTTCAAATGATACTACACCTGAAGTTACAAAGTTCAAAGCAGCATTTAAAGCTAAATACAATAAAGAGCCGGATGCATTTAACGCTTTAGGATATGATTTAGCATACTTCCTGGCAGATGGCTTAAAGAGAGCAGGAGAAGCAGATCCTGTAAAGCTGAAGGATGCATTGGCAGCAACAAAAGGATTTAAGGGTGTTACAGGAACAATATCAATTGATGCAAATCATAACCCTGTAAAATCCATTACAATACTTCAGGAAAAAGACGGAGAGCAGGTATTCTTAAAGAAGCTTCAGCCGCAGTAAAAGGATATTAATAAAAAGTTATATGAAAAACAAAGCATATATTTTCAATATATGTCTTTGTTTTTCTATTGAAGGAATTGCATAATAACATTTTGGCTGATTTTTCAGTTTAAAAATAACGAATCCATAACGTTTTTTTAAACTGAAAAAGAAAATTCATAAATTATGCAATTTCCCCATTGAAGTAAATTGATTTATTAGAAATTCAAAAGGAAGTGAAAGGATGAAAGAGTTTTTACAGCAGCTTATTAATGGATTATCCCTGGGAAGCATATATGCACTTATTGCACTGGGATATACTATGGTTTATGGAATTATAAATCTTATAAATTTTGCCCATGGTGATATATATATGCTGGGAGCTTATATAGGATTTGCAGTTACAACTTTTCTCCATGTAGGTTTTATACCGGCAATTCTGATTTCTATGGTTGGCTGTGGATTTATAGGTATTTTTGTTGAAAAAGTTGCCTATAAACCCATTAGAAATTCCACAAGAATTGCTGCACTTATTACCGCAATAGCAGTTTCCTTATTTATTGAATATGGAACCATGTATTTTGTACATGCTGATACAAGAACATATCCTGCGGTAATTAACAATAAAAGTATTAAATTGTTTAACGGCGGTGTAATATTAAATACTTCAGATATCTATATAATTGTAATAACAGTACTGCTCATGATTCTGCTTCAGTACATAATATATAGAACAAAAATGGGAAAAGCAATGAGAGCAGTGGCAATGGACAAGGAGGCAGCTGAGTATATGGGAGTAAGTATTGATAATACTATCTCATTTACCTTTGCAATAGGTTCAGCCCTGGCAGGTGTTGCCGGAGTACTTGTTGGAGTTTACTACAATTCAATAAACCCTCTTATGGGTATTGTTCCCGGACTTAAAGCATTTATAGCAGCTGTTATCGGAGGAATTGGACTCATACCCGGAGCTGTTATCGGAGGATATTTCCTTGGAATGACTGAAACCATGGTAAGTGCTTACGGAGGGTCTCTTTATAAAGACGGAGTTGCCTTTGCCATACTTATTATAATGCTGCTTATTAAACCTAATGGCCTTTTAGGCAAAAATACTAAAGAAAAGGTATAGGGGGAGTAAAAATGAAAGTATTTAATAAAAAGAATATTTTAACAGCAGTATTAGTACTTTCCCTATATTTATTGGGACAGTTTCTAATAAATCAAGAAATAATAGATTCATATATTTTTCTTAACCTGGTTTTAGTGGGAATTAATATAATACTTGCTGTAAGCCTTAACCTGATTACCGGGTTTACCGGGCAGTTCTCCCTTGGACATGCAGCTTTTATGTCAGTTGGTGCTTATGTATCTGCTATAGCCACTGCTAAATTTGATCTCCCATTTCTTTCAGCCATACTTATTGCGGCTGTAGTTTCTGCTTTTGCAGGAATAGTAATAGGAGTTCCTACATTAAGATTAAAGGGTGATTATTTAGCAATAGCCACACTGGGCTTTGGAGAAATCGTAAGGGTTATCATACAGAATAATGACTATGTGGGTGGTGCCAGCGGATTTAACGACATACCTCAATATACAAACTGGACCTGGTTATTTTTTATGACTGTTATTACTATAATACTTATAAAGAATTTTATAGAATCTAAACCGGGAAGAGCCTGCATTGCCATAAGAGATGATGAAATAGCAGCAGAATCCATGGGAATAAATACAACTTACTATAAGGTACTTGCTTTTGGAATAGGTGCTTTTTTTGCTGGAATAGGCGGCGCCCTGTATTCGGGATATTTCTATTTTATTAAACCGGATGCCTTTGGATTCATGAAATCAATTGACATACTTGTAATAGTAGTATTCGGCGGAATGGGAAGCATAACCGGGTCAGTTGTGGGAGCAATAGCACTTACAATAATATCACTGCTGCTTCAGGGTTTCCCTGAGCTTAGAATGGTAATATACTCAGTAATATTATTTATTATTATGGTATACAGACCTCAGGGTATTATGGGAAATTATAAGTTGAAATTATGGAGTAAAAGGAGGGGCTCAGATGTCGGTAGTAAAGGTAAATAATCTTTGTATGTTTTTTGGCGGAGTAAAAGCTGTTGAAAATGTAGCTATGGATATTAAAAAAGGGGAAATAGTTGGACTTATAGGACCTAATGGTGCCGGCAAAACCACTGTTTTTAATGTTTTAACAGGTATGTACAAGCCAACTCATGGTGAGGTTGTATATAATTTTGGCAGCGAATTTTCAATCAATAAAATGAAACCAAGTGAAATTGTAGTTTCAGGTGTTGCCAGAACATTTCAGAATATAAGACTTTTCAGTGATATGACTGTAGAAGATAATATCAGAGTGGGACTTCAGAAAAATATCAAATACAGTACAGTTTCTTCACTTTTCAGACTCCCAGGATATTTTAAGGAAGAAACAATTGCTGATAAAAAAACAACTGAGCTTCTGGATATATTCAAATTAACCTCCCAAAGGGAAGAATTGGCGAAAAATCTTCCTTATGGTGAGCAGAGAAGACTTGAGATTGCAAGAGCTCTGGCAACCGGTCCTAAGGTTCTTTTACTAGATGAACCGGCAGCCGGCATGAACCCAAATGAAACAATAGAACTTATGAAAATGATAAAATGGATAAGAGACAAATTTGACATTACAATTATTCTTATCGAGCATGACATGTCTCTTGTAATGTCAGTCTGCAGCAGAATATATGTACTTGATTATGGCAAGCTTATATCAGAAGGTACCCCTGAGCATATAAAAAATGATCCTGCTGTAATAAAAGCTTATCTTGGGGGTGAAGAGGAAGCATGATAGAACTTATTGACGTTAACGTATATTACGGTGCTATTCACGCATTAAAAGGTATAAATATAAAGGTTAATGAAGGCGAGATTGTTACACTTATAGGGGCAAACGGAGCTGGAAAGACCACAACCCTTAAGACAATCTCAGGTATTTTAAAACCTAAAACAGGAAAAGTTTTATTTAATGGAAGTGAACTGAATCAGGCAAAAGCCAGCAACATTGTAAGCCTGGGAATATCTCATGTACCTGAAGGAAGAAGAGTATTTTCAGGAATGTCTGTTATGGAAAACCTGGAGATGGGAGCATTTTCTAGAAAAGATAAAGAGGAAATCAAAGAAAGCTAT
>JAJBWD010000464.1:0-20603 GCA_032907345.1 Bacillota bacterium | reverse complement strand
TGTTTTTAGTAGTATAAGAAAAATATGAATAAGCTTTTGCTTATTCATATTTTTTTACTAAATCTTTAATGCATTTACAAGTGAATTCTATATCATCTCTTGAAACCCAGTAATTTGTAACAAACCTCATTTCATCATTTTCATCTTCATTGATCTTTATGTTTTTCTTTAATAACTCATCTTTTAATATAAGCGGTGTTAAGTTTTTAAAGTTCATGGTAAAGTAGGTCATATTAATCTCAATTCTTTCTTTATCCACGTAAATACCATCTATTTCTGATAATAAAGAGCCCAGGTATTTAGCATTTTCATGGTCTTCATTAAGCCTTTTAGTCATTTTTTCTATTGCTATGATTCCGGGAGCAGCTAAAACTCCGGTTTGCCTTAAACCACCGCCCATAAGCTTTCTTTTCTTTTTAGCCTTATTTATAAAATCGTGACTTCCGCAAAGCATGGAACCAATAGGAGCACAGAGTCCTTTGCTTAAACAGAACATAACTGAATCAGCATATTTTGTTATTTCTTTTGGGTCCACATTTAAGTATGCTGCTGCATTAAAAAGTCTGGCTCCGTCTAAATGAACAGGGATATTATATTTTAAAGATATATTTCTTATACTTTCCATTACAGACAGCGGTATTACTCTTCCGTTTGAATGAGCATTTTCCACACATATAAGACCTGTTTCAGGAAAATGAATATTTTCACCTCGTATAGTCTTTTCAACATCCTTAGGGTTTAATGCACCATTATTACTTTTCAGAGTCCTAAGCTGTACTCCGGCAATTACTGAAGAGGCTCCAACCTCATGCTGGACTATATGACAGTCTTCACCTAAAATAACCTCATTTCCCCTTATACAGTGAGTAAAAAGGGAAAGCTGGTTGCCAAAAGTGCCGGATGGAACAAATAAGCTTTCTTCCTTCCCTGTAACCTGTGCAGCTAATTTTTCCAGTTTTTTTGTAGTTTCATCATCTTCATATACATCGTCTCCAACTATGGCATTTTTCATAGCCTCTCTCATTTCATCAGTTGGAAATGTTACTGTATCACTTCTAAAATCAATAAATTTACTGCTGTTCATTTTAAAATTCCTTTCCATAGTATATTGAAGTCAGGATAAGTTCCATATCTTCTTTTGATATTTTAACAGGATTTACCTGTGTTGAACCTTTAAGCGAATTTTCTACAAGTAATGGAAGATCTTTTTTAAAGGTTTCTTCATCCAGTATTTCAAAGAAACCCTTTGGGATCCCAATCTTAAGTTTTAGATTTATTATTGCAGATATTATATCTTCACCTGCCAGGCGGCTTAATTTATTAATTCTTTCTTTTACTTCCGGATCTTTTTCGTTCCATAAAAGTACATATGGAAGACAGATTCCGTTTAATAATCCATGACCTAAATCATATCTCCCTCCAAAGGCGTGGGATATGCCATGAGACATTCCAAGGCCAACATTTGCCAGAACTGAGCCTGCTATTGACTGATATACATGAACCCTGTCTCTGCTTTCCGCATCACAATAGAGGCAGGATGATGGAAGAGCATGAAGAAGATTAATTATAGCTCCCTCTGCTATGCACTCTGTATAATAGTCAATATTTTTATTTATATAGCTTTCCATCAAATGAGTCATAGCATCCATTCCGGTTTCTGCAGCTATATTCTTTGGCATGGATATTGTAATATCAGGATCAAGTACAGCAATGTCAGGTATGAAGGCTGCAGTTTTAATTCCCACCTTTATGTTCCTGTCTTTAAATGTTATTACTGCTGCCTTTGTAACTTCACTGCCTGTTCCTGATGTAGAAGGAACTGCAATAATTTTTAATTTTTCTCTTTTTTCAGGAAGAGAAATAGAAAGAACATTATTAAAATTAATTTCTTTAAACTCATAAAAGAGGGAAGCCACCTTGGCAGCATCTATCGGAGATCCTCCTCCAACTGCAATGACGGTATCAGGTTTAAACTCCTCCATTTTTTTCAGTATTTCCATTACCACATTTGTATCCGGATTTTTCTGAACTCCTCTGAAAATAGTATAAGAAGCATCAGCTTCCTTTAAATAATTTTCAATATGGGATATTGACCCATTTTTAAACATGGAGCTTCCGGAGGTTATTATAAATGCTCTTTTATGCACTAATTCTGATAAGCACTTAAGTGAACCTTTTCCATAAACTATTTTTTCTCCATGAAGTCTTATTTCCTTCATACAATCACCCCAATACCATTTTACTATATTTTTTAATTTTTAATAATGGTTTTTTTATTAATAGTTTTATTGTATACTTTAAATGTATTTTATATTATAAATTAAGGGGTAAATATGGATGCTGTAATAATTAATCAAATAATGATTTTGTTTATTATAATGATAGTAGGTGTACTTGGAGCTAAGTTAAAGATTATAGACGATAATTTAAGTAAGGGATTATCAAATTTACTGATAAATATTGCACTGCCCTGTTTAATTTTATCTACCTTTGATTTCTCTTTTTCTAAAAAAATGGCTTATAATTCAGCACTTATTATAATAATTACATTTTCAGTTTTAATATTTTCAATTTTACTGTCAAAAGTTTTATATTTAAAATATGAAAAAAAAGAACAGCAGGTATTAAGATTTTTAACAATATTTTCAAACTGTGGATTTATGGGATTTCCTGTAGTTTCAAGTATTTACGGTAAAGAAGGACTTTTTTATACCTCCATGTATAATATTGTATTCAATTTAGTAATATGGACATATGGATTATATTTATTTTCAGGGAAAAAAGATATTAACAGCATAAAAAGACTATTTATAAATCCAGCAATGGTATCAACATTTACCGGTATATTACTTTTCCTGTTTTCAATAAAACTGCCAGGTCCTATCCAGGGAACTCTGAGTATGATTGGAAGCATGACTGTTCCAATATCCATGCTGGTGGTAGGGGCATCTCTTTCAAATATAAAATTTATTGATATGGCTTCAGGCTTTAAGATATACTATGTGAGCTTTCTTAGATTATTATTTATTCCTGTAATTTTAATTCTTGTATTAAAGCAGTTTAGTATACCAAATATCATAATGGGATCTGTGGTAATTCTAACAGCTATGCCCGCAGCAACGTTATCTGTAATATTTGCTGAAGCTAATGGAGGAGATGTAAAACTTGCTTCAAAGATTATATTTATTTCCACTGTCTTATCTGCAGTAACTATACCTATAATTATTTTATTGCTTTAGGAGGCTTGTAATGAGTTTTTATTCACTATTTATTGTAGCAATAGCACTTTCACTGGATGCTTTTTCAATATCAATATGCACTGGCTTAAATAGTAAACTGAAAAGAAATGAAAAATTAAGATTCCCCGTATCTTTTGGATTTTTTCAGTTTTTTCTATCATTAGCAGGAGCTTATTCCGGGTTTTTAATAAATACTTACGTGCTTTCAATTCCAAAGGTATTGGGAGGTATAATAATCGGAATAGTTGGTATATTAATGCTGAGAGAAGGAATAAAAAACACCGGGGAATGTGTCTTAGTAAAGAAAGGAATGGAATTAGTCCTTGGGATATCTGTTTCAATAGATGCTTTTGTTATCGGATTTACTCTGTTAAATAAAATATCAAGCAATATTTTGCTTTTTAAAGATACATTATTTATTGGGTTAGTCACGTTTCTTATGTCTGTTTTTGCCCTTTATATTTCTAATTTCCTTAGAAAAATCGATATATTTACTAAATATGCTGATTATTTAGGGGGATTTATATTAGTTATTTTTGGAGTTAAAATGATATTTTTTTAAAATAAAATCTATTTGTGATATAATATATATGAAAAATTGTACTCAGATTATTTAAACTTAAGAGGATGATTTAATGGATAGTACTAATTTATTAAAATTAAATAAAATTAAAATAACTAAGGCCAGACTTTCTATTTTAGCTTTATTAAATGAAGAAGATGATGGACTTAGTGCTGATGATATTTTAAAAAAGCTGAATGCAAAGGGCAATGACTTTGACTTATCCACCATATATAGAAATTTAGAAAAATTTTCAGATATGGAAATTGCAGAAAAATTAAACTTAGGAGAAAATAAATATATATATAAGCTGAATAAGGATAAGCACAAGCATGTACTTAAATGCTCAGAGTGCAATAAAGAAATAGAAATTGACTGCCCCTTATCTCAGGTTAAAGAGTATATAAAAAATAAAACCGGTTTTGTTATGAGCGAACATGACTTTGTAATTAATGGTATATGTAAAAACTGTAAAGATAAAAAGTAAGCTTTCGAATTAATTTCGAAAGCTTTTTACTATTATAACTAAAATAAGAACAAATACTGATACCAGAGCAATAAGTCCTCCCGGTGCTGCATTTAAGAATAGGGACAAAATTAGTCCTGTAATTGTATCTATAAAACCGAATATTACAGAAAAAATCAGCGTATACTTAAAACTTTTATTAAGCTGGAGGGAAGCTGCTACCGGAACTGCTATCATTGAGGAAATAACCAGTATTCCCATTATTCTTAGGGATACAGAAACAGTAGCACTGACTAAAACCATAAAAATATAATTAATAAGTTTTACGTTTAATCCTGATATACGGGCTCCCTCTTCATCAAAGGTTATGTATATCAGCTTATAGTACAAAGAAAATATAGTAATTATTGAAATTATACTTAAAACAAGTATAGTGTATAAATCATTTTTGGATACAGTAAGTATGCTTCCAAACAGATAAGAATCTATATTTGTACTAACCTTGCCGGAACTTACCAGGGTTATACCAATTCCTACTCCCAGTGTAAGGACTATTACCATAATAAGCTCTTCATATTTCTCGTATCTGCTTCTTAATAATTCTATTATTATCCCTGCAAAGGCAGTAAATATAAAGGCTGCTAATATTGGGTTAAAACCAAAAACTATTCCAAGTGCAATACCTGCAAATGATGAATGAGATAAGGTATCTCCCAGCATGGAGTATTTTTTCAATACTACGAAGGTTCCAATTAAAGGACAAAGCAGTGAAACCAGGGAGGCTGCTAAGATGGCATTTTTCATAAAACTATACTGTAGCATAATATGCCTCCTTAAAATCTTCCCTGTTATATATAATACCTCTTCCATTTGTCAGTTTTAATATATGGGATGAATTCTTATATACTGAAACCAAGTTGTGATCTACAGAAATTATTGTTATTCCATCCTTATTAATATTTGATAATATATCCAGGATTTCCTTTTGAGCCTTTTCATCAACTCCTGTAAATATTTCATCGAATATAAGAAGCTCAGGATTTCCAAGCAGTGCTTTTGCTATGAATATTCTTTGAATCTGACCGCCGGACAAATTTCCTATAAGCTGATTTTTGAAGCCATCCATTCCAACCATCTTTAAAACTTTAAATATCTGTGTTCTGTCTTTGCACTTTATTGCCTTCAGGTGGCAGTAAAGCAGCTCATATATTGTTATTGGAAATTTATTGTTTAAATTTCCGATTCTCTGAGATACATAACCTATTTTTTTTGTTTTTATCTCAATTTTTCCGCCTGTGGGTTTGTAAAAGCCCAGCATTAATTTGATTAAGGTACTTTTGCCGCTTCCATTTTCACCTATTACGGACAGATAAGCACCATCGTCTACGTTTATTGATAGATTTTCTATAACCGGTTTTCCACTAGTATAGGAAAAACTTATATTTTCTATATTTACCATATTAAATTAGTCTCCTTTAAAAAACTCTCTGGTATTATTTATATTATACATAAATGCAAATAGTTTGCAAATATTTATTTCTTGATTTTTTGAAATTTATGGTATACTAATGGTAGGAAAATTATAAATTTGTAAATTTTCCATTTTAAATAATGAGGTGAGAAAATGAGTGATGCATTAAAGGTTAAAACAAGAGAAGAAATAGAAGATAAGTATAAATGGAAGGTAGAAAAGATATATCAAAATGATGATCTTTGGGAAAAGGATTATGAAAAACTTAAGTCAGAAGCACCCAGCCTACTGGAATACAAAGGAAAATTAGATGATAAAAAAAATCTGCTGAACTTTTTAAAACTAAGAGAAAACATATTAAGGCTAAACGAAAAGCTGTTTGGATATGCATTTCTTAGAAATGATGAAAATACTCAAAATCCAAAATATCAGGGTATCAAAAATAAAATATCAAGTCTTTCATCTGAGGTTGCATCCCATCTTTCTTTTTTTATGCCTGAGATCATAGACTTAAGTGAAGAAAAGTATAAAAAGCTGATAGATGATAAGGACCTTTCAAGATACAAGTTTTTATTTCAGGATATAAGAAATTTAAAGGAGCATACGTTGAGTAAGGATAAGGAAGAAATACTATCCGCACTTAGTGATTCACTGGAAGCACCATCTGAAATATTTAATATGCTTACTTTTGCTGACATGAAGTTCGGAATCATAAAGGATGAAAACGGAAATGATGCTGAGCTTACCAGTTCAAACTACTCAATATGGATTAAATCTGAAAACAGAGCTGTAAGAGAAGCTGCATTTAAGCTTATGCATAATACATTTAAAAAATACGAAAATACTTATGCTGCCATGCTTACATCTTCAGTAAAGACCTTTGCTTTAAACTCAAAGCTTAGAAGTTACAAATCATCTGTAGAAGCCTCCTTAAAGCCAAATAATATACCTGTATCTGTATTTGAAAATACTATTGAAGCAGTTAACGATAATATTGAAGTACTCCATAAGTATGTAAGGCTTAAGAAAAAGCTTCTGGGACTTAAAGAGCTTCATATGTATGACCTGTATACCCCTGTTATTAAAACGCCGAAGGTTAATATACCATACGAGAAGGGTGTGGAAATAATAAAAAAGGCTTTAAAACCTCTTGGAAAGGAATATTTAGATATATTTGAACATGGCATAAAAAGCGGATGGGTTGACGTATACGAAAATCAAGGCAAAAAGGGAGGAGCATATTCTGCCGGCTGCTATGATACAGAGCCTTTTGTTCTTTTAAATTATAACAACGATGTAAACAGTGTATCCACACTGGCTCATGAGATGGGACACTCAATTCATACCTATTATTCAAACAAGACCCAGCCTTATGAGTATGCTGAGTATACTTTGTTTTGTGCTGAGGTGGCCTCAACAACAAATGAAAATCTTTTGATAAATTATCTGATAGATAATGAAAAAGATAAAAATATGAGGCTTTATTTAATAAATCAGGAGCTGGAAAATATAAGAACTACAGTATTCAGACAGGTTATGTTTGCTGAGTTTGAAAAATTCTCTCATGAAAGCATAGAAAATAATAAACCTGTTACTGCAAAAGAGATGAATAAGTTCTATTATGATCTAAATAAAAAATATTTCGGCAATGATATAATAGTTGATAAGGAAATAGAGGTAGAGTGGGCAAGAATTCCTCATTTCTATAGGGATTTTTATGTGTATCAGTATGCTACAGGTTATAGTGCTGCTTTCACCTTTGCTAAGAGAATATTAAATAAGGAAGAAGGAGCTCTTAAGGATTATTTCAATTTCTTAAAGAGCGGCGGAAGTGATTATCCAATAAATATTCTTAAAAACTCAAAAGTGGATATGACGGTGAAAGAGCCTGTATTAAATACTATAAAAAGATTTGATGACTTAATAAACATGTTGTCTTAGAAGATAAATTGAAAAGGATGAATTATGAAAGAAGAATATGCTAAACAGCTTATAGATGGTATCAATAAAAGATATAATGGCAGAATAATGGAAATAGAAGATAATCAGGGATTAGTAACAAGGTGGGCAGCAGAAATAAATAATTATGTCCTATTGTTTACTGATTATAAGGAATCTCTGTATATTTCGGGCAATCAGCAAATACAAAGCCTTCAAAACTCAGGGTATACTATCATACCTGTTTATATAGAGGATCATATAGATAATGAAAATCTCATTAGTCCTAAATCTGTAGTTCTAAACTCCAACGACAAAAAAATATATTACAGTGATGAGGGAATAGAGAATTTAGTAAGCATAATTACTGAATGCATATCTTCTTCAGCAAAACCTAAGCATATGGATGTGGGCATTGTAACTGCAATAATAATTGTTATCAACGTGATAGCTTATTTAATTACAGCTTATTTTTCCGGGAACTTAATGGATGCTGACATAAATGTACTTGTGGCTTTGGGAGCTAAATATAATCCTCTTATAAAGGCAGGGGAATACTATAGATTATTTACCTGTGGATTTTTGCACGGAGGGATAATTCATTTAGCCCTTAACATGATAGCACTTTATTCTGTCGGACCCATTGTGGAGAAGTATTTTGGAAAGGTTAAATATATAATAATATATATAGTTTCTCTGCTCTTATCCTCAGTCTTAAGCTATTTGTTTTCTGACAGTGTATCAATAGGTGCTTCAGGAGCAATATTCGGGCTTTTAGGGTCGCTTCTTATTATCGGACTTTATAACAGAAAAAGGATATCCTCAGACTTTGTAAGAAGTATTATTAATGTAATAGTAATAAACCTGATAATAGGTTTTACTATACCAAACATAGATAATTATGGACACATTGGAGGCTTATTAGGCGGAGTACTTGTAACATTTATATTTATTAAATTCAAAAAAGAGGCTGTTTAGCCTCTTTTTAATATCTCATATATTTCATTTTTATGAAGCGTTTCTTTTTCTATTAATTCTTCTGATAAAAGGGTTAACTTGTCCATATTATCCTTCAAAGATATTTTTACCTTTTTATATAAATCATCCAATATATTTTTGCATTCATTAATTAATTCAGGAGCAGATTTATTGTTTCCAAGGGAAAACAAACCTAAAGATTTTACCATTCCATATTTATTAGCCATATCCCATATTATTTTTGATGCTGTTTCTAAATCATTTGAAGCTCCAGTTGTTATATTTTCTTCCCCAAATACTAATTCCTCTGCAGCCCTTCCTGCCAGCAGGACCATTATTCTGTTTTTAAGGTATTCTTTAGTATGATACATTCTGTCCTCTTGTATGGTGAGAGTATATCCTCCTGCACCTTTAGTGGTTGGAATAATTGTCACTTTAGAAAGCTGATCGTCTTTAAGGCTGATTGAAGATATTAGAGCATGCCCGGCTTCATGGTAAGCTGTTATCTTCTTATCTATTCCTTTTATTGAAGATCTGTCCTTCTTTTCTGAGCCGGCTAATATATTGGTATATGCATTTTCAAAATGCTTAGATAAAATAAGCGGACTTTCCTCCCTGCAGGCTAAAATTGCAGCCTCATTAACAAAGGCCTCCAGCTTAGCACCGGAAAAATATACAGTTTTGCCAGCTAAATCCTCTACATCTATAACGCCTAGTGGTTTACCATTAAGATAAAGATTCAAAATCTCCATTCTTTCCTTTTTATCAGGAAGTGGAACCTCTATGTGTCTGTCAAATCTGCCTGGCCTCAGCAGTGCCGGGTCTAATGTATCTATTCTGTTTGTAGCTGCAATGACTACAATGCCGGTGCTGTCATTAAATCCGGACATCTCAGTTAAAAGGGCATTTAAAGTCTGATCTCTTTCTCCGTTTGAAGATGGATCTTCACTTCTTTTCTTTCCTATAGCATCTATTTCATCTATGAATATTACTGCTTTTTTGCTTTCCTTGGCCTTTTTAAAAAGCTGCCTTATTCTTGAAGCTCCAACACCCACATAAATCTGAACAAAATCAGATCCTGATGTAGAGTAAAAAGGAACTCCCGCTTCATGAGCAATGGCTTTTGCTATAAGAGTTTTCCCTGTTCCCGGTTCTCCATATAAAAGTATGCCCTTTGGCATCTTTGCCTTATAATGATTAAACTTGTCCGGATTTTTAAGGAAGGATATTATATCCATGACATTTTCCTTAACCTCGTAGTTTCCTGCAACGCTTTTAAAAGAATATGAGGAATCTTCGATTTTATTTAATTCAATGGAATCAATAGACTTATTTTTTTTCTTTGATCTGACCGTAACATTATAAAATAATACAGCAGATATAATTAAAACAGGAATAATTATCATAAGCTTTCTTGCATCTATATTTTCATTTTCGGATACTTTTATTCCTTTTAGTAAAAGCTGTTCTTTAAAATCTTCTTTTCTTGGATTATCTGTTTTATATGTCTGACCATTTTTTAACTTTACATATATCTCAGGTGAAGAAGTAAGATTTACTTCATTTACTAAGTTTTTGTTTATGTCATTTATCAGAAAATTATAGGTCTTGTATACTGGTTTATTAATGTTAAGGCTTAAAAGTGAAACTAATATTAAAACGAAGGCAATCATGGAAATTGGTATAAGAAAGTATTTATTTTTTACTATGTTCATGCTTACCACCTCATCTAATTATTAATGGAATCCTTTATTTTTTATGATATAATGAATTTACAAAGCTGTAAAATGAATATCATAAATTTTACTAATGTAATATATTCCAAGAAAAGGCGGGGGGAAGATGAAGGTATCAAAGATAACCACAGTATTATCAGAAAAAGATATCATGGGTCTTATAAAAGATTTTGTGAAAGTAGAGAACCTTAATATAAATAAAATAGATATACAGGATTCTATTAAGCTGTATGGAGTATATAAAAAAGGAATAGACTTTAATTTTTATATAGATTTAGGAGTATCAAATGTCCATGATAATATAATTTACCTTAAGATATTTGAGTTTAAAATAGCAAAGCTAAAAATAGCTTCTTTTGTAGTAAACTCTTCACTAAAGATTTTAGATAAAAAGCTGAATGAATTAGGGATAAGTATAAAAGATGGAATAATATCTGCAGATTTAAATCAGATAGAGAAAAATATTCCAAATGTATATTTCAAATTAAACAGCTTAAAAATATTGAATAGAGCATTGGAAATCGGGATAGATGAATTTGTTTACTCAGCAGATAAAAAAGTAATTAAGAAAAAGCAGGAAGAGACAAAAAAATATGATTCATACGGATTGTTTAGAAAGAAAATGCTTGGAAAGATGCCTGAGAAATATAAAAAAATTGGAGAGTATGCATTTATCCTTCCGGATGTTGTTGACCTATATTATAATCTTTTAAAGGATAAAAGAGTCTCTGCAGAAAGTAAGGCTGTCTTAATCGGTATAATTTTATACCTGGCATCACCAGTTGATTTTATTCCGGATTTTATTCCTTTTATTGGAGAAATAGATGATATAGCCATTGCATTTTTTGGCTTAAACAAAATATTAAATGATGTGGATGACAGCATAATTTTAGAAAATTATCATGGGAAGGGCAATATTTTAATATTAGTAAAAGAAGCAATTAATTTAATAACCTCTATGGTAGGGGGAAAAAGAGTATTAAAATTGTATCAGTTTATTGCTAAAGGTATAAAAAAGGAGAAAAATTCATGAAAGAAGTCACTATATATACAGACGGAGCCTGCAGAGGAAATGGAAAAGAGGATACAATCGGAGGCTTTGGCATAGTTTTAATATACAATGGAAATATTAAAGAAATTAAAGAATCATATAAAAATACCACAAACAATAAAATGGAGCTTATGGCAGTAATAAAAGCACTGTCATTATTGAAGGAACCCTGCAGTGTTTATCTTTATTCAGATTCAGCTTATGTAGTTAATGCAGTTAACAGCAATTGGATAGAGGGCTGGCAAAAAAATAACTGGAAAAATTCAAAAAAGGAACCGGTTAAGAATAAAGAATTGTGGGAAGATCTGATAAAATTCTTATCTGTACACCGGGTTACTTTTATAAAAGTAAAAGGCCATTCTGATAATGAGTATAATAATAGATGTGATAAATTGGCTAATATGGCTATGGATGAAATAACCTGCTAATATTTTCCTAGTTTAATTAAGAAAAAATTGCATATCATACTAATAAAAAGAGGTGATTGTATGAGAGGCAAATTTGTTAAGGGAATGATGGCAGGAAGTCTTATGGGAGCAGCTTTAGGGTTAATGATTATTCCATCCATGGATGGAAAGACAAGAAGAAGGATGAAAAGAAGATCAAGAGCTGCAATGAATGCTGCTGAAGATGCATATGGAACTATGATGAATTGGATAAAATAAAATAATCCGGTATAACCGGATTATTTTTTTATTTTATTTTTTAATATAATTAACAATATATGCTATAATATAATTAAAATTATTGTTTAAATGGAGAAAGATATATGATAATGGAAATATTAACTTTAGGAGAAAAAATAAAAAAAAGAAGAAAAGAACTTGATATGACGCTAAAAGATCTGGCAGGAGAGCGAATAACTCCCGGGCAGATTAGCTTGGTAGAATCAGGGAAATCAAAACCCAGTATGGATTTGCTTGCTTATTTAGCATCTGTTCTTAAAACGCTAATTGAATATTTGATGGAATCAGAAGAGACTCAGGCAGAAAAGATATGTACTTATTATGAAAATATTGCGGATTTTTATTTAAAAAATGATAATCTTTTAAAAGCAGATCAGTATGCTGAAAATTGTATTTACTACTCAAAAAAGTATAATCTGGATTATAAAAAAGGTATAAGTTATTATCTGAAGGGAGAAATATACCTAAGAAGGAATAAACTGACTGATGCACAGGAATATTTTCTTACTTCCAATTCTTCTTTTATCAGATTAGGAAAAACAGAAGATATTATCAAATCATTTCTTCAATTAGGCTTTATATCAATAAAAATTAAATCCTATCATTCTGCTCTGTCCTATTTCCAGCAGGGAGAAAAAGTATATTTTGAAGGGAAACTTACTAATCCTTATATTATAGGAGAAATATATTATTATTTAGCCTTCATCTATTTAAAACTGGAAAATGTAGAAAAATCAATAAACTATTCATATCTGGCAAAGGAAGAGTTTAATAAAGCAAACGATAAGAAAAATTATGCTGAGTCCTTAGCATTAATATCAGAACAATATGCACAAAATGGAGAAATAGAAAAAGCTATAGAATATTCCAAACTTACAAATGACATATGGAAACAAATTGGAGATGTAGAAATTTTGTCGAAGTTTGAGAATAATTTGGGAAAATTGTTTTTTGACTTGGAAAATACAGATGAATCCTTCCTTCATTATTACAAAGCTATAGATCTTAGAAAAGAAGCAAATGATGAAAAGATAATTGAGACATATATAAATCTATGCGAAAATTTTATCAAACTGAAAGATGAAAAAAGCATAGAAGAAACTCTTGAAAAAATAAAAAATTTAATTGAGGAAAGCGGCAGTAAATATACTTATGACTATTATATTTTAAGCTATAAATTAAGTGTTATTAAGGGTGATAATGCCAAAATTGAATATAATCTTCTTATGGCACTAAAATATGTGGAAGGAGAAAATGATAACAATAAAATATCTGAAGTTTCGATAAAGCTTGGCAAATATTACAACGACATTGGAGATAATGAAAAAGCTGTCAGGTATTTAAACACAGGAGTAGATATTTTAAAAAACATTGGAATAATTTGATGAAGCAAAGGTGATTCTTATGGAAGTTTTAACAACCGGTGAAAAAATTAAAAGAGCAAGAATATATAATGGGCTGACACTAAAGGATATTTCTTCAGATATAGTATCTATTTCTAAACTAAGCGGAATAGAAAACAACAAGATATTGCCTGAAGATAAAATAATAGAATATTTAAGCTCCAGGCTGAATTTGTCTGAAGATTATATAAAAGAAGATATACCAAAGCAGCTTTTAAATAACTACAGCAAATTGCTGAAAAATAAAAAAGGTAAGAATTATATTGAGGACATAAAATATAATCTTAACTATGCTATAAATTGTGAAGAATGCCAAATTGCATTTAAATTTATGCACCTGCTGATAGAATATTATATAAATGGTGATAAAATAAGTAAAGCAGAAAATGATTTGGCAGAATATTATGATTTGCTTACTAAGGCAAATTCTGAGGAAAACAATATAATATATTACCTTGATTTAGGAACATATTTATACAAATATCAGGAATACAATCAGGCAGTTAAATGCTTTATAAAAGTAAAAAACAAAGTGGACAATAAAAAGAATTCCAGCATATATTACAAGACTTGCTATTATATAATAATGGCATATTTCCAGCTTAATAAGGAATCGGAATTTCTGGATACAATTGGTGAACTTAAAAGTATATCAGAAATAGAAAACTGCACTGAATGCCCAGGAGAAATTTACAGCCTTTTAGCAGTTCTGTATTATGAAAGAAGTAAAGAAAAATATGAAGATTATAGAGATAAAGCTTTTGAATATTTTATTAATGGTTTAAGTACTATAACCGTGCCTATTAACTTTGGCATGATTATGATGAAATTCAAAAGCAGAGAAGAGGGAATAAAGATTTTAACTAAAGCCTATAGCGTATATAATAAGAAGGATAAAAAAGGATTTGCTGCTTTTTCTAATAGACTGGTAAGGCTGTTTATTGACAATGAACTATATAATGAAGCAGAAGAAATCATAGAAGAAACTATTAATAACGCTATATACTTAAATGATGATTATTATATTGAGAAAGCATATTTTTATAAAGCTATTGTATTAGGAGAAAAAGGTGATACAGACAGTAAAGAACTTTATATGAATTTATCTTTAGATTCCCTGAAAAAAAATGGATCAACTAAAGATATCTATAATAGATATTTACTTATTGGTAAGATGTACCATGATAGTAAAAAATATCAGGACTCAATAAATTATTTTAATTTAGCCTTGAAACTAAAAGGTAAGCTTTAACGGAGGTGTTTTAAATGAATGCAGATAAGATAACAAAAAAAGTTTCATTAGCTTTAAATGAAGCCCATGAACTAGCTGTTTCATATAACTCACAACAGGTAGAAACTATTCACCTGTTTATTGCTCTGCTTAGGGATGAAGAGGGACTTATACCTAAAATTTTTGAAAAAATGGATATAAACTTAGATTCATTAAACAGGGAATCTGAAAATATATTAAACAGTATGCCCAAGGTAATGGGTGATCTATCTTCTGGAAACAGCGTATTTGCTTCAAGAAATATAGAAAAAATATTTATTAAAGCAGAAGAGTGGATGAACAAATTCAAGGATTCCTATATATCTGTGGAACATGTGCTTCTTGGTATAATAAATGTTGAGGATTTAAAGCTTAAAGGACTTTTAACTAAATATTCAATTAATCAGGAAAATGTTCTTGATATATTATTAAAGATAAGAGGGAATCAGAGGGTAGATTCTGAGGACCCGGAAGGCACCTATGAGGCACTCTTAAAATACGGAGTAAATTTAATTGAGGAAGGAAAGAAGAATAAACTGGACCCGGTTATAGGGCGGGATGAGGAAATCAGGAGAGTAATCAGGATATTATCAAGAAGGACAAAAAATAATCCGGTACTTATCGGAGAGCCCGGTGTGGGTAAAACTGCAATAGTTGAGGGCTTGGCTCAAAGAATAATAAAAGGAGACGTGCCTGAAGGGTTAAAGGATAAGGTGGTGTTTTCTCTTGATATGGGTTCCTTAATAGCCGGTGCTAAGTATAGAGGTGAATTTGAAGAAAGGCTTAAGGCAGTTTTAAAAGAAGTAACAGGCAGTAAAGGCAAAATTATTCTTTTTATAGATGAAATTCACAATATCGTAGGAGCAGGAAAAACAGAAGGTTCTATGGATGCAGGTAATATGATAAAGCCTCTTCTTGCCCGGGGAGAGCTTAAAACCATAGGAGCCACAACCTTTGATGAGTATAGAAAATATATTGAAAAGGATAAGGCATTAGAGAGAAGATTCCAGCCTGTTACAGTTGATGAGCCAACGGTAGAAGATACCATAACAATACTGCGGGGCCTTAAAGAAAAATTTGAAATATACCATGGCATAAGAATTCATGACTCTGCAATAGTAGCGGCTGCCAAACTTTCAGACAGGTACATAGGAGACAGGTTCCTTCCTGATAAAGCAATAGATTTAATAGATGAAGCCTGCTCAATGATTAGAACAGAGATAGATTCCCTTCCTGCTGAGCTGGATGACATCAGAAGAAAAATATTTAATCTTAAGATAGAAAAAAATGCTCTTCAGCGGGAAAAAGATGAAAAATCCATGAATAGATTAAAAGCAGCAGAAGAAGAATTAGAGGGCTTAAATGAAAAGGATAAGCTTCTTACACTAAAATACGAAAAAGAAAAAGAAGACATTGTAAATGTTAGAAAAATAAAAAAGGAATTGGATGATAAAAAGGCAGACCTGGAAAAAGCTGAGCGAGAGTATGATCTGGATAAGGTTGCTCAGATAAAGTATGGAATAATTCCGGAGCTTACTGAAAAACTAAAAGAAAGTGAAAGTAAGTTAAGCAATGAAGAAGGGGCACTTTTAAAGGAAGAAGTAACTGAAAATGAAATTTCCTTCGTTTTATCAAACTGGACTAATATTCCGGTAAGTAAGTTAGTAGAAGGAGAAAGACAAAAGCTTCTCAGACTATCTGATGAATTGAAAAAGAGAGTAATAGGACAGAATGAAGCAGTAGATTTAGTATCAAATGCTGTACTCAGAGCCAGGGCAGGTCTTAAGGATCCTAAAAAGCCAATAGGGTCATTCATATTTTTAGGACCTACTGGTGTAGGAAAGACACAGCTGGCAAAAACTCTCACAGAAACTCTGTTTGATTCTGAGGATAATATAATAAGAATAGATATGTCAGAATATATGGAGAAATACTCTGTTTCAAGACTAATAGGGGCTCCTCCTGGATATGTAGGATTTGAAGAAGGAGGCCAGCTTACTGAAAAGGTAAGAAGAAAGCCATACAGTGTTATACTTTTTGATGAAATAGAAAAAGCTCACAGCGATGTATTTAATATATTCCTTCAGATACTGGATGATGGAAGACTGACAGATAATAAAGGAAATACAGTGGATTTTAAAAACACCATAATTATTATGACATCCAATATAGGTTCTGATATACTGCTTCAAAATAAAAACAATGAAAAAATTGATGATGATATAAAAGATAAAGTAATGGAAATCATGAAAAGAAGCTTCAGACCTGAGTTTTTAAACAGGATAGATGATATTATAATGTTTAAGCCTCTGACCATAAAGGAAATTGAAAATATCATAGATATATTTATTCATGATATTGAAAAGAGACTGGAAGAAAGAGAAATTAAGCTTAAAATAGATAAAGAGGCAAAAATATTTATGGCAGAGGAAGGCTATGACCCGCTATATGGTGCAAGACCTTTAAAATCTTATATAGAAAATACTTTGTAAACAAAACTTGCCAGGATGATTCTACAGGGTGAGGTAACCAAGGGAGATACAGTTTTAGTTAAACTTAAGAACAATGAAATAGTAATGGCAAAATCTTTATAAAATATAAATTTTGTGATATAATATATAGAAAAGGTTTTCTATATAAGGAGGAAAAATTATGGCAACATTAGTATGCGGTGGAGCAGGCTACATAGGAAGTCATATGGTAGCTCACCTGCTGGAAAATAATAAAAAAGTAGTTATTCTTGATAATCTTCAGAAAGGTCATAAGGAAGCTGTTCTTGGAGGTAAATTTTATCAGGGAGATTTAAGAGACAGAAGTATAATAGATAAAGTATTTACTGAAAATGAAATAGATGAAGTTATTGATTTTGCAGCTGATTCTTTGGTTGGTGAAAGTGTAACAGAGCCATTGAAATATTTTGAAAATAACGTATACAGTACTATTTGCCTTCTTAAGGCACTTAGAGATTATAATGTTAAGAGAATAGTATTTTCATCTACTGCAGCAACCTATGGAGAACCGGAGAGTATCCCAATAGTTGAGGGAGATAAGAATATTCCTACAAATCCATACGGGGAATCTAAGCTTATCGTTGAAAAGATGCTGAAATGGTGTGACAATGCTTATGGCATAAAGTATACTGCACTCAGGTATTTTAATGCAGCAGGCGCTCATATCAGCGGGAAAATTGGAGAAGATCACAGGCCGGAAAGCCATCTTATACCAATAATAATTCAGACCGCCTTAGGAATCAGAGATAAGATCATGATATTTGGTGATGATTATCCAACAAAAGACGGAACCTGCGTCAGGGATTATGTACACGTATCTGACTTAGCCTCAGCCCATCTTTTGGCACTTGACAGATTAAAAGACGGCGGGGAAAGCAGAATATATAATCTGGGGAATGGATTAGGATTTTCCGTAAAGGAAGTAATAGATAAGGTTGAAGAAGTTACGGGAATTAAAATAAAGAGAGAAATAGCTCCAAGAAGAGCGGGAGATCCGGCAGTGCTTATAGCATCCTCAGATCTTATTAAGAAGGAATTAGGCTGGAAACCAAAATATGATTCCTTAGAAACTATAATAAAGACTGCCTGGGATTTTCATAAAACACATATAAACGGATACAAATAAAAATAGGAGCCAGGCTCCTATTTTTTTCTGTTTATTATAAATTCCTTTGCTTTATTTTCAAAATCATCCTTTAAAGGAGTAAGCTCCACATTTTCATATTTATTTGAAAGTGCAGTTTTAATCAGCCTGTCAGCAAGTTCAGGGTTTTTGGAAAGAAGAGAACCATGGAAGTATGTGCAGTAGGTGTTTTTGTATATGCAGCCTTCATAACCATCCTCACCATTATTGCCATAGCCTTCGATTACTTTTCCAAGAGGTCTTAAGCTGCCGATATAAGTTCTCCCTGAATGATTTTCAAAGCCTACATAGGTTTCCCCTGATTCTTCATTTTTAATTATAGTATTGCCTATAAATCTTTTTTTGCCGCCTTCAGTATAAATATCAAGTATGTTCAGGCCCTCCAGTTTTTCTCCTTCCGGTGTGGTATAGTACTTTCCAAGAAGCTGATAGCCTCCGCAAATGGAAAGAAAAACCCTGCCGGACTCTATATACTGCCTTATTCCTTTTTCCTTATTCTTTTTTAAATCCTGGGCAACTATGGACTGCTCATAATCCTGGCCCCCTCCGAAAAATACTATATCGTATTTTTCCTTATCAAACCTGTCGCCCATGGACACGTTAGATATATTAACCTTTATTCCTCTCTTTTCTGCCCTGTATTTTAATATAAGAATATTTCCTATATCACCGTAAACATTTAAAAGATCAGGGTAAAGATGACAGATATTTAGCTCCATAATAACCTCCTACCAGATATTTTTAATGTATCCCTTTTTAAGCAAGAATTTTCTTAGACTCAGCATGGCAGTATATGTAGCCAGAACATATACTTTTTCTGTTTCACATTCTTTTATTTCTTCCAGAAGATTTTCATAAGTTGCAGCTATTTTAAATTTATCTGTATCGAGACCGGATATTTTAAGCCTTACTGCCATGTCATAAAGCCTTAATCCGGATATGATAAGAGAATGAATTTTTAAATTCCTTAAGCTTTCAAACTTAACATCCCATATCCAGGATACGTCTATTCCATCTGCATAGTTGTCGTTTAAAAGAAGTGCTATACTTATGTCTTCACGGTTTAAGGATATTGTATTTATAGCCTGATCATAGCCTGCCGGGTTTTTTACCAGAATTATTCTAACCTTTTTATTATCGACAACTACGTCTTCCTGCCTCCCAAATTTACTTTTCTGAGATTTTAAAGAATTAAATATGGTATCATCATCTATTCCTAAAAGTTTAGCTGCAGAATAGGCACAAAGTGCATTATATATATTATATACACCAGGCTGATTTATATAAAATTCTTTACCGTTTATCAAAACCAGAGATCCGTCGCTTTCTATTTCCCTTATCTCATTTACAAAATAATCTAGCTTTGGCCTTTTAAATCCGCAGTTATCACAGTAATAATCTCCCAGATGATTATATGTAATAAAGTTATATTTATAAGGTGCTTTACATTTCTTACAGAATTTAGCATCTGCATTTATATCAATTATGTTATCATTGCTTACTTGAGCTTCAAAACCATAATAATATACTTTATTAGGGACAGACAAGTCTCCCAGAAGTGATTCATCACCGTTTAAAACAAGCTTTGAATTTTCTGATTTTTCTACTCCCTTTAAAATCTTTTTAAGTGTTGTATATACCTCTCCATACCTGTCCAATTGATCTCTGAACAGGTTGGTTATGCATATTATTTCCGGCTTCACGTAATCGTTAAGAAATGTAAGGTTAGCTTCATCTGCCTCAATAACTGCATATCTTTCTTTTCCTTTTTTAAATCTGTAATTTTCAATAAAACAGGAGGCAATACCTGTTATCATGTTAGCTCCTGTACTGTTAGTTATAACACTCAGGCCCTTGTCCTTTAATATATTATAAATATTACTGGTGGTAGTAGTTTTGCCGTTAGTTCCTGTTACAACAATTATCTTGTATCCTTCTGTTAAGGAAGTTAAAACATTTTTATCTATTTTAAGAGCTATTTTCCCAGGGAAATTGCTCCCTCCCTTTAAAATAATCTTAGATAATGATAGAATAAGCTTTGAAACTGTTATTGATAGGAAGGATTTTACTTTAATTTGAAACACGTCCTTTCATAAACAAATTATAAACTATATTATAATACAAATTACCCTTTATGGAAAATATATTA
>JAJBWD010000463.1:0-5993 GCA_032907345.1 Bacillota bacterium | reverse complement strand
TTTTATTAGTTATTTTAGCCATCTCAGCCTTAACAGGATTCATTCCTTTTTCTCTGCCATCGTATATTGCACCTGTACGGTCACAAAGTATTACATTTCCTACACCATCAGAAATAAGAAGCTTTGTAATTGAAATGGCAGCAGCACCTGCACCATTAATAACAACCTTTATATCCTTTTTATCCTTACCTACTACCTTTAAAGCATTTCTTAATCCTGCCAGTGTAATAACTGCAGTTCCATGCTGATCATCATGGAATATAGGAATATCACATTTTTCTTTTAATTTCTTTTCAATTTCAAAGCAGCGTGGAGCAGCAATATCCTCCAGGTTAACTCCGCCAAAGCTTCCTGAAATAAGGTATATTGTATTTACTATTTCATCTACATCCTTACTTTTTATGCAAAGAGGAAAGGCATCTACATTTCCAAAAGCCTTAAAAAGTACGCATTTTCCCTCCATAACCGGCATACCTGCCTCAGGTCCGATATCACCAAGACCCAAAACTGCGGTACCGTCTGTAACAACAAGACATGTGTTCCATCTTCGTGTATATTCATAAGACTTGTTAACATCCTTCTGTATCTCCAGGCAGGGCTCAGCAACGCCAGGGGTATAGGCTAAAGATAAGTCTTCCTTGGTTTTTACCGGAACTGTTGCTATAACTTCAATTTTACCCTTCCATTCACCGTGAAGTTTTAGACTTTGTTCACCAATAGACATTTTTTTCTCCATATTGTTTTAGCTCCTTTTATCTATTTTCTATATAATATATAATCTTTATTTATCCCAAGGTAAGTCATAGCCAAGGTTTAATTCTTTATTTAATTGTGTCATGTTGTCTCTTAATGCTTTATTTACTGGAACTCCATGATCTTTTCTGTATTCATAAGCTAAGTACTCTTTTTCTCCTGCTGTATATATTCTGTCGCATCCCGGAGCTTTTTCTGAGTTTCTAAGATCTCTGCAGATATCTCCTGCTGTCTTCTTAAATGTATCAATATCCACAAAGCTTTCAACGTTTATAGGTTGCCAGATTAATTGTTACTGTAGAAATAGTAATAATCAGAATCAGTAGATTTACTACTATTAAAAACATTCCGTAATTTTTATTATCAGCGAAACAGACAAATGGTAAAATTAACATCATCAGAAACAATATTTTCTTTACCAAAATCTCACCTCTATACATATAATAGCATAAATCATAATGATTTCCCATATTAATTAAAATTTAACACAAATAGAATTAAATAATTTATAATTTTACTCCACCTTGAAAAAATGGTGTCATTCCCAGTTAATTATCCAATCTCATTAAATAAAAAAACTGTATGAAATCATACAGTTTATCCTTCAAATTCATCAGGAAATTCAGCATTGTGATACACATCGTTCACATCATCATTGTCTTCCAGTTTATCTATAAGTCTTTGAACCTTTTCAGCATCTTCCATATTAACTGATACTGTAGTACCTGGAATCATGGTAACTTCAGCTTTTAAAAACTGATAATTAAGTCCTTCCAAGGCTTCCCGAACTTTAGAAAAGTCCTCTGGTTTTGTAGTTATTTCAAATACTTCATCATCAGACGAAAAATCTTCAGCTCCAAATTCCAGAACCTGCATCATCAGTTCATCTTCGTCGATTTCTTCAGTTCTTTCTATGAGTATTTGTCCTTTGCTGGAAAACATCCAGGAAACACAGCCTGTTGCTCCAAGGTTTCCGCCGCTTCTGTCAAAGGCGTACCTTACGTCTCCTGCTGTCCTGTTTTTATTATCTGTCAGTGTGTTTACAATAAAAGCTGTTCCACAGGGACCATAGCCTTCATAAACTATTTCTTCATAGTTTACTCCTTCCATTTCGCCTGCACCTTTTTTGATAGCTCTGGTAATTGTATCCTGAGGCATATTATTGGCTTTTGCTTTTGCTATTGTATCTCTGAGTTTACCATTTGAATCAGGATTTGAACCGCCAGCCTTAACTGCTATTGCTAATTCTTTACCAATTTTAGTAAATATCTTACCTCTTTTTGCATCTGCTTTACCTTTTTTTGCTTGTATGTTATGCCATTTTGAATGTCCTGACATTAATATTCCCCCTAACTTATAAATGTAAAAAGCCTTAAATATTATATCATAATAATATTGTTATGTAAAATCCTTAAACAATTTAAAACCGGATTTAAAATAATATTCGGTTTCACCTTTATTTATTTCTATTTTGCCATTGCAAATCTCTTTAATTTTATTTTCAAAGTAATTATATATTTTTTCTTCCAGATTTAATTTTATAAGCACTTTATCTGTATACTTTGTTTCCATTATATCTATCTTATCTTCTTTAAGGAAATACTGAAGCTTTCCTAAAAGCTCATAGCTGAATATTAAATTTATCTCTAGAGCCGGCACCTTTTCAATTTTATTTTCTTCAAGTATTGAGAGTGAGGCTGCCTTTTTATATGCTCTGGTCAGGCCTGAGGCTCCAAGAAGAATTCCTCCAAAATATCTGGTGACAACAATGCAAACATCTGTCAGTTTATTCAGATTTATAACATCTAAAATAGGAATTCCTGCAGTTTTTTGTGGTTCACCGTCATCAGAGCATTTTTGAATAATTTTATTTTCACCAATTACATAAGCAAAGCAATTATGTCTGGCTTCTTTATTAGCTGCTTTTACAGAATTTATAAATTCATCAGCCTGCTGCTCATTTTCCACTCTTTTAGATATAGAATAAAATTTAGATTTTTTTTCTTCATATAATCCATTTCCTGTTTCTTTTATTGTTAAATAAGCCATTTTAAACCCCCTTTATATTATTCAGGTATTCCTCTGTGGCTCTTATAACATATTCTTTTTCTTCAGCATCTTTCAGGTTATTTATATAGGGAGCTGCCTTTATGCTCTTTAGTTTTAAAAGTCCCTTTACAGCATATAGTCTTACCTGGGGATTTTCATCTTTAAGCGAGCCGATAAGTATGTCCTCCCCGGCAGTATCTCCGATTTTCCCAACAGCAGAAACTATCATTCTTCTTACCCCAACATCCTGACATTTTGAATATTTAATCATTAACCCATAAAGTTCTTTTAACCCTAATTCCCCTGCCATCCAGAATATCAGCTGTTTATATTTATAATTTAAATCATCTATATGACTTTTTACATAAGTTAAGAATTCAAGTTTTATACTGCTGTCAAAATTTTTAATGGTTTCTTTTTTATCTTCCTTACCTGCATTGATAAGTAAACCTAACAATTCATATATGTTTTTGCTTTTTATAAGATATCTGTATTTTATCTTTCCGTTAATAATCTGATTTTCAATTAAACTTTTATCAATTCCTCTAATGGCACTTATTTCATTAATTGTTTTTCCTTCTAAAAATAAAAAATAGCTTATATCATTTTTATCTGCTTTATCATATTTTATGTTTACTAAACCCTGCTTCAAATTATCACCTTACTCCAGCACCTGAGATATTTTATTTAAACCATCTTCAATCTGTTTATCAGAAAGACTGGAAAAGCTTATTCTAAAATTTCTAAGTCCATCCTGGGGGTTTTTATAATATATAGACGAAGGAGATATGATAACATTTTTCTTTTTCAAAAGGTAGAATAACTGATTGGTATCAATTTTAACATTATCTTTAAGCTTTAAGTAAAAGCTTAATCCTCCCTTAGGATCGATATACTCTATTTTTTCTTTAAGACAGGAATTAAGTATTTTATCAGTAAGCTTATATTTTTTGCTGTAAAGAGTATTCATTCTTCTAATGTGATCTACCCAATAATCCTTTTCCATATAAAGGCTGAGCGTTCTCTGCATTAAGCTGGATGTGGCAATATCTGTATTTATCTTAAAGTTTTGAAATGAATCTTTAAGTTTTTCCGGGGCTATCAAATATCCAAGCCTAATCCCCGGAAGAAATATTTTGGAAAAGCTTTTTATATATATTACCCTGTCATTTTTATCCATGCTTTTTAAAGTATTATATTTAATATTTTTAGAATAAATAAGTTCTGAAAGATAATCATCTTCAATTATATAAAAATCATATTTGTTTGCCAGATAAAGCAGTTTTCTCTTTTTTTCATCGCTGCATGTTATACCGGTTGGATTTTGAAAATATGACATAAGATATACAAGCTCAATATTTTTCTTTTTAAGATGCTGCTCCAGAGTGTTTATATCAATACCATCTTCTTGAATTTCTATATCATATATATTTGCTCTCCTCCACCTGAAAACATTAAGAGCTCCATTATATGTAGGCTTTTCAAGAACAACACTGCTGTTTATATTAACAAGAACCTTTGATGCCAGATCTATACCCTGCTGAGCTCCGGATAAAATTAAAATATTGTCCTTATCAATACTTTCATTCCAGAATTTTTTGCTTATTATTTCCCTAAGAGGCATAAACCCCAGGGTTTCTTCATAAAGAAGTGCTTCAGCACCATAAGTATTAAGAACCTGCATTATTATTTCTTTAAAGCTTTCAATTGGGAAATAATCTGAATTCAGGCTTTCCTTGGTAAAATCAATAAGCTCATCTGATGAAGACGTAATTTTTTTCAGCGTATCCTTATAGTCTCTTACAACCCTGCTGTTTAGTATGATTTTATTAACATAGGTACCGCTTCCCTGAGTTATATCAACGTAGCCTTCCTCCATCAGCTTTTTATAAGCATTTTTAACAGTTATGCTGTTAACATTAAGTTTTAAAGCTAATGCTCTGATTGAAGGCAGCTTTTCTTTATCTTTAAGAATATTGCTGTTTATAAGATTTTTAATCTTATCTGATAATTGAAGATATTTAGGCCTGTATTCGTTAAAATTTATTTTAAATATATCCATTAAATCACCTAAAAAACACCCAAAAGGGTGCATTTATATAAAATAAACATTTTCTTTTAGAAGAACTTTATTTTGTTCCAGTTCATAATTTCTGTATTCCTTTTTTAATATATTTTTTTCATATAGTTTATTTAAAATATCCTCCATATTAATGTCATAGTTTATGAAAATATCGCTCTTCTGTATGTCAGCAGCACTTAAAAGACAGTCCTTTTCCTTCATAAATGATATTAAAACAGCTGTTATATCTCTTATATTTTCATCCACTTCATTATCAAGATAAGCAATAGTTTCCTCAATGGATTTAACTATGTCCTCTGTTTTATAAAATAAACCTTCAACACATTTTTTAAAGGCAGGATTAATATCCATGGCCGTTGACATAGCATCCTTGCTTATCATATGACCTGAATAATTTATATACAATTTAGCATAGGATTCAATACAGTTAACAGCAACCGCATAGGAAGTATGTACTCCATCATTAAATAAATATTTTTTACAAATACCTAAGTTTTTAATTAATTTCCCTAAATACACCATATTCCATCTTTCTCTGTCTAAGTCCGGATAATATCGTCCTTTATCATACTTTTCAGTTATGTCAATATCTCTTGAAAAAACTAATCTGGAAGAAGCAAATATTCTGTGAATAAAGCCTCCCTTTAAATCTTCAGAATCTAAAGTTATAAATTTGCTTTTACTAAGCAGCTTTACATGAACCGGTATGCCATTTTCAGAGGTATATAAGTTTTTAATTTCATTTAATTCATTATCTATTACCACAAATAAATCTATATCAGATTCCTCCCACAGGTCGCCTGTAACTAAGCTTCCGAAAACCATAACAGCCAGAACCTTTTCATTCTTCTTTAAATAATTTATTAAATTATTAAATGCCTTCTGATACTGAAGAATTGTTTTTTCCATTTTCCTTCCTCCTAAAATATATAATATTATAATTATAATCTATTTTTTATAAAATTAAAATAGACTGGAAAATCCAGTCTACTTTTCCTTATTGATTGTAAATATATTTTTTCATCTTGTTATATACTTTTTCTTCCACCACAGCACAAATTAAAGTTCCGTCTTCTTTATATTCCATAGATACAATCTTTCCATTATC
>JAJBWD010000462.1:0-30592 GCA_032907345.1 Bacillota bacterium | reverse complement strand
AATGGGGTAACGATGTAATGAAAATAGACGGCAAAAATTACAAGCAAATATTAAAGCATTACTATACAGGTATAAACATTGAAAAATTGGACAAATTTATAAAGGGATAGGCCCTTTATTTTTTTTGCAAAAAAAGTCGAAAAATTTTTATGAAATTTATGTATTATTTGCTAAGCACTGGACAAACTAAAAAACAGGAGGTGTTCATATGGACGATAAAAATAAAAGAACAACAAATTTTTTCAAAAGGGAAGGCTTTTATGTATTACTGTTTGTTTGCATTTGTATTGTAGCAACAGTTGCAGCGATAACTGCAAAAAATAAAGCAAACAGCAATAATCCAATAGCTGATACAAATGGAGAGACCAACATAGGAGATGCGGCAGAAACATATGAGGATCCATACCAATATTATGAAAATGCTCTCCAGGTTAAAGAAAACGCTGCAAAGAATAAAACCCAAAAAACCAATACAAAAACAAAGGCTGTCTCAGCTGCGTCAAATACAGACTGGGGTAAACCTGTAGTCGGTAAGCTGGCAAGATCATATTCTTTAGATCCAGTTAAATGGGATTCTACTGACAGCTGGAAACCTAATTATGGTGTTGATATTCAGGCTGCTGTGGGAACTAAAGTATATTCCGTTTTAGATGGAGTAGTATTGGATGTTTTAAAAGATGAAGACGGCGTAAAGGTAATTATCGATCATCAAAATGGGTATAAATCTATTTATTCAAATTTGGATGATAAGGTATCAGTTAAGAAAGCAGCAAAGATTACAAAAGGTCAGGTTATAGGATACGTAGGTAAAACCACATTAAACTCTGCCTTCGAAAAATATGGAGATCATCTTCATTTTCAGATAATGAAGGGATCATCATATGTGGACCCGGCAAAGTATATTTCCAAATATCTATAATAAATTTTGTCCCATCTCTTATAGAGATGGGACTTATGTAATCAATTAATAACTTAAAGCATATTATTTATATATAAGGTTAAGGAGGCTTGACTTTGAAAGATTACATTGAAGAAAGAGTATTAGAAGTTGCTAAATATATTATATGTTCCAAAGCAACAATCAGAAAAACTGCAAAAGTTTTTGGAGTAAGTAAAAGTACAATTCATAAGGACATGACAGAGAGGCTTCCAAAAATAAATCCTCAGATAGCTCAGGAAACTAAAAACATTCTGGATTATAATAAAGCAGAAAGGCACATAAGAGGCGGAAAAGCTACAAAATTGAAATATAAAGCTCTTGAAGGTTAGAAACATTACCATTATAATATAATAAGTGATATAATTGTCATAATTACTAATGAATAGAATTGGAGGTAATGTTTTTGTTTGGATTTGGGACTGATATCGGAATAGATTTAGGAACTGCTACTGTGCTGGTTTATTTAAAAGGGAAGGGCGTTGTACTTAAGGAGCCCTCAGTTGTGGCAATAGATAGAAATAACAATAAGATTCTTGCTGTTGGTGAAGAAGCAAGGCAGATGATAGGCAGAACACCAGGCAATATAGTGGCTATTCGTCCTATGAAGGATGGAGTTATATCAGATTATGATACCACTGAAAAGATGTTAAAATATTTTATATCTAAGGCTACAGGAAAGAGGCTGGTGTCAGCACCAAGAGTTGTAGTTTGTATCCCCTGTGAAGCTACAGAAGTTGAAAAAAGAGCAGTAATTGATGCTGCCAGAAATTCAGGAGCAAAAAAGGTATATTTAATAGAGGAACCTTTAGCTGCGGCAATAGGTGCCAAGCTTGACATAGCAAAGCCAAGCGGAAGCATGGTTATAGATATTGGCGGCGGAACTACAGATATAGCTGTTATCTCATTAGGGGGAATAGTTGTAAGATCTTCAATTAAGGTTGCAGGAGATGAATTCGACAATTCAATCGTTAAATATATAAGAAGAAAGCATAAACTCCTTATTGGAGACAGAACAGCAGAAGATTTAAAGATAAATATAGGTTCTGCATTTAAGAAAGAAAAAGAAGAAATAATGGAGATAAAAGGAAGGGACTTAGTTACAGGACTTCCGAAAATTGTAACAGTATCATCTCAGGAGATGAGAGAAGCACTTAGTGATCCGGTTAATGCCATAGTTGAGGCTACCCATTCATTACTTGAAAGGACACCGCCTGAACTGGCATCTGATATTGCAGAAAAAGGCATACTTATGACCGGAGGAGGATCTTTATTAAATGGGTTAGATAAAGCAATAGAGGAGCATACTAAGGTACCTGTAATGGTTGCCGAAAATAGTGTATCCTGTGTTGCTATGGGAACTGGTATTGTTATAGAATATATAGACAAACTCCATGGCTCACTGCAGGGAGAAAATATAAGTTTAATAGATTAAGAGCTTTTCAGCTCTTAATTTTTTTTATTTTTATATTGTATGCCTCAATTATAGCCTTAGTGATGACCTTTGCCATATTAACAACAAGGGACAGACGTATATTTCTATTTGTAAATATAGTAAAATCGTCCCCCCCATCTACAATACCGATGATGGAAGTTTCACCAATATCAGGCAGGGACTTTCCTACACCCTTACCCGGATGCAGAGGATAGTCTCTGGCTTGAATATTGCCAATTGATTCGATATCTCCAATGCAGGCATCTATTCCAATCAGATTTCCAATATTATTTTTTGTTATTATATCAATCTTATCTGATAGATTTAAAGCGTGAATAGGATTATCCAGTGTGCCGTATATGGCCAGTGGTATTCCATTCTCCTTCAGCATGCTTCCGACAATTGGTCCTAATGAGTCCCCTATGCATTTGTCAGTTCCCACGCAGATAATGATTGTATTTATATCGATATAATCCTTTATAAAGGATGCTATTTCATAATAGGCTAAAGGCTCCTGATAATTTACATTTACTTTGTTCAAATTTATACCCCCCAAAAAAATATGTGTTTTTCCGTTATATTTATTTTTATTACTGAAGTGAATAAAAAATGAATATATTGGAACAATATTAAAAGGAATGTTTTGGAATGTTTTGGAGGTTTATATAAAATGAAAAGGGTAATTTTATCAATCACTGTAGTTATATTTACTATTTTAAGCTGCACTTATATGCTAACTTATAAAGTACCTGAAAAAGTAAATTATAATAGGTCTGATATAAAAGTATCAAAGCCTGATGATGCTTCAGTCAAAGAAAAAACAGAAGAAAATGTGGATAAAAAAGATGATAAAGCTGCTGCAGAAGATACAAATGACAGTGGCAGCAGTTTACCTGACAGTGACATCAATTATCCAATTGTTGAAGAAGCTAAAAGCGTATTTAAGGTTTCAAAGAATTCTATAAGTATATCAAGCCAAGAAAAGCTTAAGCTTCTGCTTATATATAAAAAACTGGATAAAGATGATGAGGAAAGGATAACAGAGTTTTTAAATGAAGAAGATGAAGATTCAGTTAAAAATATATTCCATCTGCTGCGAGACAGGCTATCTGATGATGATTACCAGTCTGTCCGGAATATTGCTTCCAGGTTTATTAATCTGGACGTAGCAGAAAACTAATTTTACAGCTTATTTAGATAGATATTGGTCCTAAAAAAGCTGCAAATAAAAAAAACAGAGACATATTAAGAGATAAATCTAAAAAATGAACTAATATTGTATTTGTAATTAAAATAATAAGATTGTATACTATAACTTGTCGGCAGAAGACAAGGGAGCATAGCTCAGCTGGGAGAGCATCTGCCTTACAAGCAGAGGGTCACAGGTTCGAGCCCTGTTGTTCCCACCAATATATTTGCTGGCATGGCTCAATGGCAGAGCAGCTGATTTGTAATCAGCAGGTTGTAGGTTCGACTCCTATTGCCAGCTCCATACATGGAGGAGTTCCCGAGTGGCCAAAGGGGGCAGACTGTAAATCTGTTATCGGACGATTTCGATGGTTCGAATCCATCCTCCTCCACCATAAAAGATACGTATGTATCTTTTTTATTTGCTTAAATTCATATTTTAATAATATGTAAACAAATATGAAGTGGTATTGACATGGTTTTTTTGCTGTGTTAACATAAATTAGAATTAAATAAAGGATCTCTTATCCAGAGAGGCGGAGGGACACGGCCCTATGAAACCCGGCAACCGGTGCTTAGCACAATGGTGCCAATTCCAGCATGAAAATGCAAGATAAGAGGAAACTATATTCCTCTTCTTGTAAGGGGTTTTTTATTTTTTAGAATAAAAGAGGAGGATATCATATGAAAAAACTTTTTACTTCAGAATCAGTCACAGAAGGACATCCTGATAAAATATGTGACCAAATATCAGATGCTGTTTTAGATGCCATACTGGAACAGGACCCATATGGGAGAGTTGCCTGTGAGACAGCAGTTACAACAGGAATGGTACTTGTTATGGGAGAGATATCAACCCACTGCTATGTGGATATTCCAAAGGTAGTTAGAGAAACCATAAAGGAAATAGGATATACAAGAGCAAAATATGGCTTTGATTGTGATACCTGTTCAGTATTAACTTCAATTGATGAACAGTCTGCAGACATCGCCCTTGGCGTAGATGAAGCCTTAGAATCTAAAAAAGGTGAAATGGATAAAATTGAAGCTATAGGTGCAGGAGATCAGGGAATGATGTTCGGTTTTGCTTCAAATGAAACACCGGAGTATCTGCCATTCCCAATAGCAATGGCCCATAGATTAGCCAGAAAGCTGACAGAGGTTAGAAAAAATAACACATTGGATTATTTAAGACCAGATGGAAAGACTCAGGTTACAGTTGAGTATGATGATAATAAACCGGTAAGAATAGATACTATTGTAGTTTCAACACAGCACAGCGACCATGTAACTCATGATCAAATAGAGAAAGATATATTGGAGAAGGTTATTAAAACAACTATTCCTGCAAATTATTTAGATGAAAATACAAAGTATTTTATTAATCCAACAGGAAGATTTGTTATAGGAGGACCTCAGGGAGATTCCGGACTTACAGGAAGAAAAATAATAGTTGATACCTATGGTGGATATGGAAGACACGGCGGCGGAGCTTTTTCAGGAAAAGATCCTACAAAAGTTGACAGATCAGCTGCTTATGCTGCCAGATGGGTTGCTAAAAATTTAGTGGCTGCAGGACTTGCTGATAAGCTGGAAATTGAACTGGCCTATGCCATAGGAGTTGCAAAACCAGTATCCATAGAGGTAGATACCTTTGGAACAGGAAAAGTTTCTGAGGAAAAAATAGTTGAAATAATAGGCAAGGTATTTGATTTAAGGCCTGCTGCTATTATAAGGGATTTAAATTTAAGAAGACCTATATACAAACAGGTAGCAGCCTATGGACATTTTGGAAGATTAGATTTAGACTTGCCTTGGGAAAAATTAGATAAGGTTAATGAAATTAAAAAGTATTTGTAAGATAAGCAGCTGCCTGTAAATAATTAACAGGCAGCTGTTGTTTTTTGAATAAATTATACCTATGTTGTGAAAAATTAATATATAATGTATTCTATTATTAACTGATGATATATTTTTAGGAGATTATTATGATATTTGAAGAAGGCAGAGTAATAGATATAATATTCCAAAATGAAGAAAATGGGTACACTGTGGCTGAAGTTGAAAACAACAAGGACATATACACAATAGTTGGTGTGATACCGTATATAAATGTGGGGATCAATCTTAAACTTCAGGGGGAGTGGGTTATCCATCCCCAGTTTGGACAACAGTTTAAAGTTGACTTTAGTGAAGAAATTATGCCTGATACTGCTGCCGGAATTGAAAAGTACCTATCCTCTGGTTTTATAAAGGGAATAGGACCCTCTACTGCTAAAAAAATTGTAGAGAAATTTGGAACAGATACCTTCAATGTGCTGGATAATAATATAGAAAGGCTTATGGAAATTGAAGGAATTGGTGAGAAAAAGATTGGTATAATTTATGAATCCTACTTAAAGGAACGAGAAATTAAGAACATAATGATGTTTCTGCAGACCTATGGCATTACTCCAAACCAGTGTCTTAAGATATATAGGAGATTTGGTGCTGATGCGATAAATAAATTAAAGGATAATCCATATATCCTGACAGAGGAGATATCGGGAATTGGATTCAAGACAGCAGATAAGATTGCAAGAAACCTGAATATTGAGCCTACATCTCCCTACAGGATAAAAAGCGGGCTTAACTATATAATAAATCAATTCTGTGGTATTGGTAATACCTACATTCCTCTTGAGACTTTGAAAGAGGATTGTAAAAGCCTTTTAGAGGTAAGTCCTCAATATATTGAAGAAAATATTTACGAATCGGTTGTGGAGGGAAAACTTAAAATAGAAGAAATAAAAGGAACAAGCTGCGCTTATACACCATACTTTTACAATGCAGAATCATACACAGCTGGTAAACTCCTTAGCCTGTCATTAAATATTCCGGCTAAACTTAATGTAGATATACCAGCTGAGATAAAAGAATTTGAAAAAGTTAATAACATTGAATTTTCAGCCTCTCAGATTGAAGCCATAACAGGTGCAGTATTAAACAATCTGGAAGTAATAACAGGCGGCCCCGGTACAGGAAAGACTACCATAATAAACTGCATATGCTGTATATTCGATAAAATAGGTTGTAAAATAAGCCTGGCAGCGCCTACAGGAAGAGCAGCAAAAAGGATGACGGAGGCTACAGGCCGGGAAGCAAAAACAATACACAGGCTCCTTGAGATTGGGCAGATAGATGATGAAGACCTGGACTTTAAAAAGGGTGAGGATGAACCTCTGGACTGCGATGTACTTATATTAGATGAGGCTTCTATGATAGATATTATTCTGATGAACAACCTTTTATATGCTGTTTCATTGTCTACCAGGCTGATAATAGTTGGAGATGTGGACCAGCTTCCCTCTGTAGGACCTGGAAATGTATTGAGGGATATTATAGAATCCGGTGCAGTAAAGGTTGTAAAGCTTCGTGATATCTATAGACAAGCAAAAGAAAGCATGATTATAGTAAATGCCCACAGAATAAATAATGGTGAAATGCCGTTTCTTAATGAAAAGAATAAGGATTTTTATTTTATTAAGACAAATGATAAAGAAAATATTTCAGACACTATTATAAGTCTCATTAATGAAAGACTCCCTAAATTTAATAAAGGCTGGGATAAGGTTAAGGATATTCAGATATTATCGCCTATGAGAAAAGGACCCCTTGGTGTTAATGCACTTAATAAAAAACTTCAGGAAATATTAAATCCGCCGTCAAAAGTCAAAAAGGAGAAGGAATTCAGGACTATAATATTCCGGGAAGGCGACAAGGTCATGCAGATTAAAAATAACTATAGTTTAAAATGGGAGAGAGTTAAAGGTACAGGGGACAAAGAGGGATTAGGCATATTCAATGGTGATGTTGGATATATAGAGAAAATAGATGAGGAAAATGATATAATATCAGTAATATATGATGAAGATAAAAAGGTGGACTACGAGTCCATATACTTAGACGAACTGGAACATGCCTATGCTATAACAATTCACAAGAGCCAGGGAAGTGAGTTTAAGGTGGTTTTAATTCCATCATTTATGGGTCCTCCCATGCTGATGAACAGGAATCTCTTATACACAGGAGTTACCAGGGCTAAAAAGCTGGTGGTTATTGTGGGAGAGGCTAAGGGTATAGGCTTTATGATAAGCAATAAAAAAGCTCAGGAAAGATTTTCTGCTCTTTCTTACAGAATAGTAAATAATATAAACAAGTGACGGAGTATTATTATGATAGATGAATTCATAAAAGGAAGGATAAAATCACTGAATATTGTTACGATACCTTATAATTCTTCTCAAATTCTTGAGAAAATTATATCTGCAGCATGCATTAAAAAGGAAAGAATTTTATACATTACTAATGAGGCAGAAAATGATATCGATATAATTAAGCTTTTGAATGAAAATATTAATTATTCTATATATAAAGGTGAAGCTAAAGTTAACAGTAATTTCATTATATCTAATTATTATCATGCCAGAAAATTAAGATATAAATTTGACCTGATTATTTATAATGACATCAGAAGTTATCCTGAGATAAGTTCTTTTGAAATACTGGATATTTTAGATTTACTTATTAAAAGTGATGGAAAAATTTTATATTTTGGAGTTGAAGATATATTAAGAAGAAGTAAAAACATGACAATACCTGTAAGAGACTGCAGGATTCCAATGTTTGAGCCTAAAATCATAACTACAAGAGTAGATATAACCCGCGATATTCCATTTGTTGTATTTGAATATCTTAAGTGGTCATTAAGATATGGCAGAAAAGTTATAATATATACTCCTAATGCAGATAAGACAAATAATGTTTACGACTACATGGTTAATTATATGGATAAACTTACTAAATATATATTCCGTTATACTGAAATAGACAAGATAGATATAGTCAAAGGCTTTGCCAGCTCCACTAAAGCAATTCTTATTACAGATGATTTTAAAGAACTGGGTCTGAATGTACAGGATTGCGACATCATGGTATTTTTTGCTGATGATGCCATCTTTAATTACAAAAAACTGCTGTTTTTATCCTGTAAGGGGATCAGGTACCCAAACAAGTATATAGGAGAGGTAGTATTCTTATCAAAGGATGAAACGGATGAGATGGATAAAACCCAGGACATAATAAGGAGATTTAACAAGGAAGCATGGGAAAAGGGATTGCTTATTTAATGAATTGTTTAAGCAGAGCAGCTGATTTCATATACTATAGGGATGACAGCTGTCTTATATGCGGCAGAGAGGATAGTCACCTGCTTTGCAGCAGCTGCGGTGAAAAAATCAGGAAAATAAATGAACCAGGTGAAATAAGTCTGGACAGCGTAACCATTAAAGTATATTCCTATGCTTATTATGGTAATGTAATAAGAGAGCTTATGCTGCGGCTTAAGTATAAAAAGGATTATCAGGCAGCTCAGCTTTTTTCTATGTTTTTATATGAAAAGTTAAAAGGGACAGGAATTAAACCGGATGTAATAACTTATATTCCTATAAGGGAGGAAAACAGAAAAAAGAGAGGCTATAATCAGTGCGAATTAATAGTAAAAGGGCTGTCAAAGCTTACCGGTATAAAAGCAGCAGAACTGCTTGCCATAAATGAAGGTGCCAAAGATCAGATTGGACTGTCAAGCCTGGAGAGATTTAAAAATATGGAGGGAAAGTTCAGATGCATATATTATCCTAAGTATAAGGATAATAATATCCTTCTTATAGATGATGTAATAACTACAGGAGCCACAGTTTACCAGGGAGCAAAAGCTCTAAAAAAATGCTATGGCGGTAATATTTATATATTGACGATAGCTAAATCTAGGTTATAATAGATATGTTAAGTCAGGTCTGTGGTTGAAAGTCGATGCCAGTCGCAGGCAAAACGATCCACGTAAGTCAGTAAAATTGCTGATGAGCATGGTGCGGCTTAGAAGTAAGTCCTGCCGCTAAGGCGAGAGGGTAAGTAGTGAGAGGTTAATTCCGGGTAGCAAAAGCTCCTGCAGGCGAGTGTGGGGTCAAAAACCAGGTCAGCTGGCTTAACTTTAAAGGAAATCAGCAGTCTTTTTCAGGCTGCTTTTTTGTTATAAAAAAGGCTGCCCTAAATATTTAGGGCAGCCTGCACTTTAGAATTCTGATACTATTAAACCGTAATTTCCATCTTTTCTCTTGTAAACTACATTTACCTCTAAGCCATCTGCGTTCTTAAATACAAAGAAGCTGTGGCCTAAAAGCTCCATCTGAAGAATTGCTTCCTCCTGGGACATTGGCTTAACATCAAACTTTTTAACCTTAACAATCTTAGACTCTTCATTATTGTCTTCATCAAAGGAAGGAATGTCCTTAAATCTTAGTGAGTCTCCGTGATATCTTTTTTCAAGTTTTGTCTTCTGCTTCCTCATCTGGCCATCTAATTTATCGCATACCTTATCCAGAGATGTGTACATATCTGCTGTAGCTTCTTCACCTCTAAGTATTACTCCGTTAAAAGGAATTGTAATTTCTATTATGTGATTATTTTTAACTACGCTTAATTTTACGGTTGCAACTACGCTGGGATCAAAATATTTTTCGAATTTAGTAAGTTTCCTTTCAATTACGTCCTTAAGAGCACTTGTGACCTCAATATTCTTGCCAATAACTTTTACTTTCATTATTTCAGCCCCTCTCATCTTAATAAAATATGTCTATATGTTAATTTTATAATACTTTGAATAAAATAACAAGACCGTAGGGTATTGTTTAAATTTTATTAACATGGAGTAAATTTTTTATAAGGCTGTATTAAAAATGTCAGGTTAAAAAATTTAATAATTTCTAAAATTAGTGCTATAATGTTTTTTATAACTAAAAAAGATTCATAATTTTTAATTATGCAGTTTCTGAAGTTAAAGGATATAACGCAGGGAGATTTTAATGAAATTATACAGAGAAGATGTGTTCAAATTATCTGGCCCTATTTTTATGGAACAGCTGTTTGTCACATTAATGGGAATGATAAATACAATGATGGCAGGGCATATTGGTAAAGAAGCAGTTTCAGCCATTGGAATGATTGATTCCATAAATAATATATTTATTGCTTTTTTTTCAGCTCTGGCTGTTGGAGGAACTGTTGTTGTAGCCCAGTATATTGGTCAGGAAAATATTAAAAAAGCTAATGAAGCTACAAAGCAGGCATTATATACCAGCATTTTAATATCCTTATCTATTTCAATTCTGATGGCGGTTTTAAGAAAACCTATTATTGCAGGATTGTTTGGTTCCGCGGAATATAAGGTTGTTAACAATGCCAATGTTTATTTTGGAATAACGCTGCTTACATATCCTCTGATAACCCTGGATTTAATCTCAAACGGCATATTAAGAGGCGCAGGAGACAGCAAGACGCCAATGAAGATATCCATTTTTATGAATATACTCAATGTTGTCTTCACATATTTATTTATTCACGGATTTAACATAGGGCTTATAAGATTTCCGGCCCTGGGTGTTATGGGAGCAGCCCTTGGCATAGCAACTGCAAGGACAACAGGAGCAGTAATTATACTTATAGTTCTTCTCAGAGGTTCAAAAGTAATCAAGCTTAATAAAATAAGAAAATTTAAAATAAACAAGGAACTGCTTAAACCCATATTCGGCATAGGTGTTCCTGCCAGTATAGAATCTCTTATGTTTAATGGGGGCAAGCTTATATTACAGGTATTTATAGTAAGTATGGGAACGGCAGCCTTGGCGGCCAACACTATTGCAAACTCAGTAGCCAGTTTTATGAATATACCAGGGAACTCGCTGGCTATTGCTGCAACAGCACTGGTTGGAAGGTATATGGGAAGAGATGATACTGATGAAGCAGCAAGCTGTCTTTCATATACAGTTAAACTTTCAACTATTCTTTTGGCTATTGTAGGCGGAATTTCATTTATTTTTTCAGCCCATTTAGGATCACTATTTACAAACAATGCAGAAATTATTGATATAGTTTCTAATATATTAAAAGCAAATGGAATCGCAATTATAATCTGGCCAATTTCCTTTGTACTTCCTTCAGGGCTGAAAGGAGCCGGTGACGTAAAATATACACTTATTACATCACTTATTGGAATGTGGATTTTTAGAATGGCATTTGGTTATATTTTAGGGATCACTTTAAAGCTTGGACTTATTGGAATATGGTTTGGTATGTACACAGACTGGCTGATCCGGGGTACACTCTATGTAATAAGATTTAAGAAGGGTAAATGGAAAAATCATGTTGTAATAAAAAGGGTCTGTGCGTAAAATAATTAAAAAGGACTATTTCATAACAGTCCTTTTTAAATAATGTATATTTTTATTCTAAGCCCAGCTTATTTAACTCTCTTTATTTTTACTCCCTGGTTAGTATCTTCTACAACTATGCCTTGATTTAAAAGCTCATCACGGATTTTATCTGCCGTTTTAAAATCCCTGTTTTTTCTGGCAGCCTGCCTTTTGTTTACAAGATTTAATATATCCTGGCTGAACTCTTCTTCTTCTTCTTTCATCTCATTAAAGCCAAGCCCCAGAATCTTATCCATTTCTAATAAAGCAGAGTACTTATCTGAATCAGATACAGTATTATCATTAATCAGGTTCCACATTATTCCTATTCCAAGAGGAACATTTAAATCATTTCTTGCAGCCGCATAAAAATCCTCCAGGTATTTCAAGTTAATATCCTGATTTGATTTATTATAGTATTTCTTTAATTCAATGACTTTTGCTTTTAGTTTATTAAAAGCAGCGGCAGCGCCTTCTATTGCTTTGGGTGAAAATGCCAGGGCTTTTCTGTAATGGGCATTTAAACAGTAATAGCGGTAAACTAAAGGGTCATAGCCTTTATTTACAAGAGTATCCACAGTTAAAAAGTTGTCTCCGGATTTTGACATTTTTTCTTCTTTATCACCCATTAAAAATTCGCCGTGCATCCAGTAATTAACCCATTTGTGCCCAAGGTAGCTTTCGGACTGGGCTATCTCATTTGTATGATGAATAGGAATATGATCTATCCCTCCGCAGTGGATGTCAATTCTATCTCCTAAATATTTCATTGCCATAGATGAGCATTCAATATGCCATCCGGGGAAACCAACTCCCCAGGGGCTATCCCACTCCATCTGCCTTTTCTTACCTTTAGGCGAAAATTTCCAAAGAGCAAAATCTGTAATATTTTTCTTGCCGCTGGTAAATTCTATTCTGGCTCCGGCTTTTAAACCTTCAATGTTAAGCTGTGCCAGCTTCCCATAATCTTTTACCTTTGAGGTATCAAAGTAAACTCCATCGGCCAGTATATAAGTATATCCTTTTTCTTCTAAAACTTTTACAAATTCAATCTGCTCTTTAATATGTTCTGTGGCTTTGCTCCATATATCAGGCTCAGCTATATTAAGCCTTTTCAGGTCTTTTCTAAACGCCTGAAAATAAAATTCTGCTATATCATAGGCACTTTTATTTTCTCTCTCAGCGCCTACCTCCATTTTATCTTCTCCTGAATCCTGATCTGAAGTAAGATGACCCACATCAGTTACATTCATTACATGAAAAACCTTAAAACCGGACTCGTTAAGAACCCTTTTAAGAATATCTTCAAATATATATGTCCTTAAGTTCCCGATATGGGCAAAATTATATACAGTAGGACCGCAGGTATACATTTTAACATTTGATTTATCAATTGGAATAAAATCTTCAACTTTACGTGATAAGGTGTTAAATAGTTTTATATTTTCCATGTTTTTCTCCTAGTCTCAGCTTATAGTAAGCCGCATCAGAATAACACTGATGCGGCTGATTTTTATAAGTTATACTTTTTCAATATTTCTTCTTTAAATAGACCATTTTCATAGAAAAGTTCTCCGTCTCCATAAATCTTTCCGCCCTTTCTCATGTCGCAGAGCATATCCCAGTGAATTGAGGAATGATTTATACCTCCTGCTTCCGGCATAGAATCTCCGATGGCCATATGGACTGTACCTCCAATTTTCTCATCAAAGAGCATGTTTTTAGTGAAATTCTTTATGCCGTAATTTGTTCCGATTGCTACTTCTCCAAACTTGGAAGAGCCCACATCTGTACTCAAAAGTGAAAGAAGAAGGTCTTCTCCCTTGGACGCAGATGCCTTTACTACTTTCCCGTCTTTAACTTCAAGTCTTATTCCTTCTATTTCTTTTCCTGCATATATTCCAGGAAAGCTAAAGGTAATATGACCATTAATATTATCATCTACTGGTGAAGTGAATATTTCACCATCAGGGAAGTTAACCTTTCCGTCGCAGTTTATCCATTTTCGCCCATTTACATTTACCTTAATATCAGTTCCTTCGGATACGATATGTATCTCTTTTCTTGTATCCAGATATTTAACCCATCTTTCCTGTTTGGCACTTACTTTTTTCCATTCTTCTTCAGGATTTTCCTTATCCATGAGTCCGGCTCCATATACAAAGTCTTCGTATTCTTCCAGGCTCATGGAAGCTTCCTGAGCATCAGACTGAGTAGGGAACTGAGTCCCGCACCACCTTAAAGATCCATCTCCCATTTTTGAGGAATAAAGTTTTCTCCAGCTGGTGGCTCCCTGAGCTGCACTTTTTATCTTGTCTGAGTCCACATTTGTATTTGCTTTTGTATTTATTGTTCCCCAGGCGCTGAGCCAGACATCAGCTTTTTCCATTGCCTTTGTCATAAGGAAATTATCCTCAAGCAGCTGCTCTTTAGTACTGTTATTAAAGATAACATTATTAAGATCAGCTGATGTCATATGAGTTTCCACATGACCGCCAGCCTTTATAGCTTCTTTTGCTACCTCAAGCATCCAGGGCTTTGCAACATCTTCACAGCTTATTAGTACAAAGTCTCCTTTTTTAACTTCTGCTGAGTAATTAACCAGCAGCTTTGCCAGTTTGTTTAATCTGATATCTTTCATAATTCTACCCCCATAACAAATTTTCTAATACTATTATACTATAATTTTCATGATTTGAGAAAATGTATAATTTATTAATTAAATTTTCTTCAGTTGTAGGAAATCAATTATAATAGTATAATATTATGAGTACTAAATATAAGTGAGGATGATGAAATGAGTTTATTTGATAAAATGTTCGGAACCTACAGTGAAAGAGAGCTTAAGAAGATTATACCAATAGTAGATCAAATAGAAGAATTAGATGAAGCTATGCAAAAATTAAGCGATGATGAACTTAAAGGAAAAACAGCGGAATTTAAAGAAAGATTAAATAAGGGAGAAACTTTAGATGATATTTTACCTGAAGCTTTTGCAGTTGTAAGAGAAGCAGGATACAGAGTACTTGGACAAAAACATTTCAGAGAGCAGCTGATAGGAGGAATTATTCTTCACCAGGGAAGAATATCAGAAATGAAAACCGGTGAAGGAAAAACACTGGTTGCCACACTGCCTGCTTATCTTAATGCACTCGCTGGAAAGGGAGTACATATTGTAACAGTAAATGACTACCTGGCAAACAGAGATAAGGAATGGATGGGTCAGATTCATGAATTTTTAGGCCTGTCTGTTGGAGTTATTCTTCATGACTTGACAAAGGAAGAAAGACAGAAAGCTTATAGATGCGATATAACCTATGGAACAAACAACGAACTGGGATTTGACTATTTAAGAGACAACATGGTCATCTATAAAGAAGAAATGGTTCAAAGAGAGCTATCCTTTGCAATAGTGGATGAGGTGGACTCAATTTTAATTGATGAGGCCAGAACACCGCTTATAATTTCAGGTCAGGGAGAAAAATCTACAGATCTTTATAAAGTTGCAGATTATTTTGTAAAGAGTCTTAAAAATGAAGAGGACTTTACAGTAGATGAAAAGGCAAACTCAGTTATTTTAACCGATTCAGGTGTTAAAAAGGCAGAGGGTTATTTCCATCTTAATAACTATGCTGACCCTGAGAATATGGAATATCAGCATCATTTAGTTCAGGCATTAAAGGCTAATTACATGATGAGACTTGATAAAGACTATATGGTTAAGGATGACCAGGTAATTATAGTTGATGAATTTACAGGAAGACTTATGGAAGGAAGAAGATACTCAGATGGTCTTCACCAGGCTATAGAAGCAAAGGAGGGAGTAAAGGTAGAAAGTGAGTCAAAAACCCTGGCTACTATTACCTTCCAGAACTATTTCAGAATGTATAACAAACTTTCCGGTATGACAGGTACTGCTCAGACAGAGGAAAATGAATTCAGGGAAATATATGGTCTTGATGTTGTTGTTGTACCAACCCATAAGCCAATGATAAGACAGGATATGTCAGATCTTATATATAAGACGGAAAAAGGAAAGTTTAACGCAATATGCAATGAAATAGAGGAAATTCATAAAACAGGTCAGCCAATACTGGTTGGTACTGTAAGTATAGAAAAATCTGAGGTACTGTCATCACTCCTTAAGAGAAGAGGGATTCCTCATCAGGTATTAAATGCTAAATACCACGAAAAAGAAGCAGAAATAATATCTCACGCAGGAGAACCGGGTACTGTAACCATAGCTACCAATATGGCAGGAAGAGGTACCGATATTAAGCTGGGTGAGGGAGTGGTTGAACTTGGAGGTCTTTCGATAATAGGAACAGAAAGACATGAATCAAGACGTATTGATAATCAGCTGAGAGGCCGTTCCGGACGTCAGGGAGATCCTGGATCCTCAAGATTTTATGTTTCCTTAGAGGATGACCTGATGAGAATATTCGGCGGAGACAGGATTAAAGGAGTAGTTGAAAGATTAGGATTCTCAGAAGATGATGTAATAGAAAGCAAGACTGTAACAAATGCCATAGAAAATGCCCAGAAGAAGGTAGAAGGAAATAACTTTGATATAAGAAAAACTTTGCTGCAGTATGATGATGTCATGAATAAGCAAAGAGAGATAATATACAAGGAAAGACAGCAGGTTCTGTCCAATATGGATCTTAAAGAACAGATGCAGATTATGATAAAAAATGTGGTAGAGACATCAGTTAATTCCCATATGACAGGCATTGAAGAGAACCACAGTGAGGATTTAGGAAGCCTTGTAAGGTATTTTGAAGAGCTGTTCCTGCCAAAGGGAATGGTTAAAATGGAAGAATTAAAAGACTTGAGCAATGAAAGCTTAATAGAAGAATTTTCAGATATAGCTTTAAAATTATATGCAGAAAAGGAAAAACAGGTTGGAACTGAGCAGCTTAGAGAGATAGAAAGAGTTATTCTTCTCAGAGTTGTTGATACAAAATGGATGGACCATATAGATAATATGGATCAGCTGAAGCAAGGTATCGGTCTTCGTGCTTACAAGCAGCAGGATCCGGTTCAGGCATATCAGTTTGAAGGAAGCGATATGTTTGACGAGATGGTATACAATATCAAAGTTGATACTGTTAAATACCTGGCACATGTTCAGCTGCAGAAAGCACCTGAGAGAGAAAGAGTGGCAAAAGAAACAGGAACAAATCAGGATGACAGTGTAAAGAAAAAGCCAATAGTTAAAAAGGATAAGGTTGGCAGAAATGATCCATGTCCCTGCGGAAGCGGCAAGAAGTATAAAAACTGCTGCGGCAGAAATGCTTAATTTGGAGTGATAAGATGATAATTAAAATTGAAGAAGCCAAAGAGAACTTAAATCTTTTAAAAAAAGGGCTTATAGAAATCAGGGATTCTCTTTGACATACCAGGACTTACCCTTAGAATAGAAGAGCTTCATGGAGTAATGCAGGAGCCTCTGTTTTGGAATGACCTGGATAGAGCTCAGATGATAACAGCAGAGGAAAAGGGAATAAAGGATAAAATAGATAAGTATAATTCTCTTAATGACAGGATGGAGGATAATCTGGTAATTTTAGAACTTTTGATGGAAGAACCAGATGATAATGAGCTAAACAGCATATTAAAGGACATCAAAGATATATCAAAGGAAATTGAGAATTTTAAAACACTTATTCTGCTGTCAGGGGAATATGATAAAAATAATGCAATAATAACCCTTCATGCCGGAGCTGGAGGAACTGATGCCCAGGATTGGACGGATATGCTGCTTAGAATGTATATCAGGTGGTCTGAAAAAAGGGGATATAATGCAGAAACTTTAGATTATATTGCCGGTGATGAGGCTGGAGTAAAAAGCGTAACTTTAAAAATATCAGGAGAATATGCCTATGGGTATTTAAAGGCAGAAAAAGGTATTCATAGATTGGTACGACTTTCTCCTTTTAATGCAAACAATAAAAGACAGACTTCCTTTGCTTCCATGGAAGTGCTGCCGGAGCTTACACCTGAGCAGGACATTGAGATAAGACCTGAAGATCTTAGAGTGGACACTTACAGAGCCTCAGGGGCAGGAGGCCAGTATGTTAATAAAACTGAATCTGCTATCAGGATAACTCATATTCCAACAGGAATAGTTGTCCAGTGCCAAAATGAAAGAAGCCAGCATTCAAACAAAGAGGAAGCTATGAAGATGCTTAAAGGAAAGCTGGCAGAATTAAAAGAAAGAGCACATAAGGAAAGAATAGAAGATTTAGCCGGGATACAGATGGATAATGGTTTTGGAAGTCAGATAAGATCTTATGTATTTCATCCTTATTCAATGGTAAAGGATCACAGGACCGGATATGAAACATCAGATGTATCAGGAGTAATGGATGGAAATATAGACAATTTTATCAGGGAGTATTTATCTGGTAATAATAAAAATGAGGGGTAACCCTCATTTTCTGGCGCAGTTTTTTAAATAAGTAAATTATGACAATTAAAATAAATTTATTAATAAAATTAAAAAAGTTGTTTCATATAAAAAATTACGAATGAAACAATTTAGGAGAAAATCTATGAATGAATTTATTAATGAAATGATATCAAATCCGCTGCTTTTGATTACGGCAATTCTAACCATGTGTGTTATCCTGGTTAATGGCTGGACAGATGCACCAAATGCAATAGCTACCTGTGTTTCAACAAGAGCAATGTCAGCGAAATCAGCTATCATAATGGCAGCAATATTTAATTTTTTCGGTGTACTTTTAATGACAATGATAAATAAAAAAGTAGCCATAACCATTTCGAATATGGTAAATTTCAGCGGAGGCACTCATGAAGCAACAGTAGCACTTTGTGCTGCGCTTTTTGCAATAGTTGCATGGGCCACAGCGGCATGGAAATTTGGCATTCCTACAAGCGAAAGCCATGCACTTATAGCCGGACTTTCAGGATCCGCTATAGCACTTCATAATGGACTTGGCGGTATAAACGGTGCTGAATGGATTAAGGTTATATACGGTTTAGTGCTTTCCACAGTACTGGGTTTTGTAATGGGATATGTCATAGTTAAGATAACAGAATTTATATGCCGCGGTTTGGAACGTTCAAGAACTAATAAATTTTTTAATGGTGCTCAGATTTTTGGAGGAGCCTGTATGGCATTTATGCATGGTGCTCAGGATGGTCAGAAATTTATGGGGGTTTTCATGTTAGGCATATTTATGGCAGCCGGTAAGCCTATTCCTGCAAATTTTGATATCCCCATATGGCTTATGATGCTGTGTTCTGTAGTTATGGGAATAGGAACATCCATAGGAGGATATAGAATTATTAAAGCTGTAGGCATGGACATGGTAAAGCTGGAAAAATACCAGGGCTTTTCTGCAGATATGGCTGGTGCCGGATGCCTCTTATTATCATCAATAACCGGTATTCCTGTTAGTACAACTCATACAAAAACTACAGCCATAATGGGAGTAGGTGCTGCAAAAAGGCTTTCCTGCGTAAACTGGGGAGTTGTAAATGAAATGGTATTAACCTGGGTGCTCACATTCCCTGGCTGCGGTCTTATTGGATATATAATGACAAAAATTTTCATTTCAATATTCTAATAATAAAGGAGTCTTAATATGGCAAGGAAAAAGGAAAATAATTATTATGAAATGTTTGTGGAAATGGTGGATTATTCTCATCAGGCGGCAGTTAAGCTTAATGAAGTGTTAAAAAATTATAATACAGAAGAATTAGCACAGATTATAAAAGACATGCATGAAATTGAACACGCAGGAGATGCTAAAAAGCATGACTTGACAAAGAAACTGGCAGCTGAATTTATGACGCCAATTGAAAGAGAAGACATAATGCAGTTATCCGGAGAAATTGATGATGTTATTGACAGCATAGAAGATGCCCTGCTCCGTGCATATATGTTTAATATTACAGAAATAAGGTCAGAAGCATTGGAATTTACAGAAATTATAGTAAAATGTACATCCGCATTAAAGGAAACATTGAAGGAATTTGAAAACTTCAGGAAATCATCTACTATCAAGAGTACTATAGTGGAAGTAAACAGACTGGAAGACGAAGGAGATGCCATTTATATAAGGGCTATGAGGCGTCTTTATACAGAGAATATTGACTCAGTTTCCGTTATGTCCTGGACAGTAATGTTTGATCAGCTGGAAAAATGCTGTGATAAATGTGAACATGTTGCAGATATTGTAGAAGATGTCATTATGAAAAATTCATAGCATAAAAATGCCTGACTGCCATTTTACAGTCAGGCATTTTATTATGGAGACTGCATAATTACCGACCGTCGGGCTATCTTGAAAAAAACAAATCGTATCGTTTTTTTAAGGTAGAATATAATCTTTAATTATGCAATCTTCTTTTTTACGCTTGTTTTAATTCTTTTCTTTTATTTCTTACCAGTAATGCTAAAAATATGATTATCAGGGCAGAAGCTGCTATTATCAAATAATCAACATAAAAAATTATATTATCATTATATTCATAATTCAGTATTTCTTTTGACACTACCTTAAAGCACCTTTCTCCTCCTTCTTTATCGATAATACTTATTTTGTCATCAGGTGTGTGTATTTTAGTAGTATCATCATCACAAAATGTTACAGCATCTATTCCAGCCTCTCTAAAAGGGGTATGGTCTGAAGCATTTTGATACAGGTAATTAAAATCAAGCTTATAGTCCTTACAGATTTTTGACATTTCCAGCGCAAAACCTTCCTCAGGAGAATCCTTCTCTGCTGTCATTATGCAAAGAGGAACAGAGGTACTTCCAATCATATCAAAATTTATTACTTTTCCATTTTTAATATCAGCATAATGGTTTGTGCAAAAATCATAGGATCCTAAAAATCCTCCTTCTTCACCATTAAACAGGACTAAATAAATGTCTCCTTTTGGCTGTCCCAGATCTTTGATATATTCAGCCATCTGGTATACAAATGAAACTCCGGAAGCATTGTCTAGTGCACCATTATATATATTTCCACTGAAATCTGTACCAACATGGTCATAATGAGCAGATAGAATAAGCGGAGGGCAGGAACTGTCTTTTCCTTTAATAACCCCAACCACATTGCTTAAGCTTTTATTTTCAACAGTTATTGGTGTGCTTAAATGAATACTGCAGCCCTGACTTACGTATTTATTTATTTCAGCAAGTGCATCCTTTTTCAATAAAAATACCATATCAAAGGGGGAATCTTTAATGAATGAGCTTCTAAAGGATATATTTCCGTCCTGGGGAGATAACAAAAGGAAGCAGTCATTATTCTTAAATACCTGAATATAATAATCACTTTTGGATATTTTATCTTTATCAGAGAAAATAAGGCTGTTAATTTTAAAGTTTCCCATATCCTCTTTGAAATCAGTGCCGTATTTATATTCCTTTTTAAGTTTTCCATTTCTGTCATAAACCTTTATATAAGGGATGGAACCTCCTTTAACAGGACATAGAGCTGAGTATTTTTCAAAGACTGAGTCTACGCCCAGGGTACTTAGCTTATCCTTTATATAGTAGCCGGCATATTCATTTTCTACAGAACCTATCATCCGTCCCTTATAAAAATCTGAGGATAAATCTTTTGTAACCTTAATAAAACTGTCACTATTAAATTTTGGAATCCTTAGCTTTAAATTTACTAAAAAAAGAAGTAAAATAGTAAGAGTGCATAGGATGGTGATATAAAACTTTCTTTTCACATTAAACTCCTATAATTATTTCTATTAAGGAATTATACGATTTCCTTCTGTTAATAATATGAAATAATATAGGTATATATGAGGATTATTAAGGAGGACACATGATAAGTATAAAAAATAAACTGGCAAAAGAATTTAATATTAAGGAATCACAGGTGGAGAGCTTTATTACTCTGCTGGATGATGGAAATACCGTACCTTTTATAGCCAGGTACAGAAAAGAAGCAACCGGAGGCCTGGATGATGAAATATTAAGAAATTTAAATGACAGGCTTTTATATCTTAGAAATCTGGAGGATAGAAAAGAGGATGTTATAAGGCTTATTGATGAGCAGGGGAAGCTGACTGAGGATCTTAAAAATTCTGTTTTATCTTCAGAGACATTATCAGAAGTAGAGGACCTATACAGGCCATATAAGGCAAAAAAAAGAACCAGGGCAACCATAGCAGCCGAGAAAGGATTAAAACCTCTGGCAGATACCATAATAGGTGGAAATTTTAAAGGTGATATATTACAGGAAGCAGCAAAATATGTAGATGAGGAAAAGGGAGTAACTTCAGGTGAGGAAGCTTTAAGTATGTCCCAGGACATTATAGCTGAAATGATTTCAGATGAAGCAGATTACAGAAAATGGCTGAGAGCATACCTGAGACGGGAAGGGCTTATTGAGTCCAAAGGTAATACTGAGGATGTAACGCCTTATGAGATGTACTATAATTACAGTGAAAAAATATTCAAAATCCCTCCTCACAGAATTCTGGCAATAAACAGAGGAGAAAAGGATAAGGTGCTCAGCGTAAAGCTTACCTGCAGCACTGATAAAATAATAGAATATTTAAATGGGAAGCTTTTAAAAGGTAATTCTGCTACTGATGTATATATTGAAAACAGTATAAAGGATTCTTTAAAGAGGCTGATTTTCCCATCTGTTGAAAGGGAGATAAGAAATGAGCTGACAGATAAGGGAGAAGATTCAGCTATAAACATATTTAAATCAAACCTGAAGGCACTTCTAATGTCTCCCCCAATTAAAGGTAAGGTAGTGCTGGGCTATGACCCGGGCTTTAGAACAGGCTGCAAGATAGCAGTATTAGATGATACAGGAAAGCTTTTAGATACTGCAACTGTTTACGCCACAGCACCCCAAAATGACATAGCAGGTTCAGTTAAAAAGCTAAAGGAGCTTGTATATAAGCATAACGTATCTGTAGTATCATTAGGAAACGGAACAGCCTCAAGGGAGTCTGAAGAAGTAATAGTAAGGCTTATTGAAGAAGTTAAAAAGGAGAAAAATAAGGATTTATTCTACGTAATAGTATCTGAGGCAGGGGCTTCAGTTTACTCAGCTTCAAAACTGGGAACAGAAGAATATCCTGATATTAATGTTTCACTTAGAGGTGCTATATCTATAGGTAGAAGACTTCAGGACCCTTTATCTGAGCTGGTTAAAATAGACCCAAAATCCATAGGGGTAGGACAGTACCAGCATGATGTAACACCAAAGAAAATGGATGAATCATTACGGGGGACAGTAGAGGATTGTGTAAATTCAGTTGGAGTAGATCTTAATATGGCAACTCCATCTCTTCTTTCATATATTTCAGGAATAAACGCAGCTATAGCAAAAAATATAGTATCCTACAGGGAAGAAAATGGTAAGTTTAAGAGAAGATCTGAGCTTCTTAAAGTAAAAAGGCTGGGAGATAAAGTTTTCACCCAATGTGCAGGATTTTTAAGAGTACCTGAAAGCCCGGATGTATTTGACAATACCTCCGTTCATCCGGAATCCTACAAAAAGGCTGAAATGCTTATTTCAGTTTTGGGATATAAAAAGGAAGATGTAAATAAACTATCTGATATAGATAAAAGAGCTGAGGAATATGGACTAAATAAACTTTCAAAAGAATTGGAGCTGGGGCTTCCAACCCTGAAGGATATAATAAAGGAACTAAAAAAACCGGGAAGAGACCCAAGAGAAGAACTTCCAAAGCCTATCTTGAAAACAGGGGTAGTTGATATTACAAACCTAAAAGAGGGCATGATACTTAAGGGTACAGTAAGGAATGTAGCTGACTTTGGAGCCTTTGTAGATATCGGAGTCCACCAGGACGGATTGGTTCATATAAGTGAGCTTAAGGAAGGTTTTGTTAAGCATCCTCTGGATGTAGTATCTGTAGGAGACATAGTTGAGGTTAGGATTCTTTCTGTCGATGAAAAGAGAAAGAGAATTGCACTTTCAATGAAAATGTAGTATAATTATTTAAAATAAATTATTCTTCAGGGCGGGGTTTGTTTCCCCACCGGCGGTATAGCCCGCAAGCCTTATGGCATGATCTGGTTAAATTCCAGAGCCGACAGTTAAAGTCTGGATGAAAGAAGATACGAAATCAAAGCCCTGATTAGGGCTTTTTTTATTTCGCCTGACCCTGAAATAGGAGGAAAAATGCGCAATAAAAATCTAAGTAACCTGATCAAAACTTCACTTTTGGGAGTAATAGCATTTTTAATCATGTATCTTGATTTTATGCTCCCTATGATGCCGGACTTTCTAAAATTTGATTTCAGCGACATTGCAGCTTTAATCGGTGCCTTCTCTTTAGGACCTGTATATGGAGTCCTTATTGAACTTGTTAAAAATATTCTTCACGGGCTATTTGTAGGCGGAACTGCCTTTGTTGGAGAACTGGCAAACTTCTTAGTAGGATCATTCTTCGTATTTACCGCAGGGCTTGTTTATAAGAGAAAAATGACCAAAAAAGGAGCACTTGAATCACTTGCTGCAGCTTCAATAGTTATGGTTCTTGTTTCAGGAATATTAAATGTTTATATTTTCCTGCCTCTATATGCAAAAGTTTTAGGCTGGAATTTAGATGCAGTAGTTGGAGCTTCCGCTAAGGCAAACCCATTGATTAAGGATTTGAAAACATATATTTTCCTAGCAATACTTCCGTTTAATGCTGTTAAAGCTATAGTACACTCAATAATTACACTAAGTCTTTATAAAAAGGTATCCCCCATACTAAAACAAAAATAAAAATAAGCAGCTGCCTGTAAATAATTTATAGACAGCTGCTGTTTTATATACTTCTGTTCCACATTATAATAGCATCTTCTTTTGGTTCATTATAATAATTAGGTCTTACTCCTTCTTTGACAAATTTAAATTTGGAGTATAGTCCCAATGCTTTGCTGTTTGACCGTCTAACCTCCAGGGTCATTGAAGTGGCTTCCTTTGATTTAGCTTTATCAAACATTGCCCTTAACAATATGGAACCTATGCCCAGCCTTCTGAATTCAGGAAGAACCGCTATATTGGTTATATGAGCTTCATCAAATATAAGCCAAAAACCTCCAAAACCAACTGTTTTTCCGTTAACCTTAGCAACCAGATAGAAAGCAGGATTATTATCAAATTCGTTTTCGATTGATTTTCTGCTCCAGGGATATGAAAAACACTGGCGGCTTATCTCCATAATGTCTTCTGTATCAAGCCTTGTTGCATTTTCTATTATTACATTAAGCATGGTTTTTCTCCTTATTTTCCAGTTATTTTTCTGCATAAGATTTATTAATGTAAAGTGGTGTAAAAGTGAATATATCATCACTTTTTCCTTCGCTTAAAAGCTTAAGACCCAGTTCTCCTAAGGAGGAGGCCCTGCAAAGATTAAGAGATGGAGCGGCAAAACGGGCGCTTTGAAGAGTCTTAAGTCTTTCCTTGTATTTAGTACTGCCGTCACCTATAAATGTTACTTTAGGGAAGGCCCCGGATATTTTTATTAGCTCATCTATTTCAATCAGCATTATTTCAGATTCATATTTCATACCGGATTTTGTACTGTATAATCTGGCATATACTTTATCCCTTAGTGCATCTATCATCGAAATTATAATCCCATCAGAAAAGTTTAGATTATTTGCCAAACCGTCCAGTGAGGATACTGCAATAAATGGCTTACCTGATCCCTGGGATAAACCTTTAATTACAGCAGCACCTATTCTAAGCCCTGTGAAAGAACCGGGGCCTTTAGATAATACAAAACCATCCATATCCTCTAAAGACATCTTAAGGTAAGAAAGGGTCTTATCTATCTCTTCCATTAAAATCACCGAATGCTGCAGCTTGTGATTAATATTTATTTCGCATAAAAGCTTATTTTCTTCTATTACAGCCACAGAAGCAGCTTCTGTTGATGTATCTATACTTAAAACTCTCATAATAGCTCCTTTAGATTAAGTTTATTTTTTTTATCCTCAATAATAATTTTTCTGTAATCAAGACCCTTTGATAAATCCTTATAAAGCCTTACGTCTATTATATCATCTGGAATTATATCCTTTATAAGGTCTGACCATTCAATTACAGAAACGCCATCCCCAAAAATATATTCATCAAATCCGATGGACTTTATTTCCATTGGATCGTATACTCTGTATACATCAAAATGGTTTAGATTAAGTCTCCCTTCATACTCATTTAAAATAGTAAAAGTAGGGCTTACAATATAATCATATATATCAAGGCCTGCGGCAATTCCTTTTGTAAATTCTGTTTTGCCGGTACCCAGGTCTCCGTTAAGCGTGATTATTTCTCCGCCTTTAAGCAGCCCTCCAAGCTTTCTCCCCAGTTTAAAAGTACCTTCAGCACTGATTTCTTCGAACACCATGTTAATCACCTCTTTGTCTATTCATATTTTATAATAAAGGAGACAAAAAGAAAACCTATAATTTATTTGCAATATTTTCAATAAATAAGTAAAATGGTATTAACCTTTGGAATATATATGAGGTGAAGTTATGAAAAAAATAATGATACTATTATTAGTATTATTGGTAATTGCTTCTTTTTTTGTAAAAAACAATAGTGATAAAATTCCAGCAAAGACTCAGGTAAAAAATAAAGAGATTAAGGTATTAGTCAATGATAAAATGATTAATAAAATAATAAATAATATCTCCACATATCCTAAAACTGTAGATATCATGTTTAACAATGTGGAGCAGCAGAATGGATACAAGCTTTCAGAAAACCTGAAGAGTAATATAAAAAACTACGATGCCTACATATATAACAGTAAAGTAAGTGAACCCTTTGCTAATGATATAATAAGTCTGGCGGGAAACATAAAATTAAATCAGGTTTGTGTAACAAGAGGCGGCACTGAGGTAAAAAGCTTAGAATATCTGCCCTTTTATTACCTGAATGGGGACAATCTGAAAATAGCAATACTCAATATAAAAAATGCTGTTCAGGATTTAGACCCAAAGAATAGAGATGCTTATGAAAAAAACTATAATACATATGTGAAGCTTATAAATTTCTATCTGGCAAAAGGAAAAGAAGTTGGAAAAGAATTAAAAGGTTATGTTTTTATTTATCCAGATGAAAGATATAAGGTATTTACGGATTACTACAATCTTAAGTCTCAAAGTACTAAAGATTATAAAGAAAGCGATAAAAAGGGAGTATTTTTATATACTGATGACAGCGAACTTAAAGATAACGAAATGTTTATCAAATTGAATAATTTGGAAACCATGAAGATTTCACTCCCCTGTAATGATGATGTTGTTAATTCCCTTGAAAAAAATCTAAAATATTTTAGATTTTTACATGGTGATATAGTGTTATAAGGAGGAATATTATGTTTGTAAAAAGTCTGATGATGGAAAAAAATTCTTTGATTACAGTATCTCCAAAGGACAATATTAGAAAGGCATTAGACATAATAAAGGAGAGCAATCTTCTTTCTGTGCCGGTAGTTTATGAAGATAAGTTCTATGGCTCTATATCAAAAGATAAAATTTATGAGTACTATTTTGAGGAGTGCCTGGAAAAAGAAAGCTATGTAGAAGATACTCCTGTTGAAAAGGTAATGAAAACCGATGTACCTGAAATATTTCCTATGGCCCAGGTGGAAGAGGCCGCTAATTACCTGGTTAAGAACATGACACCGTTTATAGCTGTTGTGGACAGAGATAACAAATTCCATGGCATACTCACACATAAAGCAATATTTAATGAATTTACTGAAATTTTGGGGCTTAATAAAGGGAAAAGACTTTCAGTAATTGCCTATGACATAAAGGGACAGATATCAAAGCTTTCCAAGGTAATATCAGAAGAAGGCGGCGATATAATAAGCTTTGCTGTTATTGATCCAAAAGTAAAGACTGATGTAAAGGAAATAGTAGTAAGGGTAAAAGCTGATAATTTTGATGCTGTTGTAGAAAAGGTTAAGGAAGCAGGCTTTAGAATAAGCTAAGCAGGGGATATAGTCCCCTCTTAGCCTTTAGAGAGAAAATAAATCTCTTGCTTTTATGAAAAAAATATAATATAATAAATTTTGTCTTAGGGGTATAGCTCAATTGGCAGAGTAGCGGTCTCCAAAACCGTTGGTTCGGGTTCAAGTCCTGGTACCCCTGCCAGAAGAAAAGCTCACAACTGTAATGGTTTGTGAGCTTTTTGTTTTTTCAGAATAAAGTTCTTAAATGAGAATTGGGGTCTATTTGGGGTAAAAAAAGACCCACACCGCATTTTTGTGATGTGAGTCTTTCTTAACCTAATGACATTGAAAATTAACCTGGGGGGTTAATATTTTAGTACATTCAATATGGCCTTGGCCTTGGTCTTGGTCTTGGTCTCGGTCTGCGCCTGCGGCAGCAATGCCAGCGTCCGCCATACCAGCATGGACGGAAAGGCCATCTGCATCTAGGTCTATGCATAGGCCAGATTGTTTCCATTGCGTCATCAAATTCATCATCAAATTCATCAAATTCATCCTGAAATACATCTTCAAAATCATCTTCAAAATCGTATTCATCTCGTCCCATTGGTTTATAAGGCATCATCCCTTGCATAAAGGGGCATTTACCCATTTTCATATAAGGGCAGGTGTTCATATAAGGACAACCCATGTGCATTGGCATACCTTTCCAGTCATCAAAAGAATAATCTTCATCTGAATGTTCATGGTCTGAGTGTTCATCATGACGTGTTTGTTTGTCAATATCCATATAATTCTCCCAAATAGATTTTACATTATATTTTATTCAATGCAGAACATCCTGTTACACTATATTCTTGTTAAAATAAAAACTATCATTGTATACATATATATAAAGTAATATAATGGTAAATGTGTTATTTATTCTATAATAGTATGGGGGACCATTATGGAAGAGCTAAAGAAAAAGCTGAACAAGCTTATTGAAGAAAAGGGGATTGCTTCAAAGGAAGTATTGGAGCTCAGCAGGAAGATAGACAAGCTTATAGTAATTTATTATAAAAGATATGCCGATTCTTTAACTTCGGTAAATACATAAATATATTTAGAAAGTAAAGGTATATCAATAATCAATGTTTCTTTTCAAGGTATTAGAACAAAAGATGTAATTGACAGCATAAATTATTATATAACAAAACCCTTGGTCAGGGTTAAGTCCTTGTACCCCTGCCATAAGAAAAACTCACAAACATATTGTTTGCGAGTTTTTAAATTTTTTGAAGATTGCCTGTAAATGCAAAATTGTCCTGCATTGAAAAATTGGATTCTGCATAAATCCCGTCATTACTATCAGGGATATTGCAACATATATATCAAAATTTACAATGTAAACCTTTACTTGGGGATATTAAAGATGTATACTATAAATTATAGAGTATGATTATTTTATTAAAAAGTAACACATATTTACAGATATATAGAATACAATTATGAAAATACAGCATATATTGTAGTATTCAGCATATGAAGGTATGAATTATTTTAGATTTCATTTAAAAGGAGACTAATTGAAACTTGAAGTAGTTCCGAAACTGTAATGACGGAAAGAATTCATTAACTTTCAAAAGAAGTAAAAAGACATGCCTTTATTAATTCATCAAAAACGCTGCGAGAGGTAGGTGTAGTGATGAAAATTTTAAGAAATATTTCTTATATCTTTTTTTATAAGGTTTATTATGCCCTTTAGCAGAATGTTAAGGGGTAGTTTTTTTGTAAATATAAGAATAAGGGGGAATTAAAATGTCTGGCACAGTTACCGAAAAAATTTTAAAGGAGCACATTGCAGAAGGCATACCGAAAGCAGGTGAGGAAGTAGCTATTAAAATCGATCATACACTGACCCAGGATGCAACCGGAACAATGGCTTACCTGCAATTTCAGGCTATAGGGATAGACCGTGTGAGAACTGAGCTGAGTGTAAGCTTTGTAGATCACAATACGCTTCAGACTGACTTTAAAAATCCTGATGATCACCGCTATCTGCAGTCAGTGGCTGCTAAGCATGGAATTTATTTCTCAAGACCCGGAAATGGCATTTGTCATCAGCTTTTTCTGGAGAGATTTGCCTGTCCCGGAAAAACATTAATTGGTTCTGACAGCCATACACCAACTGCAGGTGGAATCGGCTGCTTTGCACTTGGTGCAGGGGGTCTTGACGTGGCTGTTTCAATGGCAGGTGAAACCTTCAAACTTAAATATCCTAAGGTTGTAGGCGTTAATCTTACCGGAAAGCTTCAGGAATGGGTTTCTGCAAAGGACGTAATTCTTGAGGTACTGCGCCGCATAAATGTTAACGGCGGAGTAGGTAAGGTGCTGGAGTACTGCGGACCTGGAGTTAAAAACTTAAGTGTTCCGGATCGTGCCACAATTACAAATATGGGAACGGAAACAGGATGTACCACAAGTATTTTCCCCAGTGATGAAGTTACGAGAAAGTTTTTAAAGGCTCAGGGAAGGGAAAATACGTGGACAGAAATTATACCTGATGAAAATGCCAGGTATGATGAAACAATGGAAATTAACCTGGATGAAGTGGTACCAATGGCAGCTCTGCCTCACAGCCCGGGAAAGGTTAAGACAGTAGCTGAGGTGGCTGGACTGAAGGTTGATCAGGTAGCCATAGGCTCCTGCACAAATTCATCTTTAAGAGACTTACTCATTGTTTCAAAAATTATGGAAGGCGAAACAGTTTCGGAAAATCTGCATATGACAATAAGTGCCGGTTCCAGGCAGGTTGTT